>JAFTZI010000027.1 GCA_017461055.1 Clostridia bacterium | reverse complement strand
TTTTTTGGTAGCTTTTTTCTCATATAATATTGACATTTATAAAAAGAGTGATAAAATATATAATCGTTAAAATAATTATAAAGAAACCGAGGTTTATCATCAATGTTTTTCAAATCATATGTAGCCAAGCTGAAAAGTGAGTTTTCCGGCTACAATCTTCAAAAGCTTTCAAAGGATTTAATGGCAGGCTTAACCGTTACCGCCGTTGCCTTACCACTTGCCCTTGCCTTTGGCGTTGCCTGTGGCGCAACTGCTGAGGCAGGACTTGTAACCGCCATAATAGCAGGCCTTGTAATGAGTGCCTTGGCAGGCGCATCATATCAAATCAGCGGCCCAACAGGCGCTATGTCCGCTATTCTTGTCGGTATAGTTGCCTCAAGCGGCGGAATGCAGTCCGTATTTGTTGTTTCCGTTCTTGCAGGAATTATAATTTTACTGTGTGCAGTGTTCAAGCTTGGCAGACTTGTTTCAATGATACCGCGTCCCGTTATTACAGGCTTTACCTCAGGCATTGCCTTAACAATAGCCTTAGGCCAAATTGATAACTTTTTCGGCACAACCTCGGTTGGTGCAAACCCAATTGAAAAAATCGGCTCATACTTTACAAATGGCTTTAATTTAAACTGGAGAGCCTTGCTAATTGGTGCAATCGTTGTTTTAATAATGATTGTTTGGCCTAAAAAATGGGGGTCAAAGGTGCCATCCTCACTTGTAGGAATAATAGTTGCAACCATTATATCAATTATATTTGGCTTTGGAGATAAAATCGCACTTGTAGGTCAAATCCCACAAAAGCTTATTCTTGATGAACGCTTTCAGCTTTCTCAAATTGATTGGAGTAGCTTCGGCTCATATATATCTCCTGCCTTCAGTATAGCCGCCCTTGCATTAATCGAGAGCCTTTTGTGCGGTGCAAGCGCATCTAAAATGAAGAACGAGGAATTTGACGCAAACCAGGAAATAATTGCACAGGGCGTTGGCAATGTAATAGTTCCGTTCTTTGGCGGAGTTCCCGCAACAGCCGCAATTGCAAGAACAAGCGTAGCAATTAAGTCAGGCGCGCAAACACGTCTTTGCGGTATTATTCACGCCATAGGACTTCTTATTTCAATGTTCCTGCTTGGTCCCGTTATGGCAAAAATTCCGTTGTCTGCCTTAGCAGGAGTTCTTATGGTTACAGCCTGGAGAATGAACGAATGGGGCGAAATCAAAACAATTTTCTCCAAAAAATTCGTTGGCGGAATTATTAAGTTTTTGGCAACAATGATTGCAACTATCGTATTCGATTTAACAATTGCAATTATAATAGGTATAGTTTTATCTGCCTTTATCTACATTTACCGCTCATCAAGCTCCACAATTACCGTTAAGGACGTTGATGAGGAAAAATATGGCTCGGTAACAAAGGACACAACCAAAATAATATATATAAAGGGCCCTGTATTCTTTGCAAACATCGGCAAGCTTGAAAAGGTATTTAAAGAGGAATTGCAGGGAATAAACGAGCTTGTAATTTCCTTAGACGGTGTCAGCTCCATAGATACCTCGGGCACAACTGCGCTTTATGAGCATATCGAGCATTTAAGAAAGGAAAACGTAAAGGTAATTCTTTGCGGAATGTCCCCGTCTGTTTTATCAATGCTCGGAAAGCTCGGTATTAAGGAACTTGTAGGCGAAAGCAATATCGTTGATACAACATATGAGGCAATTGATTTAACAATTGATTTAGAAGAACCAATAACAGAGGGAATATAATGAAAAAATACACAACCGTTTTATTCGATTTAGACGGAACGTTAATTGACTCGGGCATAGGCGTTACAAGCTCCGTTGCCTACGCACTTGAAAAAATGGGAATAACCCCACCGTCAAGAAACGAGCTTTTTAAGTTTATAGGACCGCCGCTTTTCCAATCCTTTAGCGAGTTTTACGGCTTTGACGAGAACGAAACCGATAAAGCCATTGAGTATTTCAGAGAATACTATAAGGAAAAGGGCGTTTATGAATGCGTAATGTACGACGGAATAATAGAGCTTTTAAAAAGCCTGAAATTAAAGGGCTATAAGTTAGCCTTAGCAACCTCAAAGGCTGAAAACTTTGCTAAAGAAATAGTTAAATTTAAAGGCTTTCTACCGTATCTTGATTATGTGGCTGCTGCCAGCGCAGACGAAAAGTCAAGAGCTACAAAGGACGCAGTTATGGAATATGCCTTAGAGCTTTGTTGCGAAAAGGACAAAAGCAAAATAATAATGGTAGGGGATAGACATTTTGATATAAACGGCGCAAAAAAGCATAGCTTAGACTCCATAGGCGTTACCTATGGCTACGGAGACGAAAAGGAGCTAAAGGAAGCAGGAGCAACCTACATTGTAAATACCGCTAATGAAATAGATGAGCTTTTAAAATAATAAAAACTGACTGTGGCGAAAACACCACAGTCAGTTTTTTATTTAGCTATTATTTATAGTCGACAATTGAGTCATTTGTAATTTCAAAGGAAAGCTTAACTTCCTCAGTCTCATTTGTTTCTTCATTTATTCTTTCAACAGTAAGAGTGCCTGTATCTCCCACGCGAGCCTGTAATAAATAATCAATTACGTGGAATTGACGTGTAACAGTCAGCTCCTCTTTACCGTCCAAAACAATCGCTTTAATAACGTCATTTGCTTTGATTCCCTCGCCGAAAAGACAGGTTGAGGTAGTGTCAACAACATAAATTGTTTCTACAATGCTGATTTTCCCTGTATCGGGGTCAAATATGGAAACCGATTTGCTACATGAAACGGTGATTCCCAAAAGCGCACGCTTAACGCAGGTTTGGTCAGTTTTATAGCAATTGTCGATTATGTTGTCGGCAATGTTGCAGGCAAGAGTAGAAGGAATTGCATAGCCCATTCCCTCAACGCTTGTTGAAACGGACTTTGCATTTACAATACCGATAAGCTCACCCTTGTCATTAAACAAGCCGCCTCCGCTGTTTCCGTGGTTGATGGCAGTATCGGTTCTTAAGACTCTATACTCGATTTTTGTTTTGTTATCGGCAGCGGTTAATTCCAGGTTTTCGGAATCAACGCTTACAATACCGCTTGTAACAGAAAGACCGTAGCCCTCTGAATTTCCAATGGCGATAGATGTATCTCCAATGCTGACAGTGTTGGAGTCAGCAACGCTTACCGGAACACAGGCAGAGTCCTTAATTAAATCATTGTTTTCAACATAAAGAATAGCAATATCATAATTCATAGAGCCGCCAACATAGGAAGCATCAATAAGACTGTCAGCATATTCATTTCCGTAAAGCAATATTTGAATGCTTTCGCTGATTTCTGCTGTAGAGCTGTATACAACGTGGTAGTTTGTAATTATAAAATATCCGTCATCCTCTTCGTTATATTTGTATATAACTCCCGAGCCGGCACCCTCATCACATATTACGTCCACAGCGCTTCTTGCCGCCTTTGATGCAGCAAGAGAAATGCTTTGCGCTTCACCCACAACGGTTATTTCACCGTCTTTTCCGTCTCTACCGTCTTTTCCATCAAGACCGTTTTCGCCATCCTTACCGTCAAGACCGTCCTTTCCATCACGACCGTCAAGACCGTTTTCACCGTCCTTACCGTCTTTTCCGACAACCACACCAACAACCTCACTTGTTCCGTCAGTGTAATTAAGCACAAGCTCGCCGTTTCCGTTTATGTACGAGCTTTTGATTCCGTTGTAAGTACCCTCGTCTGAGCAACTGCAAAAAATAAGTGCAAGTGCCAATATAAGGGCTGAAATCAAAGTAAATGTAATAATCCTGTTTCTACGCTTCAATACCGTATAACCTCCGTGTTTTTTTAGATTATAAAATGTCAATCTTAAATCAACCTTAAACTACACTCATTTTAACACGAAGAAGCAAAATAATCAACACCTATAATATATATTTTTTGTAAAAAACTATTGACTTGCTTTTTTTGATGTGCTATGATTATTTACATGAGAAAATCCATTAACAAGGAGAGCAAAAATGGAAATTAAAATTACAAAAGCAGCAAAGAAAACAGAAATGCCAAAGGAAAGCGAGCTTGGCTTTGGCAAATTTTTTACAGACCATATGTTTATTATGGACTACGATTGTGAAATCGGTTGGCACAATGCAAGAATAGTGCCATTTGCAAATATATCACTCCACCCCGCATCAACAGTTCTTCACTACGGTGCTGAAATTTTCGAGGGCTTAAAGGCATACCGTACAGAAAACGGTGAAATTCGCCTGTTCAGACCAATGGAAAATATTAAGAGAATGAATCGCTCCGCAAACCGTATGTGCTTGCCTGAAATCGACGAGAATGACTTTTTACAGGCGCTTACAACCTTTGTTGAGCTTGAAAAGGACTTTGTTCCACATTCCTTCGGTACATCCCTGTACCTTCGTCCGTACCTTTTCGGTAATGATGAAAGCTTGGGAGTACATACAGTAAAAAGAGCAAGCTTCATAATCATCGCATCCCCAAGCGGAAGCTATTATAAGGAGGGCATCAACCCTGTTAAAATTATGATAGAGAGTGACGATGTCCGCGCGGTAAAGGGCGGTACCGGTGAGGCAAAATGCGGCGGTAACTACGCAGCATCCAACCGCGCAGGCGAAAAGGCAAGCCAAAAGGGCTACTCACAGGTTTTGTGGCTTGACGGTGTACACAGAAAGTACATTGAAGAGGTTGGCGCTATGAACGTTATGTTCAAAATCAATGGCGAAATCGTAACTCCTATGCTCAATGGCTCAATCTTGCCAGGTATTACAAGAAAATCCTGTATCGAGGTTTTAAAGGATATGGGCTACACTGTCAGCGAAAGACTTTTGTCTGTTGACGAGCTTGTAGACGCTCTTGAAAACGGTAAGCTTGAGGAGGCTTGGGGAACAGGCACAGCCGCAGTAATTTCTCCAATCGGACGTCTTTGCTATCAAGATAAGGAATACGACGTAAACGGCGGAGAAATCGGTGAGGTTTCAAAGAAGCTATACGATACTCTAACAGGCATTCAATGGGGCAAAATTGAGGACAAATACGGTTGGATTTACAAAATTCAGTAATGTTAGTCATCACAGGGCTGTCAAATTCAAGACAGCCCTGTTTTTAAAAGGAGACATATATGAAAAAGAAAATAGTTAGTCTTGTATCCCTTGCAATTGCATTGATTTTGGAAATAATCCCTTACGGAGTAAGGCTTAAGTGGGCAGACTTTTATGCCGAGAGATATACAAGCCACTCCTATTTCAGCTTAATCCCTTGGGGCTATGGTGATATGGGACCGTTCCTTTGCGGAATATTAACGGTTGTGCTTTTGCTAATGCTCTCAGCCACCCTAATCCTTAAAGAGAAAAAGTGGTATAGCTTAACGGTTGCAATCCTAAATTTAATAGCAGTCATTCTGTCAATAATCCCTGCGTTTTTTAACTCCTATACCCTAATCGGCTTTATAATAACCGTTTTATTAGCAGTAAGCTGCGAGATTAATTTAATGATACATATTAACAAATAAAAAATATTCCGTTGGGCTGACCAACGGAATATTTTTTATTTAATCTCAACATTTTTAGCCAAAGGCACAGAATATATAAGCACCTTGGAAATAGGACGCTCAAACATCATTTCACAAGCCTTTTTGTAGTAGGTTAGCTGTGTTGTATGCTTTCTTGTAAGCTCGCTTATATAATTTTCCTCAGTTACCTTGTCGGTTTTGTAGTCCACAAGAATTAATTCGCCATCGCTGTTTTCATAAATACAGTCAGTAACACCCTGTACAAGAATTTTTTCATTCTTCAACCGTTCATCGGAAGAAAATTCGCTTGCATTAAGCATTACGTTAAATCTGAACTCACGAATAATTTCCTTTGCGCACAAAAACTCTGCCATAAGCTCCGAGGTAATGAAGCTTTCTATATGCTCCTTAATTATTATATCGCCAACGCTTTTTGATATAAAGGAGTTGTCTACAAGTCGCTTTAATTCACACTCCACCCCGTTTTTTCTCAAATTCTCAAAATCGCAGAACTGTAAAAACACGTGTGTTGCAGTACCTCTGTCAGCGCCTGTTACACCGTCCTTTTCCCCAAGAGCAAACTTGGGAACGGTATCAATTGAATAATTGTAAGCATACTCACTGTTTTCATCATCATCAAGAATTTGAGGGTACAGTGTTGAAATACTCAGCTTGGACGGAATTTTTTCAAGATAGCTATGCTCATAAACAAAATTAAACCTATCCTTCAAAACTCCCTTAATCTCCTCAACCTTGCTTTTATCCACACAGGTCGTGACATTTTCTTCGTTTTCAAGCTCATAAATATCATCACCTGAAATAATTTTTATATCTAAAAAGTCAAGTGGTGAAGTACAAGCTCCAAGTATAATATCAATATGGTTACCGTATGAATAAAGAGTGTACTCATCAGCGTAAGGAGCTAATTTTTCGTGTCTTGCACGCTTTTCCTTCTGCTTAGTTAAATTAGCGGTAATGTACAGCTTGCTCCTTGCCCTTGTCATGGCAACGTATAAAAGACGCAAGGACTCCTCAAGCTCGCTTTCCTTAATTGCAAGGGTTGCGCATTTTCTGAGTATGTTATCATACTTTACAATTCCGCCCGGACGGCTGATATAGCCGCAAATTCCAAGGTCCTTGTGGTAAAGCATGGGAGAAGAGTAGCTTTGTCTGCTAAATGCACTGTCCGTGTCACAAATAAAGCAAATCTCGTATTCAAGCCCCTTTGATTTGTGCATTGTAATTATCTTTACACTGTTGCTCGGGTCGCTTGTAACAGTTTCATTAATACCCTGCTTGGAAGCAACATCGTCAATATATCTTAAAAAGCTGTAAAGCCCCTTGTAAGAGTTACTTTCATAGCTTCTTGCCATATTGTAAAGCTTAATTACGTCCTGCCTTTCTTCCTTGTTACAGCTTGAAATAAAGCCTGTCTTGTTAATAACAAAGGAAATGGCATCCACACTGCTCAGCTTTCTTATTTCATTGGCATATTCACCAAGCGTTTTCAAAAGCTCTGCTATTTTTTCTGTCAGCCCTTGTTCACCACCGTAATTCTTCAAGGCAGAAAACAGAGAATATTCCCTTGGAGAATATCTTTTGATTTTCACAAGCTCCTCTAAGCTGAAATTCCATATTTGCGAGTGCATAGCACCTGCCAAATAAACATCCTTAGAAGGGTTATCAATAGCATTTAAAATACATAAAAGCAAAAGAATATGCGGCTTTTCAAAGAAACTGATTTCTTGAATGTATTCGTTTTTGATATTGTACTTATTAAGCGCATTAATATAACTGTCAATTCTGTTGTAGCTTTTCCTTAAAAGAATTGCAATATGACGGGGCTCAATCTTATCACCGTTTGGTAAAAAGCCCTTTTCCAAAAGGCGCTTAATTTCCTGTGCAACAAACTCTGCCTGTGGGTCTAAATCATTCAAGTGCGAATCTTCGCTTATAGTCGAGCTATCAATAATGCAAAGCTCAGCATTTTCACTGACATAGCCCTCGGGCAATCTCTTAGAGCATTTTAGCCTGTCCCCTGCCACATAAGTAAAGCCCCGTGTGTTTAAAAACATATAATCGGACAAATGGTTAGCCATTTGAATAACACTCGGGTCACACCTGAAGTTGTCGGACATGAAAATTGTCCTTCCGTCGCTCCCCGATGCCTTGTTATATTCTGTAAAGCTATCTCTGTAATTGGAGAACAGCTCAGGCTCGGCTGAACGGAATCCGTAAATGCTTTGCTTAATATCGCCAACCATAAACCTGTTGTCTTTTGCAAGCGCCTTGAATATATTGTCCTGTATTGAGTTTACGTCCTGGTACTCATCAATATATAATTCATCATACTTTAAGCTGATTTCACGGGCAATATTGGAAACAGAACCGTCCTCGTTATAAAACAGCTTAAGAGTATATCTTTCAAGGTCGTTAAAGTCGCAAAGAGAATACTTACGCTTTTTTGCCTTGTATTCCTTATCGTATATAGATAAAATTTTGTAAATTGCCGTGCATATTTTTTTGTTTTGCTCAACGGTTGAGGCAATAGTTACATCATCGGAATAAAAATAATTATCTTTAAGACCCTTAAGCTCCTTTGTTAAATCCTCGCGAATATAGTTAACCAGGTCAACATCAACGCTCGGTTGCTTTTTGCTTCTTCCGCCGGCAACTCTTTTGCCCACATAATCATCAAAAATACCCTTTATGAGCATATATGATGGCTTTTGAAGAGCATTTTCAAGCCTGCCAAGGATATTAACATACTCCTCAAAAAGCTCAAAATATTTTTTATTTCCATCGTCAGAGGCTATTTCGGCAAACAGCTTTTCGGTAATAGGTAAAAACCTTTTAACCGTACGGGAAATTTTGCGTAAAAGCACCTCTCCGTATTTGGTACAAAGAAAATCAACACCTGCTTCGCTTGACTCCAAAAGCACATCTAACCCCTTTGCCGAGCCGTTTAGCTTATCATAAAGCGATAAAAGAGAGGATGGCAGAGCCTCATCGTTTGTATATTCGGAATAGCAATCCGATACCAAAAGGAAGTCCTCATTTATTTCATCATCCTCGTAAAAGCTATCAATAACCTCATTCATAGCCTCAAGCCTGATTACATTAAGCTCGTTTTCCTCACCGATTCTGAAATCGCTGTCAAGCTGAAGCTTGTCAAAGTAAGGACGTAAGCACTTTAAGCAAAAGCTGTGTATTGTTGAAATGTCAGCGCTTGTAACCTTAACAATTTGAGAGCATAAATGAGAGTTAGAAGGGTCAAGGGAAAGCTTTTCGGAAAGCTTTTTTGCAATTCTTGTTTTAAGCTCGTTTGCCGCATCATTTGTAAATGTAACAACAAGCATACGGGAAATGTCGTACCCTTGGCATATTCTCTTTACAATTCTGTCTGTAAGAGTTGCGGTTTTTCCGCTTCCCGCACCTGCGGAAATAAGCAAATCCGAGCCTTGGTGTTCTATTGCCAAGCTTTGCTCATTGGTTGGAGAAAACTCGATTTTTTCTTTTGCCTTAGAAACTACCTTGCTCATTCTGCCACCCTCCTTCTGCATATCGCGCCGTTTTTACAGTAACGGCACGGATTTTCACTCTTAAGCGGCTGCGCCTGCGCCCCGCCCTTGAGCATTTCAACTCCTATGGATAAAATAGAAGTCTTAACAAGCTCAAATATGTCATCAAGCTCGTCCCTTGACACATAAGAGCCCTTGTTCAAATCATATTGCTTATCATCGGATTTAAGCTCGTCATTGTCAAGGGCAAGACCGCTTCGTGAAATCTTACCTCTTATGGCAAGCTCCTCGTTTTCTATTGCCTGCAAGGATGAAATGTCAATTTCTCGGTCGGCATCCGTCTTGTTTATCTTATATGTAAGGTAAACAATGCCGGCAGGCTCGATTTTTTCAGTCCATTTAAGCACATTTTTCTTAAAATCGCTATCATCCATATTGCAAAGTGCCATTAAGTATATAAGCATCTGCAAATCAAGTCCCTTGTCAAGTCCCGATAGCTTAAAGCTGTGACTGCCTGTTTTGTAGTCAAAGATTTTTAGGTACGTTGTGTCATCGGTTCTGCATACATCAATTCTGTCCGCTATACCTGTCATAATAATAGAGCTTTCATCGTTTATGGCAAATTCTAAGGGCAAAGGAGCCTTAAAGCCATCTCCGTTTATTGAAATTTCAAAGAATTCGGGAGTGAACTTTGTATGCCTCATTTCCTCAAGCATAGCCTTGACAAACACGCAAATAGTGCTCTTAAGCCTGTTAAAGAAGTGCTTCATCTTGTTGGTAAGACCGCGCACACCGCAAAGAGCGGAGGTGTATTCGTCAGTTAGTCTTGTGACTATTTCAAGAATTTCCTCATCCGTATAATCCTTGCGCTCTGCCTTGTCAAGCTTTAGAAAATGCTCAAATACAGAGTGAACAAGAGTACCTATATCGTTGTGGGTAAAGCTGATTTTTTCGTTGTCACGCAAGCTTAAAACATAGGAGCAGTAGTAGTCAAATCTGCATTTTGCAAACTTTTCAAGCCGAGATTTGGAAAGGTAAAGCTTTTTGCCGAAAATGTCAGCGGCAACATCCTTACTAATCTCATCGTTTTCGTTAACAAAGCAGGGCTCTGACGCAGGTATATCATCTGCGGAGTCAACAATAGCTTGCTTTAATTCCGAATTGGCAACGCTTAAAAGCTCCCTTGCCATTTTTTGCGTATAAATCTTATCTAAAATATCAAGACTTGCAATATCAACAGCTTTAATTCCGCTTAAAATAGCACGTAGCCTTGAAAATCCGATCGACTCTTCCTTTTTGCTGCCGTTAATATTGGTTTTAAGGGCGGTAACGGTTACGGATGTTGAGGCAACGGCAATACTGTTTTTGAAGAATAAAAGCTCATCGTCACCACGCTCATCCGTTTTGGCAGATAAGTCAATTTGCACAGTTTCAAGCTCCACCTTGTCTCTGTCCGTGAAGAAGGAATTGTCGCTTATAACAGCAGGGAAAGAGCCCTCATTAGCGCCTAAAACAAACACGTGTCGAATGTTTTTTGCTCGCACAAGAGAAGCGTCAGCCACAGAAACAACATCCTGTCCGCTCGGTATAGTTCCTATTTTTGCATCCATCATAGCATAGCTTAAAAGTGTAGTAAAGGACTCTATGTCGCAAGATGTGTCCCCACAAATATCTACAACCAAATCAATGGCAAAAACAAGCGCACCCCAAACCTGTGAAAGCTCCTGGGCACCGGCTGTGTCCTCGTTCTTAATTTCCCTGTTCAGCTTGCTTCTTATCCTATGCGCCTCTAAAAACTCATAAAGAGCCATAGCGCATTCCTTAACAGTGCCACCGCTTAAGAAAGGCTTTTCCAAAATAGCAAGCTTATTCAGTATAGCGCTTCTTGCATCCTGTATTATGCCAAGCTCTCTTAGCTGCGTTATGGTAGGATTTTGCACATAACCGTCGGGATTAGCTGTCCAATAATCGTCATTCTTGAATTTCTTACCGTAAATGCTCCATTTATAAATGTAGCTTTCCAAAAGACAAATAGCGCTTTGAGAAAGATCGGTATATCCGCATTTTGCATAAGAAATAATGTCCTCGCCCCTCATACCCGCAAGAGCATTCAAGGCGGAAAATACCATTTTTATAACAGGCTTAGAGGTAAGCCTTGACGGAGCAGATAAGTAGTAGGGAATATCAAACTTATCAAGGCAATAATCAATTATACCTCGATACGTGTCTGTATTTCTTGCAATAATCGCAATATCTCCGTACCTTTCGCCCTGGTTTATAAGCTCCTTAATTTTAGAGCAAACGTACTCGCATTCTTCAAATTCATCACCTGCCAGTGCAAGCGAAATATCACCTACTGATTCGATAGGCTCCGCATCGAATTTCCACAGATTCTTGCATACATATTTAATTTCATCGCTTGTGTGCTTATAGTCAACATCAAAGGGAATAATGTTATATTCTTTATTTTTACGCTTGCACATAGAAATAATTTTAGACTTGGTTCCCACAATCTTTACATATTGCATTGTGTCCTCGCACGCATCAACGGGGCAGTCAAGGGCGACAGTTACATTTTCAGCACCCTCGATTATGCGTTCAAGAACACCTAACTGACTTTTCGTAAAGCCGTAAAACGAGTCAATGTAAACATTACAACCCTTAAAATATTCACACTCCCCCAGCTTTTTTTCAAGCATCAGCAAATCATCATAGGGGTCATCATACATTTCTGTAAGCATTTTGTTGTAGCAGGTCCATACAGTCAATATATCGGTAATGCGAGCCTTTAAATCCTCTGATTCAAGCTCACCCAAGGCATTTTCCAGCTTTTCAGGTTCTATACTGTATGCTCTTAATTCACCGATTGCCTGCAAAAATAGCTGAACACAGCTTTTTTCACGACCCTTTGGGATAACGTATTGCTTAAGCGAATCGCGCACCTCACACAAGGCCCTGTACATTATTAGATTTTTTCCGCCCTTGGTAACATAGTTGTACTTAATCCCACCGGTTTTTCTGAATACCGAGTTTGCAAGTCTTGTAAGATTTGTGGCCTCTGTATATAGCTGAGCTGAGGGCGGTAAGGCTCTTGTCAGCTCTTTTTCCGAAATCAAGGTTTGCTGCTCGGGGACAATAAGATAGGAGTGAACCTTATTTTCATAGTCTTTCTTAATCTTATCTAATATGTAAGTGCTTTTTCCGTGTCCGTACGCACCTAAAAGTAAGGTAATCATTCTGTTTTTCCACCCTTTTCGTAAGCAATAACATTTCTTTCAATTACACTGCGACCTCTCCAAGCAAAGGGACGGGATTTGAACTCCTCGTCGGAAAGAGAATCAAGTGCTTTTTTGTCAAGGTATTCTATTACATCCTTATTAAAAAATTCAATAGGAGTATAATCTGCGTTTTTTGTGTAGGGACAAGCGTTTTGGCAAGCATCACAGCCCCAGACAGTATTGTTTTCAAGCATTAGCCTTATTTCGCTTTCACTAAGCTCGCCCTTTTTTTGCGTAATAGCAGACAGGCACATTGATTTTGGGTTAAATTCATCCACGTTGTCCGCTTTTTTTATACAGCCACAGGGACAAGCCACGGCACATTTTCCGCAATGTAAGCAGGTGGAAACACCTTCAGCGCTTGCATACTCCATACCAAGCTCCTCCGGGCTTAAGCTTGTTACACATTCGCCCAAAAAAACAAAGGACGAGTATTTTTTATTTATAAGCAGCCCATTGTCCCCGATAAAGCCCAAGCCGCTAACACAGGCTGCGTGCACCTCATCAATGGGAGAATGGTCTGAAAACATTTTGAAAAGTGCGTTCGGATGCCTTTCCTTTATGTATTCCTCTAATTCCGAGGCAAGCTTTTCTACATAAGCGTGATAGTCCTTTACAGAGGCGTAAACAGATAGGTTTTTGGGGGTAGCTTTGCTCCTGTAAGGGAAAAGCATCATTATAACATTTGCATTGTTATCAAAGCCGTTTTTGGTAAGGAGATATTCCTTGATAACCTTGCATTTTGATAACGGTATTACGGCAAAAAGCTCGACTCTGTGTCTACATAAAAAATCCTTCATCCTAAAAATCCTTTCCTTTGTTCCTATGCTTTTATTATATTATATAGCAAGTTTAAAGTCAATAAATTTACACTTGCAATAATAAAATATTTGTGTTAATATTAATATATATAAGTGTTTTCTAAAAATTGTGAAGGAGTATGAAATGGCGAGAAAAGAATATACCGATCAAAGTATATCATCGTTAAAGGGCGCAGACCGTGTCCGTAAAAGACCGGCTGTTATATTCGGCTCTGACGGTATTGAGGGATGTAAGCATTCCTTTTTTGAAATTCTTTCCAACTCTATCGACGAAAGTCGTGAGGGCTACGGTAAGGAAATCACCATTACCGTGTATAAGGACAGAACCATCGAGGTGGATGACAGAGGACGCGGTGTTCCTCTTGATTTTAATAAAAAAGAGAACAGATACAACTGGGAGCTTGTTTACTGCGAGCTATACGCAGGCGGTAAGTACGATAACAATAAGGACAAGGGCGCATATAAGTATTCTCTTGGTCTTAATGGCTTAGGCGCTTGCGCAACCCAATATTCCTCTGAGTTTATGGATGTTTTCTCCTATAAAGGGGACAAGGTATACGAAATCCACTTTAAAAAGGGTAATCCCGTAACAAAGCTCAAAATCACCGAGATTGAGGACAAAAAGCTAAAGCGTACAGGTACGCTTACCCGTTGGCGCCCTGACTTAGAGGTGTTTACCGATACCGATATTCCAAAGGAATACTATTTGGACGTTCTTCATAAGCAGGCTGTTGTCAATGCAGGACTTAAGCTTATTTTGAACTATCAGAACGAGGACGGAAAATTTGAAAAGACCGAGTTCCTATATAAAAACGGAATTCTTGACTACATTAACGAAAAAACAGGAACAGGCGCTCTTACCGCAACTGAGCTTTGGGATATGAGTGCTAAGGGTAAGGACAGAGCCGATAAGGAGGAGTATGAGCTAACAGCTCAAATCGCCTTCTGTGTTTCTAACAAGCCTGAGCATCTAATGCTTGAATATTACCATAACTCCAGCTATCTTGAGCACGGTGGCTCTCCCGACAAGGCTGTAAAGAGAGCTTTTGTACGTGAGCTTGATAAGTACATTAAGGAAAATAACCTTTATACCAAGCAGGACAAGGGTGGCATCAGCTTTGTTGACGTACAGGACTGTCTTGTTTTGGTAATCAACAGCTTTTCAACCCAAACATCTTATGAAAACCAAACCAAAAAGGCAATTACCAATAAGTTTATTGAGGATGCCCTTTGCGAGTTTATAAGAGGCAAGCTTGAAATTTTCTTTACAGAAAACAGAGCGCAGGCTCAAATCTTTGCAAATCAGGTGCTTATTAACAAGCGCTCAAGAGAAAAGGCAGAGGAATCTCGTATTGACTTTAAGAAAAAGCTTGCAACCTCAAGTGACTTAAGCAACAGCGTTGAAAAATTTGTTGCCTGTCGCTCCAAGGACCCGGAAATACGCGAGCTATACATAGTGGAGGGCGATTCAGCTCTTACATCCTGTAAGCTTGGCAGAGACGCAGAGTTTCAGGCTATCATTCCTGTAAGAGGTAAAACCCTTAACTGTCTGAAAAGCTCATATGATAAGATTTTCAAAAGTGATATTATAGTTGACTTACTTAAGGTAATCGGCTGTGGCGTTGAGGTTAAAACCAAGTCAAAGGACGGTATGTCAATGTTTGATTTGAATAACCTTAAGTGGCGCAGAATTATTATTTGTACCGATGCTGACGAGGACGGCTTCCAGATAAGAACACTTATCTTGACAATGTTTTATCGCTTGCTTCCGACTCTTATCAAGGAGGGCAAGGTTTATATTGCCGAGTCTCCTCTTTATGAAATCACAGGACCGAAGGAAAAAATATACTTTGCATACAATGAGCCCGAAAAGGCAGAAATCCTTGCTAAATTAGAGGGCGAAAAGTACACAATTCAGCGTTCCAAGGGACTTGGTGAAAACGAGCCAGATATGATGTGGGAAACAACAATGAACCCCGAAACAAGAAGACTTGTTCAGGTTAACCCTGCCGACGAGCTTGAAACTCAAAGAATATTTGAAACCCTTTTGGGTGATGATATTGTGGCAAGAAAAGAGTTTATTGCACTAAACGGACCAAAGTATATGGACCGCGCCGATATTTAATATGTGTAATAAGACGGATGTTTTACCAAGGGACGAGGAGTATATGCTTTTGGCTCTTGATGAGGCAAAGAAGGCATATAACGAGGATGAGGTTCCTGTTGGTGCAATTATTGTAAGAAACAATGAGGTTATAGCAAGGTCGTATAACACACGTGAATATGGCAAAAACGCTCTGTATCACGCGGAAATTAAGGCGATAGACGAGGCTTGCAAGAAATTGGGCGGCTGGCGTCTTGTGGGATGCACAATGTACGTTACCTTAGAGCCCTGTCCTATGTGCGCAGGAGCAATAATAAATGCAAGGGTGGAAAGAGTTGTTTACGGTGCCTCCGACCATAAGGCAGGAGCATTTGGAACAATGATTAATTTAACCGACTACCCTCTGTTTAAGCCTCAGATCACCAAAGGTGTGCTTGAGGGTGAATGCTCAAAAATCCTAACAGACTTTTTCAAAGGTAAAAGATAAAACAAAAGAAGAATTTTTGCAAAATGCAAAAATTCTTCTTTTTATATATAAATTATTTATTGTCCTTTAGCTTTTTTACAAATGCTTCAATTCTTTCAAGAGCTTGCGCTAAATGCTTAAGTGAGTAAGCATAGGAAATTCTTGCAAAGCCCTCACCGCTTTCACCAAAGGCTGTGCCGGGCACAATTGCGCATCTGTGCTCATATAAAAGTCTGTCAGCAAACTCCTCACTGGTAAGACCGAACTTGCCAATATTAGGGTAAAGATAAAACGCGCCCTCAGCCTCAAAGCATTCAATGCCTATTTTTCTTAAGCCCTCAAGCAAGAATACACGTCTGCGATTGTATTCAGCTCGCATATATTCAACATCCTCATCACCGTTTTGCATAGCCTCAACAGCGGCAAACTGTGAAGCGGTAGACGCACACATAATAGCATACTGATGGATTTTAAGCATTTCCTTAACAAGCGGAGCAGGAGCGCAAACGTAGCCTAATCTCCAGCCTGTCATAGCATAAGCCTTGGCAAAGCCGCTTGCGATAATAGTTCTTTCCCACATTCCGTCAATTTCAGCAATTGAAACGTGATTCATACCGTATGTAAGCTCGGCATATATTTCGTCAGAAAGAACACAAATGTTAGTGCCTTTTATTACCCGGGCAATATCTTCAAGCTCCTCACGTGTTAAAATTGCGCCTGTCGGATTGTTAGGGAAAGGAAGAATGAGCATCTTTGTTTTTGGTGTAATTGCCGCCTTGATTTCTTCCGCCGTTACCTTAAACTTGTTTTCAAGCTTAGTGTTTATGTGAACAACCTTGGCACCCTGCATAAGTGCAATAGGCTCATAGCACACAAAAGCAGGCTGCGGCAAAATAACCTCATCTCCCGGAGCAAGAATTGCGCGCATGGCAACATCAATGGCTTCACTTCCGCCAACAGTTACAAATATTTCGTCCTTGGGCTGATAGTCCAAATTAAAGCGACGCTTCATATACTTTGAAATTTCAAGCCTTAATTCGGGAGTGCCCGCATTGGAGGTGTAGTAGGTTTTACCCTTTTCAATGCTCTCAATGGCGGCCTCACGTATGTGCCAAGGAGTTATGAAATCGGGCTGACCGACGGTAAGTGCAACAACATCGTCCATAGTGCTCAGCATATCGAAAAACTTTCGAATGCCGGAGGGCTTAATGCCACACACCGTTTTATTTAACATTTTTGAGTAGTCTAACATTTATTCGTTTCCTCTTTCATCAACGTTACAGCCACCGTAAATAACGCCCTTGTCCTTATACTTTCTTAATACAAAGTGAGTAGCAGTAGCGGTTACAGAGTCAATAGGCGCTAATTTTTGTGTAACAAAGAAAGCAACCTCCTTCATTGTCTTACCCTCAATAATAAGTGTAAAATCAAATCCGCCCGATGACATAAGATATAAAGACTTAACCTCAGGGTAGTTATAGATCTTTTCAGCAATACGGTCAAAGCCACGGTCTCTTTGCGGAGTAACCTTAACCTCAATAATCGCGTTTATAATTTCGCTGTCTGTTTTGTCCCAGTCAATAATTGTTTTCTTTCCAAGAATAACACCGTCATTCTCATATTTATCAATAGCGTTATTAATGTCGCCAACCTCTTTAGAAAGCATAAGTGCCAATTGCTCAGGGGTAAGAGTAGCATCTTCCTCAAGTAATTTTAAAAGCTTATCCATAATATCACCTCAAAGTAATAATAAATATAATTAATATTACCACAATATAATGAAAATGTCAATTTAATTTGATAAAACATTAAAATTTCATCTTGAAACAAATATTATCACAAATGAACAAATGTGCATATAATAAAACAAAAGTAAAAATATACAAAAAATCAGTAGCAAATAAGCCCATATACGTCATAATATGAAAAATTTAAAAATAATATAAAATTAATCTTTACATTTCACATTTTTTTTGGTATACTATAATACGTTAAAAAACGTATTGCTTTTTAATAAGTTTTTAATCCGATTAACTCGGATGTTAAAAGGAGTGTATAAATTATGAGTCGTATGGTCGGCACTGTATCAAGAGGTCTTCGTGCACCTATCATCCGTCAGGGCGATAACCTTGTTGATATTGTTACAAATTCTGTTCTTGAGGCATCTTCTGAGGAAGGCTTTGCAATTCACAACCGTGACGTTGTAGCCATGACTGAGGCTATCGTAGCAAGAGCACAGGGCAACTATGCAACAGTAGACGATATTGCAAAGGATGTATCTGATAAATTCGGCGGCGGAACAGTGGGAGTTATCTTCCCAATTCTTAGCCGTAACCGTTTTGCTATTTGCTTGCGCGGTATTGCTAAGGGAGTTAAAAAGGTAGTCCTTATGCTTTCATATCCGTCTGATGAGGTTGGTAACCACCTAATCAGCCTTGATATGCTTGATGAAAAGGGAGTTAACCCATATACAGACGTGCTTGACCTTAAAACATACAGAGAGCTTTTCGGTTATGAAAAGCATCCGTTTACAGGCGTTGACTACGTTGAATATTATGAGAGCTTGATTAAGGAATGCGGCGCTGAGGTTGAAATTATCTTCGCAAACGACCCTCGTGCAATTCTTAAGTATACAAAAAAGGTTCTCAACTGTGATATTCACTCTCGCTTCCGTACAAAGCGCTTGCTCAAAAACGCAGGTGTTGAAATCAACTACGGTCTTGATGAAATTCTTAACCGTTCAATAAACGGTAGCGGTTATAATGCAGAATACGGTCTTTTAGGCTCAAACAAGGCAACTGAGGATTCTGTAAAGCTATTCCCACGTGATTGTCAGCCATTTGTTGAAGCTATTCAAAAGAAGCTTTATGAAGCAACAGGCAAGACTATTGAGGTAATGGTATACGGTGACGGTGCATTTAAGGACCCTGTAGGAAAGATTTGGGAGCTTGCTGACCCAATCGTATCCCCCGCATATACAAGCGGACTTGAGGGCACACCAAACGAGCTTAAGCTTAAGTATTTGGCAGACAATGATTTTGCAGGACTTTCAGGTGATGCACTTAAGGAAGCTATTAAGGGCAAAATTCAGGAAAAGGACGACAACCTCGTTGGCCAAATGGTATCTGAGGGTACAACACCCCGTCGCTTAACTGACTTAATCGGTTCACTTTGTGACCTTACATCAGGCTCAGGCGACAAGGGTACACCTATCGTATATATTCAAGGCTACTTTGACAACTACACAACAGAATAAAATATAGGAGCTAACGTAAGACTGCTTATCAGTCGGGTGCGTTAGCTCCTTTTTTTAATAAAACATTTTTTAGAATATCTAAAAAACTCATTTCAGCATAAGAGAAAATAGCCAAACACCTATATTTTCTTAAATAAAACATAGCTTTTGCCAAATATTATAATATGTTTACTATATAATGGTAAAAAAAGAACAGAGCTGAATCAAAATGAAAAAGTACCAACTAATTGAAAATAAAATTATTTTAGAAAATATACATATAACAACCTATGGCATTAAATGTAAAAGTCAGTCCGTTAAAGACATTAGTACAAACAAAGCATACGTTAAGAAAATAATAGAAGACTTGAACAAGCATAAGTTGTCCGAAATCCATTTAAGAGATATAGTAGACGATTTTTTGGCAACGGATAAAGAAAAAATTGCAAGCAGTAAATAACACTGCTTGCAAAAATTAATTTGAAATATGGTGTAGCTCCATATGCGCTCGGTTACGCTTTTTAACGCAAATTCTGTAAGCGAAAAATCCAACTAAAAGGGTAATGGCTTCAAAAAGAACGAAAATGGCAATATAGAGCAGTGTAGGAACCTGCTGCATAGTCTTAATTCCTTCGTCAATAAATGTTGAGGAAATCTCAAGACCGATCAAGGAAACGCACATCCCTGCTGAAAATGAAGCAAAATAAGTACATAACGAAAATATTAATCTTAAAACAAAGGTTACAGAATAGCTAAGTGCAAATTGCTTATAAACTAAACTCTTATTGTTCTTGAAAATAGAAAGAAAAATAATAAATCTGATTATCATTTCTATAAATGTAACTAAAATAGCTTCAGCGGTGGTTTGCAAGGGTCCGGTTTCGTCAATAAAAAAGCGAAGAAAAATAACAGGCAATCCGGACAGGAAAAAAGCAACAATGAGAACCTCAATTTGTATCAAAGCAAAATATAAAAATCCTGCTTTAATATCCGGTTTTTTTATAAAATCAGAAAACTTCATTATATCTCCTTTAAATTTGATTAACAAATCCCTTAATGTCGAACAAAAGCGCCTTGTTACAGATTTTATCACCGTTAAAAAGGGAATTTCTGTTAATAGAATCCTTTACCGCATTTGGAAGCTTGTTAAAAAGGACAATGCATGTAGCATTTTCAAAATCGGAGTCCTGCCAATAAAGCTGTTTTCTTCCAACCATTTTTGTATCAATGTGACCTGAAACAATGTTTGCTTGACCAACCCTTGGCTTAATAGCAAGCCTTGTTGATTTATAAAGCTCTATTTGGTTAATATCTTCAAAGTGGTATGTAAGATAAGCTTTTGAAACGCTTAAAACAAAAATTTTAACTGTTTTGTCATCCTTTTTAGCCACAATATGATGAGCCTTGCTTTTCCTAAGGCACATAGGCGCAAAAGAGAAGCTTAGAATTTCATACCCGCTTTTGATTAAATGGCTCTTAGCTCTTACAAACGTCTTAATATATAAAATCGACTTAATAACTAAGAAAATAACCAGAGCGGAAATTAACAAAATCAAAAGAGGTATGTTATCAATTTCGCCATCAATGCCATCGGGAATAAAAATGCCGCAAAGCAATACAACAATCAGACAATATATAATGTAACGCCACATTTTAACCTCCGTAAAAGTGTATTTCTGCTTATATTATACAATAAACAAAGCTTAAAATCAATAAACAGTCAGTTGCCTTTTACAACTGACTGTTGTTATATGTAAAGCTATTTATCTGTTTGTTTCATTCCAGGTTTTAAACAGCTCTCTCAAAACATCTGTATGCGCTTCGCAATCAAGAAAATGTGCAAAGTGCTGGTAATCCTTTGGCAAACTGCTTGGAGTATAGCCAATAACCCCCATATATTCTTCGTTTATAGTTTGGCAAAACTCGTTAAATTTGTCCTTATAGCTGCCATCTGAAATTGATTTTGCGCGCTCATTCATTTCGTTAAAAATGATTGCTTTTTCCTCGTCGGTTGCAATTCTTATGCCATCGGCAGTTTCCTTAACAGGAATAAAGTCAATGTCTATGCTGTCCTTGTTGACATCCAGCATAACCATAAGACCTTCCTTCCAAAAATCAGCATCCTCTTTGCTTAAAAAGTGGAAGTTGCCTTGACCGTAGAGAATATGTCCACCCTCAAAAAGCTCGTAAGTGCCAATACAGTGGCTATGCTGACATAAAACAGCATCAGCGCCGCATCTTACCATTTCGCGACAAGCCTTTAAAAGCCTTGGGGACGGGTATTTACAGTATTCCTTTCCACCGTGATAAATTACTATAACCTTGTCATGCACTCTTTTGGCTTTGCGAATATCGTCCATTGTTTCAAATTCATCAAAGGGGCGGGCTCCGCATCTTTTATCGGTTGCATAGGTGTACTCGTGCTCACACACATTAATTATACAAGCTCTTATACCGTCAAGCTCAATTGTGTGATTTTTTCTTGAGTCCTCATAGTTATCTCCAATGCCCGTGTAGTAAAAGCCGCATCTTTTAAGCTCCTTAACAGTATCGCAAAGACCCTCTATTCCAAAATCAAATACGTGATTGTTTGAAAGCATAATGTCGGTAAAACCGGCTTTTTTCAAGGTGTCGGCAGTGTTAATGGGACTTTTCAGGTTGGGACCGAATTTCTTAATACTGTTTTCGCTGTCAGTAAGAGCGCATTCAAGATTAACAATTGCGCGGTCAGCGCTTCTGATTATGGGAAGAGTATCGTTAAAGGCACGAACCTCGTCGGTAGCATTAAAAGCATCAAATGATTGATTGGTGGCACATAGGTCACCGCAAATTAAAAGCTTCATAAAGCACTCCTTATTTCTTTTGATTTCATTGTAGCATACCACCAAGTAAAATTCAATAAAAGACTTGAAATATTAATAATTTATGGTAGAATAGAACTGAAATTTTTCTTTAGGAGAAGAACTATGGTTGCTTTATTACTTGCTATAATATATTTGTCCTTTATCAGTCTTGGCTTGCCTGACTCCTTGCTCGGCTCAGCTTGGCCAACAATGGTAACAGATTTAGATACAAGCCTTTCATACGCAGGACTTATTTCTATGATAATTGCATTCGGCACAATTGTATCAAGCCTTTTGTCCGATAAAATCACAAGAAAGCTTGGCACAGGACTTGTTACAGCCATCAGCGTTTTAACAACCGCCGTTGCCTTGCTTGGCTTTTCCTTTTCAAATTCACTTTTAATGATTTGCCTGTTCGCCATTCCATACGGTCTTGGCGCAGGAGCAGTTGATGCGGCGCTTAATAACTATGTTGCGCTACATTTCGCATCAAGGCATATGAGCTGGCTTCATTGCTTTTGGGGAATTGGCGCCACAATCAGCCCGTACATAATGGGCTATGCAATTTCAAGTGATAGGGGCTGGCAAAGCGGATACGGAATCGTATCAGTAATTCAGCTTGCCTTAACCGTCTGCCTGTTTGCTTCCTTGCCTCTGTGGAAAAAGAAGAGCACCGCAAATGTAGGAGACGAAAATTACGAAGCCCCCATTGGCTTAAGGGACGCTTTGAAAATCAAGGGAGTAAAGCAAATTTTAGTAGCCTTTTTGTGCTTTTGCGCCTTTGAGGTAACAACAGGACTTTGGGCAAGCTCTTATCTTGCGGAATATCGCGGCGTAGATGCAGAAATAGCCGCCAACTTTGGCTCACTGTTCTATATGGGCATAACCCTTGGCCGATTTGCCTGTGGCTTTTTTGCCGATAAGGTAGGAGATAAAAACCTGATAAGAGGCGGAATTGCTGTAATGCTGGCAGGAATAGCTATGATAATTTTGCCTGTAAAAGCAGACATTTTTGCTCTTGTGGGACTTGTTATAACAGGAGTAGGAAGTGCCCCTGTATACCCATCAATCATACATTCAACCCCCAATAACTTTGGAAAAGAAAATTCTCACGCAATTGTAGGAATACAAATGGCAAGCGCCTATACAGGAAGCGCGCTTATGCCACCCTTATTCGGTTTAATTGCAGATTATATAAGCATCTCATTATACCCGTTTTTCATTGCGTTTTTTGTTATAATGCTACTTTTTATGACAGAATTTGTAAACAAAGCAGTAAAAAAGCAATCCTGAATAAAAAGGATTGCTTTCTTTAATTATAAATGCTATAATAGATTAAAAGTAAGGAGAGTCGGTTATGCAAATGGAATTAAACGAAATCTATGTTTACACAGGCAGAATACCAAATAGTCTTAAAATAGAAAGCATATACCCAAAAGCTCGCTTTGATGAAATTAATGCTTGCTCAAACGAAAGAGCAAAGCGTGAGAAATACTGCGCTTGGAAGCTTTTAGAGTACGGAATAACCAATGCCCTTGGCATTTCAATAAACGAAATTACCTTTGAAAAATCGGAAAACGGAAAGTGGCTATGCAGTGATTTTTATTTTTCAATATCTCATAGCTGCGATATGGTGGCTGCGGTAATTTCCAAATCCCCCGTTGGCATAGATATTGAAAAAATAACCGAAAAGCTGAAAAGAATTATGATGCGATTTTTAACAGAGGCGGAAAAGAAGGAGCTTGAGTCCGTAAGCGAAAAGGATGCTCTTGAATATTTTTGCACCAAATGGACACAAAAGGAAAGCATATTTAAGGCTTACGACAAAAAAGCCTTTACCCCATCTAAAATTGAAACATCGGAGTATAAAACCTACGTGTGCAAAATAGAGAATGAATATATTCTTTCTGTGTACGGGGAAAGCATTGAAAATATACATCTGTTCAAAAATATTAATTATTTAAACTGAGGTGAATAAAATGAAAATCGGACTTTTTTCTGACCCACATTATTGCAAGGTGTCATGCATAGGCGAAACACGTATGCCTGCCATTTCATACGAAAAGATAAAGGAAGCAATGACATATTTTAAGGAGCAGAGCGTTGACATTTGCTTTTGCTTAGGCGACCTTACCGATAGCCCGGACGGAGTTACAAGGGCTGATGCCATTAAAAATTTAGACGAAATATTGGAGCTTATACACTCCTTTGAAATCCCCTTTTATGTAGTCCCGGGAAATCACGATTACCTAACGCTCAAAAGAGAGGATTTGGCAAGGGCAGGAATTAAAACCCCACCGTACATAGTTGAGGACGAATACAATTTCATTATTTTAGACGCAAATTACCGTTCAAGCATGGAGCATTTTGACACAGCGGGAGTAGATTGGACTGACTCTAACTTGCCAAAGGAGCAGGTGGACTTTTTGGAAAAAGCTCTAAAGGAGTCAGACAAACAGGCAATTGTAATGGTGCACGAAAATCTCGACCCATCCTTAGAGGAAAGCCACATTATTAAAAATGCCATCGAAATCCGTGAAATAATCAAAAACAGCGGCAAGGTAAAAATGGTAATTCAAGGCCACTTCCACCGCGGAAACGAAATAATAGTTGATGATATACCCTACTTTACCGTAAGAGGAATGTGCGAAAGAAACGCAAATCCGTTTTTCATAAAAGAGATATAAACAAAAAAGACTTTTTGTAAAAGCGCAAAAAGTCTTTTTGTATATTATTTACCTGCTAATCTTTCCTTGTTATATTGAAGCATATAAAGGTCGTAGTATTTACCTCGCTTGTCGACCTATTTTGTTTTAACTCAAATTGTGTCTTTCGTTTGTCTCCAAGCTTTTTTGGTTCGTTTTTTCAGTTCGGTTATGTTTTAGACGGCTTGTATTGGCGAGGCACCAGAGGGGTCCCTAAAGCGAGCGTCAGCGAGCTTTGGGGAATGGCAGCAACGCCACTTGTATATATACAAGCACACGCCTAACTGTCAAAGGGTCATTTTAATGTCTTTTTATATGCCAAAAGAAGTAGGATTGCTCCTACCTCTTCTGGTTTATTTAGTTGATGTCTAATTTGTTGTTCTTCTTGAAATTAATTTACTGAAACTACATTTTTAAAAACAACATTCACTTTGCATTCCGGTGGAATATTGTCAGGGACGTTTATTGTTAAATCTCCTCTGTGAGGTCTTAGCGATACTAAAATAAGATTTGACGAAATTTTGTGCAGATAATTCATTTCCGTTTTTTCAAATATTTCTACTGTTATAAAAATTTCTCCATTCTCGTATTTAAAACCGTTAACAATAAAATCTGTTTTAATTGTCTCATTTAAATGGATTGCTATGCAAGGAGAATCTATCCAAAAATGTTCCACTGTGTTTAAAATATCCAACTTTTGTTTAGCTTCTTCACTATTCAAGTAATATGCTTTAACCTCTTCTGTTTTAGTATCAACTGCATAAGCCCGCATACTATATTGTTCTACTTGGTTGACATTTACCTCTATAAATTTGATTTCTTCGGTGTTAGATATTTCTCCCTTTGGCACAACAATAAAATGTAATCTATAAATATCTCTTTCGTCTTCAGTTGAGTCATACTGATAATTATAGAATGTGTCTAATATAATTTTTTGCCCATCATTAAAATCAGCATTATAAAAGCCTACGGGCTCTCTCGCACCAGAAGACGGACCGATATAGTAGTGTAATATAGCAACAATATAATTGTTATCAAAAATGTTTTCTTCTATTTCGTCACTTTTTAATAATGCGAACATTCGAAGCTCTGTTTCAGAAGATATAACTTTATATTGTGATTCTTGTTTCATTTCAAAAACACCGTCAAGAAATATTTGGTCGTTTTCCCAAACAACACCATCTGTGTCGGTCGTGTAGGAAGAGCTTATTTCTCTATAGTATTTTTTCACTTGTATTATATTCGTTAAATCGTCTTCTTTTTTATTGTTATCAATAACATTGTCCGTGTTTTCGCTTGATTCTGTACTTGAAGAAGTGTCCGTATAATTATTGGATGGCACAATATTACAGGAACAAATCGAAGCAATTACAACAAATACAATTAACAAAGAAATAAATATCGCTAAAAATCTTTTCTTCATAAGTAAATCACCTTAAAAATTTTAAATTTGGATTTTTTGTTAAGCTTCGATTTTTGGCAATTATATAATAATGTTACTTGACACATAAATATTTACACTTAAAATTTCCCTTCTATATCATTAGACGGAATTTAGTGTCATTTAGTTACAAATTTTATGTAATTAACAACATATTTATATAATCGCCACTATTTAAAGTGTCCCACCTGTATCACCTCTGTTTTTAAAATAGACAAAAATAGCATATGACCAGTAACCTCTGTTCATATGCTACAAACTCATATATCTGATATAAGGCAATGAAATTCTTAAAATGTCTGTTACGAACATTGTCTTACCGATTTATATTTTTATCTTGATTTCATTATACACTATTGCCATAGATTTGTCAATAATTTTATTTGTTTTTGTGCATATTTCATACAAATAGCGGTCATATGAAAGATATATACACCTTTTTTCAAAAAATCTGTCACAAAAGTTCAATTTTTCAATTGTATATATTTGAGACTATTTCAAAGCAAAACTAAAAGCCGTTATTTTTCAAACGGCTTTGATATATTAGTTTCATTTTAGACTTGTTTTTTACCGCATTTGTGATAAAAACTATGTACATCCATTATGTTGATCTTATTTACCTGCTAATCTTTCCTTGTTATATTGAAGCATATAAAGGTCGTAATATTTGCCACGCTGACCGATTAGCTCAAAGTGGGGACCTTGCTCCACAATTTCACCGTGAGATAAAACAATTATTACATCAGCATTCTGTATTGTAGACAATCGGTGAGCGACCATCAGCATAGTACCGATTGACATTATCTTTTTCAGCGAGCCCTGTATTAATTGCTCCGTTTCCGTGTCAATATTTGCGGTTGCCTCGTCAAGAATCATAACAGAGGGCTTATGTATAATAGTTCTTGCAAAGGAAAGCAGCTGACGTTGACCCGAGGAGAAGTTATTGCCTCGTTCTCTTACCTCGGTGTTAATGCCCTTTTCAAGCTTGTTAATAAACTGACTTGCATTAACATAATCACATGCCTTGGTAATTTCTTCATCGCTGTACTCATTATGTAGGGCAATATTGCTCTTAATCGTGCCCGCAAAAAGAAACACGTCCTGAAGCATTTGACCAAAATGGCGGCGAAGAGAGGAAATTTTAATTTTCTTAATATCAATTCCGTCAATTAAAATTTGACCCCTTTGAATATCATAGTTGCGGCAAATCAAAGAAAGAATAGTGGTTTTTCCCGAGCCGGTAGCGCCAACAAAGGCAACGGTTTGCTTTGCCTCTACCTTAAAGGAAACACCCTTTAAAACCCACTCGTTCGGAACGTAGCTGAACCACACGTCCCTGAATTCAATTTCACCTCTTACCTCATCAAGCTCGATTGCATCAGGCTCGTCAACAACAGTTGGCTGAATGTCGAAAACAGTAAATATCTTTTCAGCAGAGGCAAATGCGTGCTGAAGCATATTAAATTGCTCAGCCAAGCTCTGTATAGGGTTAAAGAATTTGTTAAGATACATATAGAAGGTAACAATAGTACCCGCAGTAATAGTCTGTCCCAAAAAGCTGATGTTGTCCATATAGCCGCGAGCGCCGATGTAGAATAAGCAAAGCACCGAGGCAATATAGAGCATATAAACCATAGGTCTGAATATGCCAAAGGTAAACATTTGCTCCCTCTTGCATTTTCCAAGATGGTTATTTTTCTCGTCAAACTCCGCCTTTTTTCTTTCCTCTCTGTTGAATATTTGAATAATTTTCATACCCGACAAATTTTCGGAAAGATAGGTGTTAATGGCTGTTGTTGCGTTATTTACCTTCCTGTATGCCTTACGCGAAAACTTTCTGAAAATAATAGTAAAAAGAATAACAAAGGGCACAAAGCAAAGCACCATTAAGGTAAGCATATAGTTAAGGCAAAGCATAGCGCCCAAAACGCCGAAAATAATAAATATGTTCTTAACAAGGTTTACTAAAATTCCCGTGAACATATGCGAAATGGAGTCCGTATCGTTAACAACACGTGTAACAAGCCTGCCCACAGGATTTTTGTGCAGCTGCTCGTGAGAAAGGCTCTCAATATGAGCAAAAAGGTCCTCACGTATCTTGGAAACTATTTTTTGTCCCGTCCTTTGAAGAACAATAGCTTGAATGTATGAGGAAACAAGAGAAACAATAAGTATTCCCGCATAAACGATAACGGTTGTGTAAAGTCGGGATAGCTCAAAATCCCCCTTTATCATTTCTGTTGTGCTGCCTATTACAATAGGAGAAATTATATCGTAGGCAATGGAAAAAATAATAACAACAAGAACAATTATAAAGCTCTTAATATGTGGCTTGGCATAAGCAAGCAAACGCTTTATAATTTCCGAGTCCTTCATATTTCGGTCAAATCCGATAGCGGTCTTTTTGTCCTTTATAAGACAGTAAGCCACAACAAAAATAACAGAAATAACACCGATAATTGCACCAACTACAATGAGAGGATAAAATTCGTACATTACATATCCTCCTTTGCATCGTCAAGCTTTTGTAATTCGACCATTTTTGCATATTCGTCGCACGTAGCATAAAGCTCTGTGTGTGAGCCGACAGCAATAATCTCACCGTCATCAATAAAGACAATCTTGTCCATATTTTCAATAGTAGAAACACGGTGAGCTATGAGTATAGTTGTTTTTTCACATCTTGTCATATAAAGATTGTCAAGAATTACACTTTCGGTTTTTGTGTCCACAGCAGATACAGAGTCATCAAGAATAAGAATAGGAGCATCCTTCATTAAGGCTCTTGCAATGGAAATACGCTGCTTTTGTCCACCGGAAACAGTAACACCGCGCTCGCCAAGCACGGTTCTGTAACCAAGATGAAATTCCTCAATATTATCGTGAATGCAAGCAAGACGTGCCGCGCCCTCTACATCTATATCACTTTTATCTGTGGCAAAGGCAATATTATGTTCAATCGTATCGCTGAATAAGAAATTGTCCTGCGGCACATAGGCGCAAAAATCACGAAGGTTTTTAATAGGAATATCATTAACATCAATTCCGTCAATAAATAAAGTACCTCTTTCCACATTATAGGTACGTAAAATCAAATCGACAAGAGTAGTTTTGCCTGAGCCTGTCCTGCCAATAATGCCAACGCTTTCCCCTGCCTCGATTTTAAGATTAACGTTCTTAAGAGCATCATATGAAGCATCAGGGTATCTGAAGGTCAAATTTTTAAACTCAATTTCTCCCTTAATTAACGGACATTCCTTAACACTCTCATCGTCTTTTACATTAATCTTTGCATCTAATAAATCACTGATTCTGTTAAGTGACGCCTTTCCTCTTGATTGCATTTCAATAAGCTGAGAAATAGCCATAATTGGCCAGATAATAGAGTTAAAGTAGCCAATAAATTCAACAAACTCACCTGCATTGAAAACGTCATTGTAAACAAGATAACCGCCATAGCCGATAATAACGCAAATAACCGACTCAACAAAAAGGGTTATAAAAATATGTAACAATGTTGATGCCATGGTATGCTCAACATTGGCATTTTCATTTTTCTTGTTAAGCTTTTTAAAGGACCAAAGCTCCTTTGCTTCCTTTACAAAGGCTTTGATTACCGCAATACCCGAAAAGCTCTCCTGCGCATAATCGGAAAGAGCAGAAAACGCCTCTTGACGCTTTGCCCATTTTGACATCATATATTTTCGCACAATAGTGGCAACCACTATTAAAAGAGCCATAGGAATTAATGAAAGAAGGGTCAAGACAGGACTAAGCCTGAACATCTTGTAAAGAGCCATACAGCCAAGGAGGAGCGCATCAAAAAATGACAAAACTCCCGAGCCGAAGCACTCCTGTACGGTTTTTAAATCATTTGTAAAAAGCGACATAAGATTGCCGACCTTGTTTACCTGATAGTACTCCTGTGACAGGTCCTTACAATGGTCAAACATACGGCATCTTAAATCTGTTTCAACCTTAATCGCCGAGCCAAAGAAGCAAATTCTCCAAACAAATCTTCCGACAACAAGCGCCAAAATGACAAAAATCATAGGTAAGCAAACTCTGTCAAGCAGAAAATTTATGTCAAATTCATAGGTAACATTGTCAATTACAACAAATCCGTCGTTAATACCGTTAATAACAGACTTGTAGATTTCGGGAATTAAGAGCTGAAAATAGTCAACTAAAACAAGGGATGCCAAGCCTAAAAGCAAAATAGGCGCAAACCTTAAATAGTATTTGTTTATATGCTTTCCGAATAACATATTTTCACCTCAATTACAGTACAGCTATGCCACATTTGACTTGGGTATTTTGTGGCACACTTTAAATTAAATAAGATTTTCCCAATCTATTTCTTCATTTTTGTAGAAATATTTTTTGTCCTTTTCCCCAATCTGACGGAAAACCTTGCAAGGATTACCAAAGGCAACAACACCTGACGGAATGTCCCTTGTAACAATACTGCCCGCACCAATTACGGAGTTATCTCCAATTGTAACACCGGGCATTACAACAACACCGGCACCTAACCATACATTGTTACCGATGTGTACCTCTTTGTTGTACTGTGTCACCTTTGCACGAAGCTCAGGGTCAATTGGGTGTCCTGCGGTAGCTATTACCACATTAGGACCGAGCATGCAGTCGTTTCCTATATAAATGGGAGCATCGTCAACTAATGTTAAATTAAAATTAGCATATACATTTTTGCCCAAATGCACACGCTTACCACCCCAATTTGCGTGAAGCGGCGGCTCAATATAAGCGCCCTCGCCAACCGACGCAAACATAGATTTTAATAAAGCTATACGCTTTTCTCCCTCTAAGGGACGTGTTTGATTGTAGTCATAAAGCTTTTCAAGGCACAAAACCTGGTCATCCATAATTTCGCTGTCAGCGCAGTAGTAAACCAAGCCCTTTTCCATTCTTTCCTTTTGTGTCATAATCCACCTCGCAAAAAATTGTTAAAAATATTATATATGATTTAGGTAAATATTTCAAGTAAATACTTGCACAATAATAAAAATTATGTTAAAATATCTGTGAATTTTTCCGAAGGGATAAGTAAGATGAACGAAAAACAGAAAAATATAAGAAACTTTTCTATAATTGCTCATATCGACCACGGTAAATCAACCTTGGCGGACAGAATACTTGAGTATTCCAACGCAGTTACCAAAAGGGAGATGGAGGAGCAGCTTCTTGATAACATGGATCTTGAAAAAGAAAGGGGCATTACAATTAAGGCGCGTGCTGTAAGAATTGATTATAAGCACAAGGACGGACAGGAATATGTCCTTAACCTTATTGACACCCCGGGTCACGTTGACTTTAACTACGAGGTATCTCGTTCGCTTAATGCCTGTGAGGGTGCCTTGCTCGTTGTTGACTCTACACAGGGCATTGAGGCGCAAACCCTTGCCAATGCGTATTTGGCGGTTGATTGTGACCTTGAAATTGTACCTGTTATTAACAAAATCGACTTGCCCTCTGCCGATGTTGACAGAGTAAGAGGAGAAATAGAGGACGTAATCGGTATTGTAGCCGAGGATTGTCCCGCTGTTTCTGCCAAGGTCGGCTTAAACATTGACCAAGTTCTTGACGCAATCGTTGAAAAAATTCCTTGCCCGCAGGGGGATGAAAATAAGCCGCTTAAATGCTTGATTTTTGACTCACATTATAACGCATACTTAGGCGTTGTGGTTTACGTGCGTGTCATTGACGGTGTTTTAAAGCCGGGCGACAAAATTAAGCTGATGAATACAGGCGCACAGTACGAGGTTGTAGAGGTTGGCTACCTTAACGCCTTCGGCTTGCAAAAGGCTGATAAGCTTTCAGCAGGCGAGGTTGGTTACATCACCGCCAGCATTAAAACCGTTAGCGAAACAAGAGTGGGTGACACCGTAACAACTGTTGAAAACGGAGCAGACGAGCCGTTGCAGGGCTTTAAGGAAGCGCTTCCAATGGTATTTTCGGGTATTTATCCCGCTGACGGAGCAAGGTACAATGACCTTCGTGATGCCCTTGAAAAGCTTAAGCTCAACGACGCTGCCCTGTCCTTTGAGCCTGAAACCTCAATTGCCTTGGGCTTTGGCTTCAGATGCGGCTTCTTAGGTCTTTTGCATATGGAAATCATACAGGAAAGACTTGAAAGAGAGTTTAACCTTGACTTGATTACCACAGCGCCAAGCGTAATTTACAAGGTAGAGAAAACAAATGGGGAAACAATAATGGTTGATAACCCGTCTAATTACCCCCCAACCGATACAATCAAAACAGCATATGAGCCAACAGTTAATGCAAGCATTATAACCCCAACAGAATATGTGGGTGGCATTATGGATTTGTGCCAGGACAGACGCGGTATTTTCAAGGATATGAAATACCTTGACTCCACAAGAGTAGAGCTTCATTATTTAATGCCGCTTAATGAAATCGTTTACGACTTTTTTGATGCCTTAAAGAGCAGAAGCAAGGGCTATGCTTCCCTTGACTATGAGCTTGCAGGCTATGAGCCAAGTAACTTAGTTAAGCTTGACTTCTTATTAAACGGTGAGGTAGTGGATGCCTTAACCTTTATTGTACACAGTGAAAAGGCATACACAAGAGCAAGAAAAATTGCTGAAAAGCTAAAGGAAAATATTTCACGTCAGCTTTTTGAAATTCCTATTCAAGCAGCAATCGGCTCTAAGGTTATAGCAAGGGAAACCGTAAGAGCGCTCCGCAAGGACGTTTTGGCAAAGTGCTATGGCGGTGATATAACAAGAAAGAAAAAGCTCCTTGAAAAGCAAAAGGAAGGTAAAAAGAAAATGCGCCGCTTAGGCTCAGTAGAGGTAACACCGGAAGCATTTATGGCTGTTTTGAAGCTTGACGATAACGACTAATGAAAAACTTAGGCTTATATATACACATTCCCTTTTGTGTAAAAAAGTGCGACTACTGTGACTTTTATTCCTTGTGCCACAATTATGAGCTTGAAGTGGAATATATAAATGCGCTATGCTCACATATCAAGGCAGAGGCGCATTTATATAAAGACTATAATTTTGACACAATTTTCATAGGCGGCGGTACACCGAGTGTGTTAAACTTAGAAAGCTTTGAAAAGCTTGTAAATTGCATAAAAAAGCACCTAAAATTGACACAGGGTGGGGAATTTACTATTGAAGCAAACCCGGGAACTCTTAGTAGAGAAAAGCTTGAATGCTACAGAAAAAACGGTATAAACCGCTTAAGCATAGGCTTACAATCAACAAGCAACAAGGAGCTAGCTGTCTTAGGAAGAATACACACTTTTGATGAGTTCGGGGAAAGCTATTATCTTGCAAGAGAGTGCGGCTTTGATAACATAAGCGTTGATATAATGTATGGCTTGCCAAATCAAGCTCTTGATGATTTTAAGAAAACACTGGACCACGTGTGCGAGTTTAACCCTGAGCATATATCTGCATATTGCTTAAAAATTGAGGAAAATACACCGTTTGGAAAAAGGCAAGACAGCTTATCCTTGCCAAGTGATGAAGAGGAATACGAAATGTATATGACTCTTTGCTCGATACTTAACAAAAAAGGCTGGAGTCAATATGAAATCAGCAATTTTTCAAAAGAGAACCGCAGGTCAAATCATAATCTTAAGTATTGGCAAAGCGAGGAATATATTGGCTTTGGTCCCTCAGCACACTCCTTTTTTAACGGTAAGCGCTATTTTTATTCAAAGGATATTAAACAATATATAAAACAAGCCAACAACGGTAATGTTGTGAGAATCTCAGAGGACGAAGAGGGCAAAACACACATTGACAAAATGGATGAATATGTTCTTTTAAAGCTAAGACTAAGTGACGGAATTTCACCGGCTGAATTTGAACAGCGCTTTGGCAAAAGCTTTTTAAGTGAGTATCCTAACATTGAAAAGTATATAAAAAGCGACCACGTGTCGATAAAAAACGGTTTTTACAGCTTTACCCCCAAGGGCTTTTTTGTAAGCAATTATATTTTAACAGACATACTGCATTTTTAATAAAACATACTCGGTTACTTGTGACCGAGTATATTTTTTTGTCCATTTCGACTAAATCAAGATAACAGAATGTCTAAATTAAGGAGAAATCAGTTGATTTTGTTGTGAACAGGGTGAAAATTTTATGATATTAAAAATCAAAGCATTGACTATTTTAAAAAAATGTGCTAAAATATTATAACTAATTTATAAGGAGGAAGCTATGGAGATTAATGAGCTGAAAAGCAATGTTGCGCAAAATATCTATTATTTGCGCACAGTAAATCAAATGACTCAAAGCGAGCTTGGCGAAAAGCTTAATTATTCTGACAAGGCTATCTCCAAGTGGGAAAGGGCTGAGGGCTTGCCCGATGCTTATGTTTTACACAAAATCGCCGAAATTTTCGGCGTAAGCGTTGACTTCTTGATAAACGAGCATAGCGAGCAGGAAAAAAAGGTAGAAACCAAGCCCGCAAGAAATATTAAAAAGCTAATTGCAGGCACTGTTTTGTGGGGCATTATTGCAGTTGCCATTTGCTTAATCGTTGTATTGTATTTGGTAACCGATAAAATATGCTGGCAAATATTTATTTATGCCTTGCCAATTACCTTTATTGTTCAAATTGTTTTGTCGTGCGTATGGTGGAGAGGCAAGGGCTCGTTTTTGTACGCTTCGCTTCTTAACTGGTCAATTTTGTTAATTATCTATATTGCGCTGCTGCAATTTAATTTCTGGCCTATTTTCTTTATCGGAATCCCTGTTCAAATTATTTTGTTCCTATGCTATAAGATAAAAATTACAGTTACAGTTACTCAAAAAAATCCAAAATACTTTGTTTGGGATATGGGAACTAACCCAAGTGAGCAAAAAAAGAAAAAATTGGACAAAAATCCAAGCGAAAAAGAAGAAAATAACTAAAAGTCGCACCCTGTGTCTGTTTTTTAAACGCGTGCTTCTCATTGAAATTCCACAAAAACTGCAAAAAATATGCACTCTACTGACCGTAGAGTGTATTTTTTATTATAATAGAGTTAAAAATTAGTTCAGTAGGTAGACATTTTAGGCTTACATTGATAAAATTTACTTAACGGAGCAAGCTCCGAAAATAAAGCGAGGTACAAAAATGGCAGATTACATTTTGGCTACATGCTCAACAGCTGATATAAGCCCTGAGCATATGAAAAGAAGAAATATTGAATACATTAAGTTTTCATTTTATCTTGACGGTAAGGAATGTCAGGACGATTTGGGACAAACAATAAGCTTTGATGATTTTTATCAAATGATGCGTGACGGAGTTGATACAAAAACCTCTCAGCCTAACGCACAGCAATTTAAGGATTTCTTTACTCCGTTTCTTAAGGAAGGCAAGGACGTAATTTTGCTAAATCTCTCCTCAGGTCTTTCAGGCTCTCAAACCTCTGCTAAAATTGCAGTAGAGGAATTAAAGGCTGAATACCCCGAAAGAAAGGTTTACGCAATTGATTCCTTGGGTGCCGCTTCAGGTATGGGACTTTTGGTCGATAAAATGGCAGACCTTCGCGATGAGGGAATGAGCATTGACGACCTTTACGCATGGACTGAGGCAAACAAGCTAAAGCTTCACCATTGGTTCTTCTCAACGGACTTAACATTTTTTGTAAAGGGAGGAAGAGTTTCAAAGGTAGCAGGCTGGTTCGGTACAGTTTTAAAGATATGCCCACTCCTTAATGTTGATAAGGACGGTCATCTCATTCCAAGGGAAAAGATAAGAGGCAAGGCAAACGTAATTAAGGAAATAGTTAAGAAAATGGAGGAAAATGCCATAGGCGGTCTTGACTATAACGGAAAATGCTACATTTCCCACGCGGACTGTTATAATGATGCAAGACAGGTGGCAGACCTTGTTGAAGCAAAATTCCCTAACCTTGACGGAAAGGTATTAATTAATAGCATCGGTACAACAATCGGCTCTCATACTGGCCCGGGTACAGTTGCACTATTCTTCTTTGGTAAGGATAGAATTGACTAATTTTGGAGAATAATGATGGCAGAAAATATTAAGCACGAAAAAATCAACGGTGAGGACTACAAAAATTTAATAATCAGCGCAGCCCAAAGCCTTGAGGACAGCAAAGAGGACATAAATGACTTAAACGTATTTCCTGTTCCTGACGGAGATACGGGCTCAAATATGTCAATGACTGTGGGCAATGCCGCAAGAGAGCTTTTGAAAAACGAGAATCTGACTCTTGAGGAAACTGCTGAAACAACAGCTAAGGCAATGCTTCGCGGCGCAAGAGGTAACTCCGGAGTTATTGTCAGCCTTCTGTTCCGCGGTATTGCAAGGGGACTTAAAAACTCCTTTGAATGTGACGGTGTTGCTTGGGCAGAGGCGCTTAAGCAGGGTGTTGAGGCAGCCTATGGCGCTGTTGACCGTCCTGCCGAGGGAACAATCTTAACGGTTGCAAGAAAATGCGCTGAGGCAGCAGAGCAGGCAGCAAGAAAAAGAAATGATTTTGAGTACGTTTTAGGCGTTGCAATAGAGGCTGCCGAAAAGGCGCTTGACGAAACCATAAACCAAAACCCTGTTTTGGAAAAGGCAGGCGTTGTTGATGCAGGCGGTATGGGCTGGCTTGTGGTTATGAAGGCAATGCACCAAACCCTAACAACAGGCGCTGTTGCTACCTATACACCAAAGGTATCTAAAGCTCAGCCAAGCGAAAGAGCAGATTTTTCAGCCTTTGACACAGAGGACATCACCTTTGGCTTTTGCACGGAGTTTATTGTAAGAAAGCACGATGGAAACAGCGATACCAAAGGCTTTAAAAGCTATCTGAACGGTATGGGTGATAGCCTTGTTATGATAGACGATGGCGAAATCATAAAGGTTCACGTTCATACAAACGAGCCACATCAGGTGCTTGGTGAGGCGCTTAAGTATGGCGTATATGAAACCGTTAAGGTTGAAAATATGCGCACACAGCATACAAATAAGCTTCTTGACGAGCAGGAAAACGCAGCTCCACAAGAAAAAGCAGAGAAATATGGCTTTGTCAGTGTTGCAAGCGGTGACGGAATTGTTGAAATGTTCAAGGAGCTGGGCACAGATGTAGTAGTTGCAGGCGGACAAACAATGAACCCATCCTGCCAGGACCTATACAATGCTGTTTGCCAAATCAATGCAGAAAACATATTTATTTTACCTAACAACAAAAACATAATTATGACTGCATCTCAGGTTAGTGAAATGACCGACAAGAATATTATAGTAATTCCAACAAGGTCAATTCCACAGGGACTTTCAGCGTTCCTCGGCTTTGATTGCGAGGCTGACAGTGAAGAAAATCGCCAAAGCATGACAGAGTGCGCCAAGGCAGTTTTAACAATGCAGATAACCTATGCTGCAAGAAATTCTAACTTCGATGGACTCGAAATCAAGGAGGGCGATTACCTATCTCTTTGCGATGATAAGCTTTTCAAAAATGACAGTAGCCTTGACAGTATAATTTCAGCTCTTGGCGAAAAAATCAAGGAAAGCGGCAAAAGCTTTGTCAGCATCTACTATGGCGAGGATGTAAGTGAAGAGGACGCAGAAAAGACTCTTGCCAAGCTGGAAGAAGCAATTAACGATTCAAGCGTAGAGCTTAATTTGTATCAAGGAAACCAGCCGGTATATTACTATATAATTTCAGCAGAATAACAAATATATATAAAATACCCGAAAGCTCTGAGGCTTTCGGGTATTTTATATATAATGATAATTATATTGTTTCTAATTTAATCAAGTTGGTATTTCCGCTTTCGCCGTTAATAATGCCGCCGGTTATAACAAGCTGGTCGCCCTTTTTGAGCTTGAACACTTCCTTTGCCGCCTTTGTAGCCATATAGAACAAAACGTCAATGGAATTAACCTTTTCTGTCATAACAGGTGTAACACCCCAGGAAAGAGCAAGCTTTCTCCAGGTCTTTTCGTTTGTTGTCATACCGATAATATCAATGGGGGCTCTGAAACGGGAAACCATTCGCGCAGTGCTTCCCGAAATGGAGCATACAACAATACCCTTAGCCTTAATGTCAATAGCCATACAGGCAGTCGAGTGTGAAATTGCGTCAACGGAGTTTTTAATAATAAAGCCTGAGTTGGAAAAGTTCTTTGAGTAGTCAATGCAGCTTTCGGTCTTTTCAGCTATTTTTGACATAGTCTTAACCGTAAGAGCCGGGTATTTACCCATAGCTGTCTCACCTGAGAGCATAATAGCGCTTGTTCCGTCATAAACAGCATTTGCCACGTCAGAAATTTCAGCACGAGTAGGTCTTGGGTTATGTATCATTGACTCAAGCATTTCAGTAGCAGTAATAACACGCTTGCCAAGCATTCTGCACTTAGTAATCAAATATTTTTGCGTAGAAGGCACCTCTTCAAAGGGAATTTCCACACCCAAATCACCGCGTGCAACCATAATACCGTCACATTCCTTGCAAATGTCCTCTATGTTGTCAACACCGCTTCTGTTTTCGATTTTGGCAATAATGTCAAGATTTTCGCCGCCGTTAGCCTTTAAAAATTCCTTAACGTCAACTAAATCCTGACGTCTTGAAACAAATGAGCAAGCAACAAAATCAACATCATTTTCAATACCGAAAAGCAAGTCCTTTTTGTCCTGCTCACTTAAGTATTCTTGATTTAATACCTTGTTAGGAAAGCTCATGCTCTTAGAGTTGGAAATTTCACCGCCAACAATAACCTTGCAAATCGCATCGGTTTCGGTAAGCTTAATAACCTCGAATATAACAAGACCGTTGTTTACAGATATTCTATCGCCCACATTAAGGTCCTTAATCATACCCTTGTAGGTAACGCTTACAATTTCATTTGTACCCTCAACCTCGTTTGTAGTAAAGGTAAAGGTGTCACCGTCGTTTAGTGTTATACGTCCGTCCTTAAAGGCTTTAATTCTATACTCAGGTCCCTTTGTGTCAAGCATAATTGCAACAGGCACATTAAGCTTCTGACGAACAGACTTAATTAAATTAATCATTCCCAAATGCTGCTCGTGTGTACCGTGTGAAAAGTTAAGTCTTGCCACATTCATTCCTGCCAGGCAAAGCTCGGTTAAAGCCTTTTCAGTTGAGCAGGCAGGGCCAATTGTACATACTATTTTAGTTTTTCTCATTATTTTGTTCCTCGCCGATTTCAAATTGACTGTTATATAAATTGTAATAGAAGCCCTTCTTTTCAAGAAGCTCCTTGTGGCTTCCTTGTTCAATAATGTTACCCTTGTTCATAACAAGAATAACATCAGCCTCCTTTATTGTAGAAAGCCTGTGCGCAACGATAAAAGAGGTTCTGCCTGCCATAAGTAGGGCGAAGGCATCTTGAATTTTAATTTCAGTTCTTGTATCAATAGATGAGGTTGCCTCGTCAAGAATAAGCATAGGCGGAATGGATAGCATAATTCTTGCAATACAAAGAAGCTGCTTCTGTCCCTGTGAAAGACCGCCCAATTCCTCGGAAATAACAGTATCATAGCCTAAAGGAAGCCTTTTGATAAAGCTGTGTGCATGCGCCGCTTTAGCCGCCGAGATAACCTCATCCAAGGTAGCCTCGGGCTTACCAAGAGCAATGTTTTCTCTGACAGTACCGCTTTTAATCCAGGTGTCCTGAAGCACCATTCCGTAATTCTTGCGCAAGGAATGTCTTGTAATATTGCGAATGTCCGTTCCGTCAACTGAAATAGACCCGCTGTTTACGTCATAAAACCTCATAAGAAGATTAATAAGAGTAGTTTTTCCGCAGCCCGTAGGACCAACAATTGCAATTCTTTGTCCCTTCTCAACCCTCAATGTAAGATTTTTAATAAGTTCCTTATCGGGTGAATATGAGAACTTTACATCGTAAAGGTCAATGCTTCCGAGGGCATTTTCAAGAACTAATGCGTTTTCATCATCAGGCATTTGCGGCTCCTCGTCAATCAGCTCAAATACTCTTGCAGCAGAAGCAAGCGAGCTTTGAAGCTCGGTTACAACGCCTGAAATTTCATTAAATGGCTTTGCATACTGATTAGCATAGCTTAAAAAGCAGGAAAGAGCGCCAACGGTAATGGCTGTGCCAAAATTACCCATTACTACAAAAGCACCGACTAATGCAACCCCTGCATAAACAAGCGCGTTTACAAATCTTGTGGTTGGATTTACCAAGGAGGAGAAGAATATAGCCTTAATAGAAGCCTTTTTCAATTTCTCATTTGATAAATCAAATTCCTCAAGTGACTCATCCTCGTGTGAAAAAGCCTTAACAACCTTTAAATTGCCGATGTTTTCGCCTATAATAGCGGTTTGGTTAGCTCTTGCCTCGCTTTGTAGCTTGAAAAGCGAATAGGTTCTTTTTGAAATAAAGCTTGCCACAAGCAGGGAAAGCGGAGTTAGCGCCACCACTACAAGTGTGATTATAGGACTTAAGGTCAGCATAAAAATCAGCGTTCCCACAATAGTGGTTATTCCGGTAAAAAGCTGAGTAAAGCCCATTAAAAGTCCGTCAGCCAACTGGTCAACATCGGTAATAATTCGGCTTACCACATCTCCGTATTGATGAGAGTCAATGTATTTAAGAGGTAGATTTTCAATCTTGTCAAATGCTTCATTTCTTACATCTCTTGTAATCAAAAATGTAATTTTGTTGTTTATGGTATTCATCACCCATTGAAGCAAGGCAATAATGAGGGAAATGATACCCACATTTAAAAGCAGCGTACCGATTTTGTCAAGCTGAACAAGCCCCTTTCCTATAATAAGGTCAATTGCATCACCGATTATAATAGGAATATATAGAGTCAAGCCAACGGTTATAACAGCTAACAAAACTGAAATAATAAGCAAAAATGAGTACTTTTTAATATACTTCAAAACTCTTTTAACAGAGGAAGCCTTGATTTTGTTCTTTTTCATTGAACCTCCTCCTTAAATTGAGAATTATAAATTTCAGAATAAACAACACAGCTGTGAAGCAGCTCGTTATGCTTACCCATACCAACAATTTTTCCGTCATCTAAAACTATGATTTTGTCACAGCCCATAATGGAAGCGGTTCTTTGCGAAACAATAAAGGTGGTTGGGTTAAAATCAATTGTGGAAATAGCCTGTCTCAGCCTTGCATCGGTTGCATAGTCTAAGGCGCTTGACGAGTCATCAAGAATAAGTATCTTGGGCTTTTTGACCAAGGCGCGCGCAATAGTCAATCTTTGCCTTTGACCGCCGGAAAGGTTTTTACCACCCTCCTCAATAACATAGTCAAGTCCGTTTTCGCATTTTTCCAAAACATCGCTTGCCTGTGCCAATTCAATGGCTCTTAAAATGTCCGTATCACTTGCGTTTTTGTTGCCCCATTTAAGATTATCTCTTATGGTGCCCTTAAATAATACAGCCTTTTGAGGAACAATTCCAATGCTTTCACGCAAATATTCAGTATCGTACTCCTTAACATCTACTCCGTCAACCATAACCTGACCCTTTTCGGTATCGTAAAATCTGCCGATTAGGTTAATAAGAGAGCTTTTTCCCGAGCCTGTTCCGCCAATGATTCCAATGCTTTCGCCTTGATTGGCTGTAAAGGAAATACCCTCAAGCGTATATTCGGGACTTACATTGTATCTTAAATAAGCATCCTTAAATTCAACACTCGGCTTGCCTGATAAGCCACAGCGGCTCGTTCCGTTTTGTTGTGAGGACTCAGTGTCAAGAACAGCCTGTATTCTGTTAGCGCAAGCAATTGCCTTAGTCATGGTAACAATAAGGTTAGCAAGCTTAATAAGCTCAATTAAAATTTGAGACATATAGTTGTAAAGAGCAATTACCTGACCCTGTGTTAAATCTCCTGTATCAACACGAATAGCGCCTCTCCATATAAGTATAGCTATGGAAATATTTACAATTGCGTATGTTGCAGGGTTCATAACTGCGGAAATCTTTCCAACAAAGGATTGCGCACGGCTCAATTCCTCGGTTTCCTTGTGGAAACGCGTTTTTTCGCTTTGCTCAAGACCAAAGGCACGAATAACACGTACGCCTGTAAGGTTTTCACGTGTGGAGTGCAGTACCTTGTCAAGCTTTTCCTGTACCTTTTTGTATAACGGAATTGTAGAAAGAATAATACCGAAAACCACAATACAAAGAAGGGGAATAGTTACAACAAAAACCAATGAAGCCTTAAAATCTACAATAAATGCCATAATCATAGCGCCAAAAACAATAACAGGCGAGCGCATAAATAGTCTTAATGTAAGGTTTACACCTGACTGTACCTGGTTTACGTCGCTTGTCATTCTTGTAATAAGCGTAGATGTGCCAAGCGTGTCAATCTCTGTATAAGAAAGAGAAGAAATATGCTTAAACAAGCTGTGCTTCATGGAGGTTGCAAAGCCCACCGCACAGGAGGCAGAAAAATACTGCGCAAAAAGAGTGCAGGTAAGACCGATAGCGCCAAGTAAAGCCATAATTATACAGCACTTTACAATGTAAGATGTATCTTTATTTGCAATACCCACGTCAATAATGCTTGCAACAACTAAGGGTATAAAAAGCTCAAATAAGGCTTCAAGCATTTTAAAAAGCGGAGCTAAAACACATTGCTTTTTGTATCCGCGAAAATGAACAAGCAGCTTTTTCATACTGTCCTCCTATTTATGTCATAAAACCAAACGGGTTCGATTATCATCAGGCATATTAAATAATGCCCAAATTACACTATTTTACAGTATATCACAAATTCCTTAATATTACAATAAATATTTTAAAAAAAAGGGGCTGTTTTTACAGCCCCAAAGTTTAAATATTCAATAAAATCGGCAAAATAACAGGCTTGCGCTTGGTTTTTGCAAAAATGTACTTGGTAATTGCGTTTTTAATAAGGGTCTTTAGCTCGGTCCATTCCCTGACACCCTCGTCAAGCGCATCAATCAAAACTCTTGTTGCAATGTCCTTTGTGCTATTCATAAGCTCCTCGCTTTCACGCACATATACAAAGCCGCGTGAAATAATCTCGGGTCCGGACATAAGAATACCCTCTTCAAGACTTATAGTAGCAACTGCAATAATAAGACCGTTTTCCGCAAGATTTTTTCTGTCACGAAGAACAATGTTACCGACATCGCCGATTCCGCTACCGTCAATCAATACCTTGCCTGCCTGTACAGTACCGCTGAATTTTGCTCCCTCGTCACTTAGCTCAATAACCTTACCAATGTCGGAAACAAAAATTCTGTCAGGGCTCATACCCATACTCTCCGCAAGCTCCTTATGCTGTATCAAATGCCTGAACTCACCGTGTATAGGCATAAAATACTTAGGCTTGGTAAGAGCGTGCATCAGCTTTAGCTCCTCTTGACAGGCGTGGCCCGAAACGTGCACCTCAACGCTTGAATCGTGGTAAACATTAACTCCGCGCTTATACATTTCATTAACAATCTTTCCAACCAACGGCTCATTTCCTGGAATAGCGCTTGAGGAAAGCACAACTAAATCCTTGTCAGTTAAAACAACCTTGTCATGATCGGAAAATGCCATACGGTAAAGAGCAGACATAGGCTCGCCCTGGCTTCCCGTTGTAACAATAGTGATTTTTTCAGGCGGATATTTTTTGATTTCATCAATGTCAATAAGAGCCCCGTCAGGTACATTCATATACCCAAGCTTAACAGCCGCATTAACTACGTTAATCATGCTCCTGCCCGTTACCGCAACACGTCTTTGGTGGTTAACGCTTGCATCAATAATTTGCTGTACTCTGTGTACGTTAGATGCAAAGGTTGCAATAATAACACGCTTATCTGTGTATGAGTCAAGTATCTTTTCAAGAGAAAAGCCTACCTTTCTTTCGGAAGGAGTATGTCCTGCTCGCTCAACGTTGGTTGATTCGCAAAGGAGCATAGTAACGCCCTCGTTACCAAGCTGACCTAAGCGCACAATGTCCATCATTTCACCGTCAATAGGCGTTACGTCAAGCTTAAAGTCACCTGTGTGAAGAATAACTCCCTGCGGAGTGGAAATTGCAAGCGCGCAGGCATCTGCAATTGAGTGGTTTACTCTTATAAATTCCACCTTAAAGCAGCCGGCACTTACCTTATCTCCCGCGCTTACGGTATTGAGCTTAGCGCTTTGCAATATTTTATGCTCAATCAGCTTGTTTTCAAGTATTCCAAGGGAAAGCTTAGTGCCGAATACAGGCACGTTCATAAGCTTCAAAAAGTAAGGCAAGGAGCCAATGTGGTCCTCGTGTCCGTGTGTAATAAATACACCGCGAATTTTTTCCACATTATTGATAAGATAGGTAAAATCGGGAATTACAAGATCAACACCCAGCATATCGTCATCGGGAAAGCCGATACCGCAGTCAACAACAATAATGTCGTTTTCGCATTCAATAACAGTAATGTTTTTTCCTATCTCGTTAAGACCGCCCAAGGAGAACACCTTAACGGCAGGATTCGGCTTTTTCGGTGCGGCTTTTCTTTTTTGATTAGTTCTTTTTTGAGTTTTTTTGCTCTTTTGAGCATTGGCACTGCCTTGTGCCTTGCCCTTGCTTGCAGCATTTTTTTCAGCCATATTGCTTTTCTTGCTTGTGGCTCTTGGCTTTTTCCAATTTGTTTTCTTTTTTGTCTTTTTAGCTTCTGTTTTCTCAGCCATAATATTCCTTTCTGTAATTAAGTCCAAAGCACAACAAATAAACTTCACATACGTGAAGCCTTGCTATGCAAAGACAGAGAATAATGTGTATAACGCCCCCACATTATCATATCTTATTAAACAACGAATTAATGATATAATCATTTTATCACATTTGAAAGGAATAGTCAAGTATTATCATACTAAATTAAGGCAAGATGAATAATAAGCATAGTACCGCTGCCGATTATAGCTCCTGCCAAAAAGAAAATCAATTTGCCAAGTCGACCCCTTCCTTTCTTTTTATTTCCGTCATCTAAGCTGTTTACAATTTTTGTAGCCTCGGATATAATGTCAGCCTCCCTTTTGTCCTTTGTGTTAGGCTTCAGAATAAAATAAGCCTCGTCAAACAGCTCGCTTCCTGTGTCCTTTAAAAATACAATGTTTTTGTGACAGCCCTTAATCATAGCTCCTCCCCAAAAAAGTAATATAATGAATTGTTAACACAAGCAATCCTGTTTATTCATAATTAAGACAAGAAATTTACCAATTTTTTACTGTAAAAATTTGTCAATTCTGCAAAATTATTGTTGACAATAAATATCAAAAATGGTAGAATAAAATTGAAAGAAATAAACAAAAAAAGAGAGGTAAAAATTATGAAATCTACCGGCATAGTTAGAAAAATGGACGAGCTTGGTCGAATTGTATTGCCAATGGAAATCCGTAATACCTTCGACATTAAGACAAAGGATGCTTTGGAAATATTTGTGGAGAATGACTGCATAATATTGAGAAAGTATCAGCCCGCTTGTGTTTTTTGCGGCGAAACTAATGACAATGTTATCTTTGGAGACAAGCGTGTTTGCAAGGCTTGCATTAAAAAATTAAATGATGCAAAATAAGAGGTAAATAACAATGGAGAAAATACTAAAGTACAGTAAAGAGGCACAATATTTTGAAGAGGCTTTACCTCTTGGCAACGGTCAGCTTGGCGCAATGGTATACGGTAAGTGCTTTGAGGAAAGAATTTCCCTTAACCACGACACCTTGTGGTCAGGAAAGCCACACGACCAATATGTAGAAAATTCCTATGAGTCAAACGAAAGGGCAAAAAAGCTTTTAAAGGAAGGCAAAAGATATGAGGCGCAAAGGGAAATAGAGGAAAACTTTACAGGCACTTGGCTTACCTCATATATGATGCTTGGAACTCTATACATTAAAAATCTTGGTATGGAGGGCAAAAATCCAAGCTCCTATGTTCGTACTCTTGATATGGAAACAGGCTTGGCAAATGTAAATTATACAATTGACGGCGTTGACTACAAAAAAGAGTATTTTGTGTCATTCCCACACAACTGTGTAATGGTAAAAATCACATCAAGCAAGCCAACAGATTATGAGCTTTACGGTGATTGCGTAGGAAAGAGCCACGTAACAGCCTACAATGATAATCTTTATTACTCGGGTGAATGTCCGACAGAGCTTGCTCCCGAATACAGTAAAAGCGATAAGCCTATTGTTTATGACGGTGACGGAGTAAAGGTAACAGCTATTGCAAAATTCAAAACTGACGGAAGCATTGACGGAAGCCAAATGGAAAGAGTAGTTATAAAGGGCGCAACTGAATTAACCGTATATTTTGTTTGCGAAACCAGCTTTGTAGCCTTCAATCAGCTTCCCAATAAAAAGACCTTTGAGCCTTGCTACGACAGAATGAAGGAGCTTTACGAAATTTCATATGATGAAATCAAAAAAGCTCATATTGATGATTTTTCATCCTTGTTTAATAGAATAAGCACGGATTTTGGCGGAAAAAAGAGTGACCTTGACACAGATGAAAGACTAAGGGAGCAAGAAAAGGACGCAGGCATGTGCGAGCTTCTTTATAATTTTGGCAGATATTTAATTATCTCCGCTTCAAGAGAGGGCTCACGTCCAACAAACCTTCAAGGTATTTGGAACGAGAGCTATTATGCGCCTTGGTCATCAAACTACACATTAAACATTAATGCTGAAATGAATTATTGGCCCGTTCTTATGAGTGACCTTGCAAGCTGTAACCTTCCAATAGTTGAACAAACAAAAAACATTTGTGAAAACGGTCGCGAAACAGCAAAAAGACTTTATAATGCCAAGGGCTTTGTAGCTCATCATAACAGCGATTTGTGGGCGCACACAACACCAGTTGGAGCAAAAAGAGAAACAAGCTCACAATACGCTTATTGGAATATGTCAGGCGGTTGGCTTTGCCGTCACCTGTTTGAGCATTATGAATATACCTTGGATAAGGAGTATTTAAAGAATACCGCTTATCCAATAATGAAGGAAAGCGCTGAATTCTTCCTGTCAATTATGGAGGAGAGTGACGGTAAATGGATAGTAACACCGTCGACTTCCCCTGAAAACAGCTATATTCTTGACGGAAAATATACATACCTTGCAAAATATGCTGTAATGTCACAGTCCATTGTTGAGGATTTGTTTAAAAACCTTTCCAAATCAGCAAAAATTCTCGGCATAGACGATGAGTTTATAAGAGAAATCAATGCAAAAAAGGACCATATAGGCATTTACAAAAAGGGAAGTGAGGGTCAGCTTCTTGAATATGATGAGGAATTTGAGGAGTCCGATGTTTATCACCGTCACGTGTCTCATCTTTATGGCTTCTACCCTGCGGATGTTATAACAACCGAAAATAATCCTGAGGTATCTCAAATGGTAAAGCGCTCCCTTGAAAGAAGAGGAGACGAGGGTACAGGCTGGAGTATGGGCTGGAAGGTTTGCCTGTGGGCAAGGCTCAAGGACGGAGACCACGCAATGAAGCTTGTTAAAAACCAGCTTCGCTTTATGCCTGCAAGACCGGACTCAACAGTTGATATGTGGCACTCAGGCGGAACATATGCAAATATGTTTGATGCTCACCCACCGTTCCAAATAGACGGAAACTACGGTGTGTGCGCAGGTATTGCTCAAATGTTCCTGCAATGCGAGGACGGAAAAATTAAAATCTTGCCCGCGTTACCGTCAGAAATGAAGAACGGAAGCATTAAGGGCTTGCTTGCCAAGGGCAATATAAAGGTAGATATTGAATGGAAGGATAATCAGCTTTCTTACCTTAAATTAGTAACACCAATTAAGCAAACTGCTATAATAAATATAGACGGCGCCGACCACGCAGTGGAGCTTTGCGCAAATGAAGAATATATTTATGCTTAATTGGAGGAAATAGTATGAATAATTTGGGATATTATAACGGCAAAATAGGACTGATAAATGAAATTTCAGTGCCGATAACCGATAGGGCGTTTTACTTTGGAGACGGGGTATACGATGCGGTAATGTGTCGAAATAATATCCCATATCTTTTGGCAGAGCATATAGAAAGACTGTACCACAACTGTCAGCTTTTGGGAATTGTTCCGCCAATATGTAAGCAGGAATTAAGCTTGACAATTAAGGAGCTTGTGAAAAAGGTAGAGGGAGAGGAGAAATTTGTATATTTTCACATTTCTCGCGGAAGCGGAATAAGATGTCACTCATTCAATAAATGCGAGGGTAACCTTTGCATTATGATAAAGCCGCAATCTCTTGATGACGTATATGAAAAAATGAATACCGTATTAAGAGAGGACATAAGATATGAGCTTTGCAACATAAAAACGCTTAATCTGCTACCGAGTGTTTTGACAGCTCAAATGGCAAGTGAAAAAAACTGCGAGGAAGCAATCCTCCATAGAAACGGAATAGTAACAGAGTGCTCACACAGTAACGTTTCCATACTTAAAAGCAGAGTGCTTATTACAGCGCCCTGTGACAAATATATACTCCCGGGAGTAACAAGAGCCCACTTAATAATGGTGGCAAGAGAAAACGGAATACAGGTAGAGGAAAGAAAATATACAACAAGCGAGCTGTTAGATGCAGACGAAATAATAATCACCAGCTCCTCTAAAATGGCGCGCGGAGTTAAAACAATAGACGGTAAACCGGTAGGCGGCAAGGATGAAGGCACCTTGGCAGTTTTAAGAGATACCCTATACATAAATTATTTGAACGAAACTAACAAATAAACACTCAAAAAGCAATCCCCTCAAAAAAGCAATAAAAGCGAGCCGAAAACAATAAAAAGCGACCAACTTGTCACCAAATTGGTCGCTTTTCCTATTCTTCGCTTAGCTTTTTGTACATTTCCTTACGTCTTTTCTTTTCCTCGGCATCAATTTTGTCAACGTGAAATCCGTCAATTTCTCCACGCTGAATAGCGCCGACTATTCGGTGGTAAAGTCCTCTGTGCTGCTTATCAAAGGTGGCTAAATAATCCTTCATTTTAGCTCTTTCCGTGTTTCCGTCAGCAGGACATTTTACCTCGATAATTGGAAGGGACGCCCCTTGAGAAAAAGCTTTAATGTACTTTTCCTGAGTGTAAATCAAAGGTCTTATCATAGTAATGTCCTTGCGGGAAAGATATGTAACAGGACGGAAGCAGCCGATTCTGCCCTCAAAAAACAGATTAAGCATAAAGGTTTCAACCACATCATCATAATGGTGACCCAAGGCAAGCTTGTTGCATCCAAGCTCCTTTATTGCGTCGTGCAAAGCACCTCTTCTCATTCTTGCGCAGAGCGCACAGGGGTTTTTCTCCTGTCTTACATTAAAAATTATTTCGTAAATTTGCGTATCAATTATATGATAAGGGATTTCAAGCTCGTTACATAGCCCCTGTATTTTAGAAAAATCACTGTTAGGCATACCCATATTAATAGTGACAGCAATTATCTCGTATTTAATAGGCAAAACTCTTTTGAGCTTGGCAAGAGCGCACAAAAGTGTTAAGGAGTCCTTACCGCCGGAAACACCAACAGCAATTTTATCTCCGTTTTCAATCATATCATATTCCTCGACAGCCTTTCTTGTATAGCTGAGAATATGTTCAATGTTATTAAATTCCTTCATTCTTTAACCTTTCAGTAAAAATAGCATATTATAATGATAAAGAAAACTTTATCAGAGGAGTTAAGCACAATGGCAATAAAGGTTTATGTAGACCAAGGACACAATCCGTCACCGCCAAATACAGGGGCAGAGGGTAATGGCTACAGAGAGCAGGACATTACATATCAGGTAGGCGCGCGCTTAGGCACACTTTTGCGAAACAACGGAAATTTCGAGGTAAGACTGTCACGCCCCACTCCGCAAACTCAGCTCGGCACATCAAATGCGTCAAGTCTAAGAGTAAGGGTAGACGAGGCAAACAGCTGGGGTGCTGACTACTTTATAAGCATTCACACAAATGCTTCCGTTTCCCCAAGCGCCAACGGAACAGAGGTTCTCGTTTATTCCTCACCCTCAAGATCGGCCTCTCTTGCAGAGGACGTATTAAGAGAGGTAACGGAAATAACAGGCTTTGAAAGCAGAGGCGTAAAGCTGCGTCCGGGACTGTATGTTTTGAAAAAAACAAATATGCCCGCGATTTTAGTTGAGCTTGGTTTTATTTCAAATCCATATGAAGCAAGCTTTATGGCAAACAACCCGGGACTTTTTGCACAAGGAATTTACCAAGGTCTTTTAGATTACTTAAGTTTATCATAAAAAAGCTTAAACTTCAATATAAATTTACAAAAAAAGGCACAAAGTGTAAAATTCATACACTCTGTGCCACTTTTTTGAAAATCAGCCCTCAAATTGTCTGCCTAAAAAAGATGCTGCGGTTTGTATCAGCTTGGCCTCTGTGCTTGATGGGTCGGTAGAGGTGTTTTCCTCATTGGTAATACAAGCAATGCTACCTACAATATCTCCCTCGGAAACAATAGGCATAGCATACTTTACAAAAGCATCTCCGCCATCACAAATTTGTACACGTGGTGCCCCGTTTTTCCAAATATACATATTTCTTGACTCAATTACAGACTCATAGTCGTCTGTCAGCTTTTTGTCGGCATACTCCTTTTTGGAAACACCTGCGCAAGCAATAATAGTATCTCTGTCAGTAACAGCTACACTCATTTGACATACCTTGTTTAAGGTGTCAACATATTGATAAGCAAAGGAGGACATTTCTCCAACAGGTGAGTATTTTTTGAAAATAACCTCGCCCTCTCTGTCAGTATAAATTTCCAATGGGCTTCCCTCGCGTATTCTCATAGTTCTTCTTATTTCTTTTGGTATAACAACACGACCTAAGTCGTCAATTCTACGAACAATTCCCGTAGCCTTCATATTAATCTCCTTTAAAATTTTTTCGTTGCTCACATATTATTTGCAAAAAATAGTGTAATATGCAACCAAAGCATGAAAAAGTGAAAAAATAACTAAAAAGTAAAAATCTATTGAAAATGAAATCCTTTTGTGATATCATTTACTTATGACGTATGGATTTTTGCCGGTTGCGGCGATTTTCCAAAATTGCTTAAGGAGAGAGTAAAAATGACACCGGATTTATTAGGTTCATTAGAAACAACACCAATTCCTGTAATAATTCTTCTTGTAATTGCAGGCATTGGATTTTTGTTTGGAATGCTTAAGGGAACCTTTCGTTCCTTATCAGACTTGGTTTTCGTGCTTATAAATGCCATTTTGTCTGCGCTGATTGCAAAGGGAATTGCAAAGGCTATATTAACCCCACAAAAGGTTTATGAGGTTTTGATAAGCGCAAATGAGCAGATTAACAATGAGACACTGACAAATTTAATTGCTCAAATTGAGCCATACATGAGTGATGGCGAATTTTTATCAACAGTTGATTTAAGCTACGTTCTTGCATTACCCGCAATGATATTAGCGCCTATACTCTTTATGGTAGTATTCCTGCTAATCGGCTTGGTATTCAAGGTAGTTAAGCTGATTGTTCACAAGCTTTTAATACCCAAAACCGACAATTTCGGACTTAAAATTGTTGGCGGCGCAATAGGCGCAATTAAAAATGTTCTTGCGGTGGCAATTTTCATAGCTCCGATTATCGGCTTTGCAAATTATGCGGTTGACACTGTTGCATCAATCGGTGAAAATGTTGAGAGCCAAGAGGTAATTGCAGATGTAGAGGAGCAGTCAAGCGAGATTCTTGACACGGGCGTTGTTGGCGCAATCGACAGGTTCGGCGGCAATTGGCTGTTTGAAACACTTTCAACAACCGAGATTCACGATGTTAGAATTTCATTGAAGGAAGAAACTATCAAATTTATTAACGTTTACGATAAAATAGTACCCCTTCTTGGAATAGAGTCTGCCAATTTAACTGAAAACGAAATCAAGATGCTTAATGATGCAATTGATGAAATAGAAAAATCCGAGTATCTGACAGCTACAATTGCAAGCGTTTTATCACAGGTGTCTAAGGAGCTTTATGAAAACAAGGAGCTTGTTGTTATTAAGCTTCCCGATTACGGTAAAACCTTTAATCCTGTAGTTGAAACTCTGTTACAGGTTTGCTCAACAACAGACTCACAAGCAATTATAAAGGATTTAAGAACCTATTCAGCTATTATTGAAACAATGGTAGAAAAGGGCTTCTTCGTGGAGCTTACCAGCGAAACAGGAGATATATACATTGTCCTTGAAAACGGTGAATTTTACAGCGAAATTTTCGTAGAGCTATACCGAAACGAAAGAACAAGACCCTTTGTGCCTGCCATAGCAAATGCAATGCAAAGCTATTTGTATGAGGTTTATGAAAAAGTAAATGGCTTCCCATACGGAAACGGTGTTCCCGAAAAAATCGATGAAAGCAAAATTAATGAGGCTGCGGTAAATGCAGAGGGATATAGAATCGCCGCGGCAATAAAGGAGCTTAGATATTTTGCTCAAACGGTTCAAGGCGGAACATACGTTGACGAGATAGTAAAAATGGGTGACTTTGCTGCTCTTGGCAGAGGCTTGAACCTGGTTCGTGACAGCATAATATTTGGCAATTTGTACCATTTCCTTCTCGACTCCGTTTTGCACTCCGAAACCTGCGCAAACTTAGGTATTTTTGACTCCAACTTTATCGAAAGTGCAACAGCGCCCGATGCTGATATGGAAAGTCTTTTGCTTGCAAGACAGAACATTACACTTCTTACAATAGCTATGTGGGAGGGCGATAAGACTATGCAGGAGGAGACTCTTAAGGTCCTTATAGAACAGGTTATGGCACACGACAGTGATGCTCTTAAGGAGTTAATAGAGGCAGAAAACCTTGAAAGATACGGTGTGAGAGGCGAAAAGGGTCAAACCATATCAAACCTGGTAAATACCTTAGCTGATACAATTTATACTCATGAATATGTGGATGAAAACGGTGATGGCTCAACAGAGGATGAAAAGCATTTAGAGGCTGAAAAGACCGCACATATCTTAACAGTTATTACCGATTCACACAACAATACCACAGATGCTGAAAATGTATTTGATGACGGAAGCGGAATATCAAAATCAGGCGAAAGTGCAGAAAGCTTAGTTGACAGTATTTTAGATTCTGCCATAGCGACAGAAATGATAGATTCAGCAGCCCAGAGCAGTGCAACCGACCCATACAACGTTCAGGGAGCGCTAAGCGACTCTGATACAGAGGCGCTTCAAAACGCATTAATAAGCAAGTACGGAAGTGCAGAAAGTGATGCAGAAAAGCAGACGATTGATAATATTGCAAGCATATTCGGCATTGCTTTAGGACAGTAAAATAAAATAGAAAAGCGTTTGAACAAGAATGGTACATTATTGTCAAGCGCTTTTTTGTTTTGCAAAGAACTGTAGGTGAAAAAATATTCATTTATATTCAATTATTATTCACGATATTAATGCAAATTGATTAAACAAACAAGAGTATCTATTAGGTTTTTTGTGCATTTTTAAAGTGACGAAAAAATATTCAAAAAAATCTTATTAAATTTCTTGACATTTCGTACCTTATAGTATATAATGAAAAATATTTTAGTCAACTAAAGTGAGAGATGACACTTGGCTGTGTTAGCAAAGAGCCATAATGTGTCAAGCTTCTCTTAGTCATTTATGAGGTGATAAGATGCTTGAAATTTCAGAAAAAACCAATTTACTGGAGCAAAAATCCTATAAGTATCAGCTACAGGACGTAGCAGAGCCAAATTTGTATAGAGACATATATCCTTATGACGAGGTGCCGAAAATCCCGTTCAACCACCGCCGTGTTCCAATCGGTATGCCGGAGGAAATATGGATAACCGATACAACTCTACGTGACGGACAGCAGTCTGTGGAGCCATATTCTGTTGAGGACATTGTTGAAATATACAAGTACCTTTCACGCTTGGGCGGTCCTAACGGTATTATTCGTCAAACTGAATTTTTCATTTACAGCGACAAGGACAGACGTGCTGTTGAAAAATGTCAGGAGCTCGGCTTACAGTTCCCTGAAATCACAACATGGATAAGAGCAAACAAGCAGGATTTTAAGCTTGTAAAGGATTTAGGAATTAAGGAAACAGGTATTCTTGTTTCCGCCTCGGACTATCACATTTTCAAAAAGCTGAAAATGACAAGAAAAGAAGCGCTGAATCTTTACCTTTCCTCAGTGCACGACGCCTTTGAGGCAGGCATTCGCCCACGCTGTCACTTGGAGGACATAACAAGAGCAGACTTTTACGGATTTGTTGTACCGTTTGTTAACGAGCTTCAAAGAATGTCACAGGATGCAAAAATACCTGTTAAAATTCGCGCCTGCGATACAATGGGCTACGGTGTACCTTACACAGAGGTAGCGCTCCCACGCAGTGTTCCGGGTATTATCTATGGCTTACAGCACTATTCCGACATCCCAAGCGAAATGCTTGAATGGCACGGACACAACGACTTTTACAAGGCGGTATCAAACGCAACAACAGCGTGGCTCTACGGAGCATCTGCCGTTAACTGCTCACTCCTCGGTATAGGCGAGCGAACAGGAAATATTCCTCTTGAGGCAATGGTGTTTGAATATGCATCATTACGTGGCTCACTTGACGGAATGGACCCAACCGTAATTACAGAAATAGCGCATTTCTTTAAGGACAAAATGGGCTATAATATTCCACCAATGACACCGTTTGTAGGCTCAAACTTCAATTTGACACGTGCAGGCATTCACGCTGACGGACTTATGAAGGATGAGGAAATTTATAATATATTCAATACTAAGAAGCTGCTTAATCGCTCTGCGGGCGTTATGGTTTCAAAAACCTCAGGACTTGCAGGAATTGCGTACTGGATAAACAGCCACTATGAATTAGAGGGAGAAAAGGCTGTTACAAAGCAGGACCCACACGTTATCGCCCTGAAATCATGGGTAGACGAACAGTACGAGGGCGGAAGACAAAGCTCCATTACTGAAAATGAGCTTGAGGAAAAGCTAAAGGAAATTAGTATAATGCTGAAAGGAAATTAATATGGGACTTACACTTGCTCAAAAAATTATAAAAAATCATTTAGTGTCAGGAGAAATGAAGGTTGGAGAGGAAATTGCTCTTCGTATAGACCAGACATTGACACAGGACGCAACAGGAACAATGGCATATCTTGAATTTGAGGCTATCGGTATTCCGAGAGTCAGAACAAAGCTGTCAGTTGCATACATAGACCACAACACATTACAGTCAGGCTTTGAAAATGCTGACGACCACAGATACATTCAATCCGTTGCGAAAAAATTCGGTCTTAGATTTTCACGTCCGGGTAACGGAATTTGCCATCAGGTTCATTTGGAGCGTTTTGGCGTTCCGGGTATGACCCTAATCGGCTCAGACAGCCACACACCGACAGCGGGCGGTATCGGTATGCTTGCGTTCGGCGCAGGCGGACTTGACGTTGCTGTTGCAATGGGCGGCGGTGAATACTATATCACAATGCCAAAGATGTTCAAGGTTAATTTAACAGGCAAGCTTCAGCCTTGGGTAAGCGCTAAGGACGTCAGCCTTGAAATACTTCGCATTTTGTCCGTTAAGGGTGGCGTTGGTGCAATTATTGAATGGGGAGGAGAGGGCTTAAAGACACTTTCTGTTCCCGAAAGAGCAACAATTACCAATATGGGAACAGAGCTTGGCGCAACCACATCTATTTTCCCATCCGATGAAATTACAAGAGAGTTTTTAAAGGCTCAGGGCAGAGAAAAGGATTATACTCCGCTTTCAAGCGACCCTGATGCAGTATATGATAGAATAATCGACATTAATTTAAGCGAGCTAAAGCCGCTTCTTGCTTGCCCACACAGCCCCGACAATATTAAGAGTGCCGAGGAGCTTAGCGGAATTAAGGTTGACCAGGTGTGCATAGGCTCCTGTACAAACTCATCACTCCGTGATATGTTAAGAGTAGCAAGTATGCTAAAGGGCAAAAAGATAGACGATAGCGTTAGCTTGTCTGTTTCCCCGGGCTCCAAGCAGGTTCTTTCAATGCTTGCAGACTGTGGCGCGCTTTCCGACATTTTGGCATCAGGCGCAAGAGTGCTTGAATGCGCTTGCGGACCTTGTATCGGTATGGGCTTTTCACCAAATTCAGCAGGTGTTTCCTTGCGTACCTTTAACAGAAACTTTGAGGGCAGAAGCGGAACAAAGGACGCGCAGGTATACCTTGTATCTCCTGAGGTTGCTGTTGCTTCAGCCTTGACAGGCTATATTACAGACCCACGCACCTTGGGCGAGTACAGTGAAATTGTAATGCCCGATGCCTTTAAGCTTGATGACAGCGCGGTTGTAATGCCCGCCGACGAGGAGGAGGCAAAGTCCTTAGAAATTCTTCGCGGACCAAACATCAAGCCATTCCCAACCACATACCCGCTTGAAAACAGCATTGAGGCAAAGCTCACCCTGAAGGTAGGCGATAATATTACAACAGACCATATTATGCCGGCAGGCGCTAAGATTTTGCCCTACCGTTCAAATATACCGTATCTTTCAAAATTCTGCTTTGCAGTATGTGATGAAAGCTTTGCAGAAAGAGCGCTTGAAAACAAATCAACAATTATCGTTGGTGGCTCAAACTACGGTCAAGGCTCATCAAGAGAGCATGCGGCGCTTGTACCGCTTTACCTTGGAGTTAAGGCTGTTGTTGCCAAGAGCTTTGCAAGAATTCACGCAGCAAATCTTGTAAACGCAGGTATCCTTCCGCTTACCTTTAAAAACCCCGATGACTATGAAAAATGTACACAGGGTGACACTTTATCTCTTGAAAATGTGTTTGAAGGTATGGAAAAGGGCGAAATCACACTTAACGTAAACGGAGAAAAAATTCCTCTTGTGTGCAGCTACACAAAGCGCCAAATTGATATTCTTAAGGCAGGCGGACTTTTAGCTTATACAAAGGGAGAATAAAACAGTTGTATTTTTTCGAGTTTTGCTATATAATATATAAGGGGATTGTCCCCAATCATCAAAATCAAGGAGAGCTATGAAATGAAAGAATTATCACAGGAAATCCTTAACACCTATAACCTATGGAAAACCGATGAAAGATTTGACAAGGCAACAAGAGAAGAATTAAGCGCGAATCTTTCAAATGACGAAATCGAGGATCGCTTTTGGAGAGATCTTGAATTTGGCACAGGCGGACTAAGAGGCGTAATGGGCGCAGGCACTAACAGAATGAATAAGTACATAATCAGAAAGGCTACAAAGGGCTTTGCAAATTATTTACTTGACAAATACGGTAGCGAGGTTAATCGCGGAGTTGCAATCGGTTATGATTCAAGAAACAATTCCGACACCTTTGCAAAGGAAGCCGCACTTGTTATGGCTCAAAGTGGAATACCTGCATTCTTGTATGATGAGCTTATGCCAACCCCAACTCTTTCCTATACAGTAAGAGCGCTTAACTGTGTTGGCGGTATAGTGGTAACTGCAAGCCACAACCCAAAGGAATACAATGGCTATAAGGTTTATGACGAAACAGGCTGTCAGGTTTTGATTGACGATGCAAATGCAATTATCGGCTATGTAAACGCAATTACCGATATTCCTGCCATCAAGGTAATGGATGAGGACGAAGCAAGAGAAAAGGGGCTTTTAAAGAGCGTTCCCGAAAGCGTTTATGAGGGCTTTATTGCAAGTGTTGAAAAGCAAGCTCACGAAATTGGCAAAAAGAGCGCAAAAATCGTATATACTCCACTTCACGGAACAGGTAATAAGCCTGTAAGACGTGTTCTTTCTGACCTTGGCTATGATGTAACGGTTGTTAAGGAGCAGGAGGTAAAGGACGGCAATTTCCCAACCGTAGTTTCTCCAAACCCCGAAAACGCAGAGGCACTTAGCATAGGAATTGAGCTTTGCAAAGGAATAGGCGCAGACCTTATTTTAGGTACAGACCCTGACTGCGACCGTGTAGGTATTGCAGTTAATACCAAGGACGGTATGAAGCTGTTTACAGGTAACCAGGTAGGAGCGCTTCTTGTTGATTACGTAATTAAAATGAACAAGGCGCAGCTTAACGAAGGCTCAACCGTAATCAAGACAATTGTAACAAGTGAGCTTGGTGCAATTATCGCAAAAATGAATGGTCTTAAGGTTTGTGAGGTTTTAACAGGCTTTAAGTTTATAGGCGATATTATGAATCGCTTTGACAAAACAGGTGACGGTAGCTTTGTAATCGGCTATGAGGAAAGCTACGGCTATCTTGTAGGTGACCACGCAAGAGATAAGGATGCTGTTGTTGCGTCAATGCTCATTTGCGAAATGGCAAGCTACTACAAGAATCAAGGCAAGACCTTAGTAGATGTAATGGAGGAAATATACGCAAAATACGGATATTTCCTTGACAAGCTTGACTCTTACACCTTAAAGGGAATTGACGGTGTTGAAAGAATACAGGCAATTATGAAGGAAATGAGAGAAAAGGGCAAAGCTTTAATGCCAAATATTGCTCTTGTTAATGACTATACAGTAGGCATCGACGATCTTCCAAAGGCAGACGTACTTAAGTTTGTATTTGAGGACTCCTCTTGGATTGCTATCCGTCCATCGGGCACAGAGCCTAAAATTAAGGTTTATTACTCTGTAAAGGGCGAGAACAAGCAGGATGCCGAAAAGGTGTTAAAGGCACGTCAGGACGTAATAAATTCAATAATCAACGCATAATTAACAGAGAAGCAACCGAGTGCATTTCGGTTGCTTCTTAAATTATAGTTGCAAAATCACATTAAAAGTGTTAGAATATGATTATACTAATACGGAGGAAACCTAAATGAAAAGATTTTTAGCGCTATTGCTTTGCTTGTCTATGCTTGTAGCGGTGCTTGTTTCTTGTAACGATGAGCAAACACCGAATGAGCCAAATTCAAGCACACAGTCAAGCCTTAATAATAACAATAAGGATGATGAAAACAATAACGGAAACGACGACAACAAGGTAACAAATACAAAATATGACTACGATTTAAAGGAGTATATCACTCTTCCAAATTATCAAGAGCATCGGGTTGAAATTGAGCTTGACTATGTTCAACAGCTAATCGACTCATATATTCTTGAAAAAGCAGTTAAGTCAAAGAAAACAATATGTATGCAGGGAGATGTAGTTAACGTTTCCTACATAGGCTATCGCTTAGATGAAAATAATGAAATTCTGTATGAGGATGGTAAGCCCGTTATATTCAACGAAAGCGAAAGCTACGGTGTATATCTTGGCGCAGGCTTGTCAATCAAGGAGTTTGAAAGAGGAATTGTAGGAATGCAAATAGGCGAAATTAAGGAGATATTTGCAACCTTCCCGAATGATTATTTCCAAAGTGATTTAGCAGGTGAAACGGTTATATTTGAGATTATTTTGAACGATATATTTGAAGCGCCTGTATACAATAATACATTTGTAAGCACATATTTTAGCGAATATGATAACACAGTTGATTTTGAGGACAGCCTTAAACGAGGCTTAGCCTTAGACAGTATAATTAAATATTTGAAGGACAATGCCACAGTTATAAGCTATCCGGAAAAGGAATATAATCAAAAGTTTGCAGACCTTGAAGAAATTGCAGAAATGTACGAGGCGCAGACAGGTATCAGCTTTGATAGCTACTTGTTAAGCACCTACGGTCAAACAAGAGAGGAATATATCAAGGCTGAAATGAAGTCAGAAATGATATATTACGCTATCGCGCAGGCGCAAGCACTTGAGGTGACCCCTCAAATGATAGCAAACGAAAAGGCATCCCTGCTCACCTACTATAAGGACTATTATATGACCAACGGTGGCTTGGATGAAGCCAAGGCAACCGAGGCAGCAAAAGCATTTGTTGAAAGCTTAGGAGCAGATTACATTTATAAGGCTGTAATAGACAGTCTTGTAGAGGATATACTCCCAAGACTTGTTCAAATAAAGGAAAAAGCAAAGACCTACACATCCATAACAGAGGTGTTGGCTGAAAGAGCAGGACTTACAGAAGGAGATTCCATAGGAGATCTTTGCCCAAGCTTTGAAATAGAAATTTTTGATGAAAACGGTTCCTTGGGAACAACAATCGACCCAAGCAAAAACATTGGTAAGTATACTGTGCTCAATTTCTGGGGCACTTGGTGCGTTCCTTGCAAAAACGAGCTACCGTATTTTGACAGAGTTGCAACCGAGTATAAGGACATATTAACCGTTTATGCAGTCCATTCCGCACAGGGCTACAAGGATGCAAGCGAGTATGTTCTTGAAAACTATAAGGACTCCGATATGGTTTTCCTAAAGGATTATTATTTTGATCCAAACGACGAGTACAGCGGAGAGGTTTACTACACCGCATTAGGTGGCGGAACAGGCTATCCTTATACAGTCATTTTGGACGAAAAGGGCATAATTATTTATCAGCACACAGGTGCGCTCAGGTATGATGCGCTTGTAGCAGTATTAGTAGAGTTAGGCATTGTAACCGCCGAATAAAATATCATAAATTATCAGAGCAAGAGTAAAAAATTTTTATTCTTGCTCTGCTTTTTTTACTAAATTATTATAACAATGCCTATAAATCCGCTTTATCGCTTTAAAATGTTAAAATATTTGAATAAAGTTTCAAAAAACTATTGACAAATCATAATAAATATAATAAAATACTAAATATATATAAAGACGGTGAAGAGAACAAGGCCATATTGAGTATTACAGAGAGCTGTTGGTTGGTGTAAAACAGCATAGGAGGTATGGCATACTCATCTCGGAGTCGCTAACCGAAAATAAGTAGGCTTAGTCGGGAGCTCCCGTTACAGAGCAAATCTGTTGATAGACAGAAAGAGTGGGCGTGTTTCGTCAAGTAGAGTGGTACCACGGAGAATATCTTCGTCTCTTTATACATAGGCATTTTTTTGCTGTTGTATATAAGAGGCTATTTTTATTTTGACGGAACAAAATGAACCCGTAAGAAAGGAAAAAACAATGAAAAACTGTGAAAAGTACTCTAAGCAATTCTTCACCCCACAGGGTGTAACAATGGATTGGGTGAAAAAGGATTCTATCTCAAAGCCGCCAATTTGGTGTAGCGTAGACCTAAGAGACGGAAACCAAGCGCTTATAATCCCTATGAGCCTTGAAGAAAAACTTGAGTTTTTCAAGCTTTTGTGTAAGGTGGGCTTTAAGGAGATTGAAATTGGCTTTCCCGCCGCCTCTGAAACTGAATACGAGTTTTGTCGCAAGCTGATTGATGAGAATTTAATTCCTGACGATGTAACAATTCAGGTTCTTACTCAATCAAGAGAGCATATTATTGCAAAAACCTTTGAGGCTATTGACGGTGCAAAGCACGCAGTAGTCCACCTATATAATTCTACCTCTGTTGCTCAACGCGAGCAGGTGTTCAAAAAGAGCAAGGAGGAAATAATCGAAATTGCTAAATTCGGTGCAAATCTTTGCAACAAATATAAGGCAAATGCTAAAGGGAATGTCACCTTTGAGTATTCACCCGAAAGCTTTACAGGTACAGAGCCGGAGTTTGCCGCTGAAATTTGTAATGAGGTAATTTCCATCTGGAACCCAACACCTGATAATAAGGTAATTATCAATTTGCCTGTTACCGTGTCACATTCTATGCCGCACGTATACGCAAATCAGGTTGAATATATGTGCAAAAACCTAAAGAACAGAGAAAATATAATAATTTCTCTCCATCCTCATAATGACAGAGGCTGCGCAGTAGCCGACAGTGAAATGGGACTTTTGGCAGGCGGTGACCGTATTGAGGGAACTCTTTTCGGTAACGGTGAAAGAACAGGTAATGTTGATATAATCACTCTTGCCTTAAATATGTACTCACAGGGCATCGACCCGGGTCTTGACTTTTCTAACCTTCCCGAAATTACCGAGGTTTATGAAAAGGTTACAAGAATGCACGTTTATGAAAGACAGCCATATAGCGGTCAGCTTGTTTTCGCCGCTTTCAGTGGCTCGCATCAGGACGCAATTGCAAAGGGAATGAAATACAGACAGGAAAAGGAACGAGTCTGGGATGTACCGTATCTTCCTATCGACCCAACGGATGTTGGCAGAATTTACGAGGCAGATGTTATTCGTATTAACTCTCAGTCAGGTAAGGGCGGTATCGGTTATATTCTTGAAACTCAGTTTAACCACAACCTCCCACCAAAAATGAGAGAAGCCTTCGGTTATCACGTAAAGAGCATTTCAGACCACGAGCACAGAGAGCTTCAGCCTAAAGAGGTCTACGATATCTTTGTTCGCGACTTTGTAAATGTTTCCACAACAGTAGATGTTGAAAATGCAACCTTCACCGCTATTGAGGGCGGACGTGAGGCAAGGTGCGAAATAGTCTATAACGGAAAGAAGCAAACTGTTATTTCCCAAGGAAACGGCAGACTTGATGCAGTTTCCAATGCAATTAAGCAGTCAACTGGAATAGACTATGTCTTTGAAAATTATACTCAGCACGCCTTAGAAGGTAAAACAACCTCCTTGGCTGCATCATATGTAAGCATTACAGGTAATGGCAAAGCATATTATGGAGCAGGCATTGACAGCGATATTATCGTTGCTTCAATCAAGGCTTTGGTAAGCGCTATTAATATAATGCTTTCCAAAAAATAAAGAAAAGGAGCTTTGTGTATGAAATTAACAGGTGCAGAAATTATTATAAGAACCTTAATTGAGCAAGGCACAACAGATGTTTTCGGTTATCCCGGTGGACAGGTTATCAATATTTATGATGCCCTCTACAAATATCAGGATGAAATAAATCACATATTAACCGCCCACGAGCAGGGTGCTGCTCACGCAGCGGACGGTTATTCAAGAGCAACAGGCAAGGTTGGCGTATGTATCGCAACCTCAGGCCCCGGTGCTACAAACCTGGTAACAGGTATTGCAACAGCAATGCTTGACTCTATTCCAATGGTAGCAATTACTGGTAACGTTCCTTGCAGCTTGATTGGTAAGGACAGCTTCCAGGAGATAGACATTACAGGTATTACACTCCCGATTACAAAGCACAACTACTTTGTAAACAAAATCGAGGATTTGGCTGACTCCATTCGTGAGGCGTTCCAAATTGCCAAATCGGGAAGACCCGGACCGGTTCTCGTTGACGTTCCAAAGGACGTGCAGGTGGCAACATATGAGTATGAGCCACAGCCGGCAGTTCCGAAAATCCCGCTTCCAAAGGCGGACGAGGAGTCAATCGACGAGGCTGTAAAGCTTATAAACGAGTCCAAAAGACCGTATATCTACATTGGTGGCGGTGCCGCAGGTCTTGGTATGGGACAGGAAATTATAAATTTTGCTGAAAAGATTGATGCTTGCATCGGTTGTACCTTTATGGGTCTTTCAGCAGTTCCGGACAATTGCGACAGATTTTTGGGAATGCAGGGTATGCACGGTCACTTCGCATCCTCAATGGCGCAAAAGGAAGCAGACCTTATTATCGGTGTCGGTGTTCGCTTCAGTGACAGAGCTACAGGTAATGTTGCAAAATTTGCAAAAACAACAAAAATTATTCAGTTAGACCCCGACTTTGCAGAAATTAACAAGAACGTAAACGTAGATTTAGGCATAATTGCCGACGTTCGTGATGCTTTCTTAAGAATAGCCGAAAAGTGCGATGCAAGAAAAAATATCAGCTGGGAAAAGGCTGTAATGGAGCTTAAGGAAAAGGAAGAGGCTATCGCACAAAGGGCCGCTCAAATGGCAGGAGATAGAATGACTCCTAAAATGATATTTGATGTCATCAATGAAAACAAGCTTCCTCACACAATAATTACAACCGACGTTGGTCAGCATCAGATGTGGGCTGCTCAATACTCCAAATTCGATACAACAAGACGCTTTGTGTCAAGCGGCGGTCTTGGAACAATGGGCTTCGGTTTAGGCGCCGCAATGGGCGCTTTAGTTGCTACAAATGACCCCACAATATTAATCACAGGCGACGGTAGCTTCGGTATGAACCTGAACGAGCTTGCAACAGCAGTTACATACAATATTCCCGTTGTTATAGTTCTTATGAACAACGGAGTTCTCGGTATGGTAAGACAGTGGCAGAATTTATTCTTCCAAAAGAGGTTTTCAAACACAGTGCTTCAAAGAAGAACCGATTTTGTAAAGCTTGCCGAGGCGTTTGGTGCAGTTGGTATGAAGGCTGATACAATTGATCAGTTTGAAGATGCCTTCAAAAAGGCAATTACCTTGGGCAGACCTGTTGTTATCGATACCTTGATTGACAAGGATGAATTCGTTCTTCCGATGCTCCCACCGGGTGGCTCAATCGATGATATTATCGTTAAAATAGAGGAGGACAAGAAATGAATAAATTTGTAATTGCAGTATATGTAGAAAACAAATTCGGTGTACTTACAAGAGTTACAAGTATGTTCACACGTCGCGGCTTCAATATTGATGCCTTGACCGTTGGCGAAACAGAGTCCCCCGAGTATTCAAGAATTACTATTTGCCTAAGCGGCGACGGATATGCAAAGGAACAGCTTATTAATCAGCTTCGCAAGCTTTTCAACGTTAAAAAGGTTGAAGTGCTTGAGGAAAACGAGGCAATTAAAAGGGAGCTTGCCCTTGTTAAAATCAAAAACAACAAAGAAACAAGAGGAGATGTCCTTTCAGCAGTTGAGGTATACAGGGCAAAGGTAATTGACTACACACTTGACGAAATGTGTGTTGAAATCACAGGCGACCCATCCAAAATTGACGCGTTTATCAAGCTTATGATTCCTTACGGAATAATAGAAATGTGCCGTACAGGTATTGTAGCGCTTGAAAGAGGAAGTGGAACACTTCTATCAAAGAACACCGCAACAGGTGTAATTAAAACAAGATAATTTTAAATTTAAGGAGATTATAAAAATGGCAAACATCTACTATCAACAGGATTGCGATCTTAACAAATTAAACGGTAAAACCGTTGCAATCATCGGCTATGGCTCACAGGGTCACGCACACGCACTTAACTTAAAGGAGTCAGGCGTTAACGTTATCGTTGGTCTTTACGAGGGCTCAAAGAGCTGGGCAAAGGCTGAAAAGGCAGGACTTAAGGTAATGACATCATTTGATGCAGCAAAGAGCGCTGACATCATTATGATTCTTATCAACGACGAAAAGCAGGCAAAGCTTTATAAGGAAAGCATCGAGCCAAATCTTACAGAGGGTAAGACACTTATGTTCGCTCACGGCTTCAACATTCATTTCGGTTGCATTAAGCCACCAAAGAACGTAAACGTAATAATGGTAGCTCCAAAAGGCCCCGGTCACACTGTTCGTTCCGAGTATCAGGTAGGTAAGGGCGTTCCTTGTCTTGTAGCTGTTCATCAGGATGCAACAGGCGACGCGCTTGAAATCGGTCTTGCATATGCGCTTGGTATTGGCGGAGCAAGAGCAGGTGTTCTTGAAACAACCTTCAGAACAGAAACAGAAACAGACCTCTTCGGTGAGCAGGCAGTTCTTTGCGGCGGTGTTTGCGCGCTTATGCAGGCAGGCTTTGAAACTCTTACAGAGGCTGGCTATGACCCAAGAAACGCTTACTTTGAGTGTATCCACGAAATGAAGCTTATCGTTGACTTAATTTACCAGAGCGGCTTTGAGGGAATGAGATATTCTATTTCCAACACTGCTGAATACGGTGACTATATCACAGGCCCAAAGATCATTACTGAGGAAACAAAAAAGGCAATGAAGAAGGTACTTGCCGACATTCAGGACGGAACATTTGCAAAGGACTTCTTACTCGATATGTCAGATGCAGGCTCACAGGTACACTTTAATGCTATGAGAAAGATTGCATCCGAGCATCCAAGTGAGGTAGTTGGTAAGGAAATCAGAAAGCTTTACAGCTGGGCTGACGAGGAAAAGTTTATTAACAACTAATAATTATACGAAATCCGTAGGGCAAGGGCTTAACCTTGCCGCCTACGGTGAGGTACGCAATGATAAAAGATACAATAGTTAACGGTTCACACAATGCCCCACACCGTTCTCTTTATAAGGCTCTTGGCTTAACCAAGGAGGAGCTTGACCGTCCATTAATCGGTATTGTAAGCTCATATAACGAGATAGTTCCGGGACATATGAACCTTGATAAAATTACACAGGCTGTAAAGCTTGGTGTAGCAATGGCAGGCGGAACACCCATTATGTTCCCGGCAATCGCAGTATGCGACGGCATTGCTATGGGACACGTGGGAATGAAGTATTCGCTTGTTACAAGAGACTTAATTGCCGACTCAACAGAGGCAATGGTAATGGCACATGGCTTTGACGGTCTTGTTATGATACCAAACTGTGACAAGAACGTGCCGGGCCTTTTAATGGCAGCGGCAAGACTGAACATTCCGACAGTATTTGTAAGCGGCGGACCAATGCTCGCAGGTAGAGTTGACGGTCACAAAACAAGCCTTTCCAGTATGTTTGAGGCAGTTGGCTCATATAAGGCAGGCACACTTGATGACTGCGGACTTTGCGAATTTGAAAACAAGGCTTGCCCAACCTGTGGCTCTTGCTCAGGTATGTATACAGCCAATTCAATGAACTGCTTAACAGAGGTTCTCGGAATGGGCTTACAGGGCAATGGCACAATCCCTGCTGTATATTCAGCAAGAATTGAGCTTGCAAAGCACGCAGGAATGCAGGTTATGGAGCTTGTAAGAAAGAACATAAGACCAAAAGATATTATGACTAAGAGCGCAATTCAAAATGCTATAACAGCTGATATGGCTCTTGGCTGCTCAACAAACAGTATGCTGCATCTACCTGCAATAGCCAATGAATGCGGTGTTGACTTTAATCTTGATGATGTTAATGTAATCAGCGAAAAAACACCAAACCTTTGTCACTTAGCACCTGCGGGTCCTACATATATGGAGGATTTAAATGAGGCAGGCGGTGTCTACGCAGTATTGAAGGAGCTGACAAGGTTAGGTCTTTTAGATACAAGCGTTATGACAGTAACAGGCAAAACCCTTGGTGAGAATATTGAAAATGCTGTTAATAAAGACCCACAAACCATAAGACCCATAGATAACCCGTTTACCAAAACAGGCGGTATAGCAGTGCTTAAGGGTAACTTAGCTCCTGACGGATGCGTGGTTAAGAGAAGTGCTGTTGCTCCCGAAATGCTTGTGCACGAGGGACCTGCTAAGGTATATGAAAGCGAGGAAGAGGCAATTGAAGCCATCTACGCGGGCAAAATCGTAAAGGGTGACGTTGTGGTTATTCGTTACGAGGGGCCAAGCGGTGGACCGGGTATGAGAGAAATGCTCTCACCAACCTCTGCAATTGCAGGAATGGGACTTGATAAGGATGTAGCCTTGATTACAGACGGACGCTTCTCGGGTGCGACAAGAGGCGCTTCCATAGGCCACGTTTCCCCCGAGGCTGTAAGCGGCGGTACAATCGCTTACGTTAAGGATGGAGATATTATTTCAATCAACATTCCGGAATATAAGATAGAGCTTAAGGTTTCAGACGACGAGCTTAATAAGCGTAAGTCCGAAATGCCAATAAAGAAAAAGGAAAACATAACAGGCTATCTTAAGAGATATGCTAAAATGGTTTCATCAGCCGATAAAGGCGCAATTATAAACAGATAAAAGCAAGCAAGGATAGCTCCCTTGTGAAAAAGGGAGCTGTCAGCTATGCTGACTGAGGGATTGTTAACCCAAGTCCATAAAAACAGTTGTGGGCTTTGGTTAGAGATTTCAAAGTGAAAGGAAAATATATTATGTCAATGACAATGACTCAAAAAATCTTAGCAGCGCACGCAGGACTTGATAGGGTAGAGGCAGGACAGCTTATTCTTGTTAGCCTTGATCGAGTTTTGGGTAATGATATTACCTCTCCTGTCGCTATTAAGGAATTTAATAAAATCGGTGTGAATCAGGTTTATGACAAAGAAAAGGTTACAATGGTAATGGACCATTTTGCACCAAATAAGGATATTAAGGCGGCAGTGCAATGCAAAATGTGCCGTGACTTCTGTAACGAAAAAGAAATTACAAACTTCTATGACGTTGGAAGAATGGGCATTGAGCATGCGCTCCTTCCCGAAAAGGGCTTGGTTGTAAGCGGCGACGTTGTAATAGGTGCTGACTCTCATACCTGCACATACGGTGCATTGGGCGCATTTTCCACAGGCGTCGGCTCAACAGATATGGCCTGCGGTATGGCAACAGGCAAGGCATGGTTCAAGGTACCGTCTGCTATCAAATTTGTTCTTAAGGGCAAGCTTAATAAGTACGTTTCGGGTAAGGATGTTATTCTTCACATCATCGGTAAAATCGGTGTTGACGGTGCTCTTTATAAGTCAATGGAATTTGTTGGCGAGGGAGTTTCATCTCTTACAATCTTTGACCGTCTTACAATTTGCAATATGGCAATTGAGGCAGGCGCTAAAAACGGTATTTTTGAGGTTGATGAGCAAACTATCGCTTACATAAAGGAAAGAAGCGACCGTGAAATCGTGTCCTACAAGGCTGATGAGGACGCAGTATATGATGAAGTATATGAAATTGATTTATCTCAAATTAAATCAACAGTTGCATTCCCACACCTACCTGAAAATACAAAAACCTTTGATGAAATTGGGGATGTTGTAATCGACCAGGTAGTAATCGGCTCCTGTACAAACGGTCAGTATAAGGACATAGAAGAGGCAGCTATGATATTGAAGGGAAGAAAGGTTGCTAAAAATGTTCGTGCAATCATAATTCCCGCAACACAGGATATTTACTTAAAGGCAGTTGAAAACGGTCTTGTTAAAATATTTATCGAGGCAGGATGCGTCGTTTCCACGCCAACCTGTGGTCCATGCTTAGGCGGTTATATGGGTATTTTAGCAGCAGGTGAAAGAGCAGTTGCCACCACAAACCGTAACTTTGTAGGCCGTATGGGTGATGTAACATCAGAGGTTTACTTGGCTTCTCCGGCAGTAGCCGCTGCAAGCGCTATTGCAGGCAAAATCGCAGACCCTGCAAAAATATAAGAAGGGAGAATTATGAAATGGTATATACAGGAAAAGTAATAAAATATGGTGATAATGTAGATACAGACGTAATTATCCCGGCAAGATATCTTAATACAAGCGACCATAGTGAGCTTGCCTCACACTGTATGGAGGACTTGGATAAGGACTTTACAAAAAAGGTAGAAAAGGGAGATATTATGGTCGCAGGCGGCAACTTCGGCTGTGGCTCATCAAGAGAGCACGCGCCGATTGCCATAAAAGCCAGCGGTATTTCCTTGGTAATAGCAAATACCTTTGCAAGAATTTTTTACCGTAACTCAATCAATATCGGTCTTGCAATTCTTGAATGCCCCGAGGCAGTTGCAAACATCAGCGACGGAGACAAGGTAGAGGCAGACCTTGACAACGGTATAATCTATAATCGCACAACAGGTAAAAGCTTCAAAACTCAGCCATTCCCTGAATTTATTCAAAAAATAATTCAAAATGGTGGACTGATTGAAACCATAAAAAAGGGAGAATTGAATTAATATGAATTACAATATAGCGTTATTAAAGGGCGACGGAATTGGCCCTGAAATAGTTGACAGTGCAGTAAGAGTTTTAGAGGTAATCGGTAAAAAGTACGGACACGTGTTTAATTTTACCCCATATTTAATCGGCGGATGCGCTATCGACGCAACAGGCGAGCCGCTGCCAAAGGAAACAGTTGAGGGCTGTCTTAATTCCGACAGCGTGCTGCTCGGCGCAGTAGGCGGACCAAAGTGGGACACACTTCCGGGTAATATGCGTCCCGAAAAGGCTCTTCTCGGCATTCGATCTGCAATGGAGCTTTTTACCAATCTTCGTCCCGCAAAGCTTTACCCTGCATTAAAGGGAGATTGTCCGCTCCGTGAGGATATCGTTGCAAACGGCTTTGATATTATGATTGTACGTGAGCTGACAGGCGGTATTTATTTCGGCGAAAGAGGAATGAGAGAAGGTAAGTACGGTGAAGAGGCATACGATACAGAATGCTATTCCCGTATGGAGATAGAAAGAATTTGCAAGGTTGCCTTTGAAACTGCAATGAAGAGAAATAAAAGGCTTGTAAGCATTGATAAGGCAAACGTGCTTGATTCCTCACGCTTATGGAGAAAGATAGTGCACGAAATGGCACCTATGTACCCTGAGGTAGAGGTTAGCGATATGCTTGTTGATAATGCGGCAATGCAGCTTGTAAGAAATCCCGCACAGTTTGATGTAATTGTAACAACAAATATGTTTGGCGATATTCTTTCAGATGAAGCATCTCAAATTACAGGCTCTATCGGTATGCTCCCATCAGCATCCTTAGGCAACACCAAGAGAGGCTTATATGAGCCAATTCACGGCTCCGCTCCCGATATTGCTGGAAAGAATATAGCTAACCCAATTGCAACAATTCTTTCTTGTGCTATGATGCTTCTTTACTCCTTTGATTTGGTAAAGGAAAGCGAAGCAATCGTAAATGCAGTAAATAAGGTGCTTGACTCAGGCTTTAGAACAGCGGATCTTGCACACGGCGCGCCATCACTTTCAACCACAGAAATAACAGATAAAATCATAGAAAATCTTTAATTTAAAATGTCAAAAATAAGTGAATTATACACACGTCTATGCACATTTTCTGTATTTAACGGAGCTTTTAACAAAACCCTGTTTAAAAAATTCCGTGAATATGTAAAGGAAAGCGCAAGGGACGAAAAAATAAAAAAATACGGTGAGCTTGTGTCTAACCTGTACACACACGGAGCAGACTTGACAGCCTACGTAAAAAGAATAGCCTTTGAGGATGCAAATGTGTATGTAAAGGCTGTAAGCGCAAAAAAGCCAATCAATGAAAACATCAAAAATGCTGTAAAATACGAGCTTGATGTCCTTTCTGAATTTGCAGCGCTTACCAAGGAGGACTTTGCAAATGATATGGGCTATGACGGTACTTTGCCATCCTTTGATAGCTACCCGATTGACCTTTACAGCGAGTACAACACAAGACTTGAAAGCATAGAAAAATATGGCTATGGCATATTTACGGCCAACTGTATGTTCTCAGTTACAGACACAGGAGCAATTGTTCCTGTGGCAACAGCTGATGAAGCTACAATAAAGGACTTTATCGGCTACCGTGAGGAAAGAGAAAAGGTAATTAATAATACCGTTTCCTTCCTTAAGGGTAAGCCAAGCGCAAACATACTTTTGTACGGTGATGCGGGAACAGGCAAGTCCTCAACCGTAAAGGCAGTGGCAAACCATTTCTTTGATGAGGGACTTCGCTTAGTTGAAATCAGAAAAACTCAGCTTCTCCTTTTACCCAAGGTAATGGCTGAAATCAGCAAAAACCCACTTAAATTTATAATATTTATCGACGACCTTTCCTTTAATCAAAACGACGATAACTTTAGTATGCTTAAGGCAACCTTAGAGGGCTCTGCCAGCGCTAAGGCTAAAAATGCGGTAATTTACGCTACAAGCAACCGTCGTCACATAATCAAGGAAAGCTTTAGTGACAGGGAGGGCGGCGACATTCACAGAAACGATACAGTACAGGAAACCCTGTCACTGTCTGAAAGATTCGGCTTAACTATTCGCTTTGCTAAGCCTGAAAAGAAGCTTTATCTTGAAATTGTCCACGAGCTTGCACAAAGAAACGGTGTAACAATGGACAAGGAGGAGCTTGAAATTAAGGCTGAGGCATTTGCACTGAATAGGGGCTATCGCTCAGCACGCTGTGCAGAGCAATTTATTAACAGCTTACTCTAAAATAGGGGGAAATATGTTAACACTTGACAATGTATATCGCGCAAGCTATGCGCTAAAGGGCGTAATTCGCAAAACTGACGTTATTCGTGCGCCAAAGCTGAATAGCGAGGCGGATATTTACTTAAAAACTGAAAACTTGCAAATTACAGGCTCATTTAAAATTCGCGGCTCGTATTACAAAATGACCACCCTGACAGAAGAAGAAAAAGCAAAGGGTGTTATAGCCTGTTCTGCGGGAAATCACGCACAGGGCGTAGCCTTAGCCGCTCAGAAAAACGGAATTAAAGCAGTGATTTGCTTGCCCGACGGAGCCCCTATTTCAAAAATCGAAGCGACAAAAAGCTATGGCGCAGAGGTTTGCTTGGTTGAGGGCGTGTATGACGATGCCTATAATAAGGCTTTACAGCTAAGAGATGAATGTGGCTATTCCTTCATTCACCCGTTTAATGACCCCGATGTAATTGCGGGTCAAGGCACAATCGCTCTTGAATTAATGGAGCAAATAGCCGATATGGATGCAGTTATTGTGCCAATCGGCGGCGGAGGACTTATCTCCGGTGTTGCTTATACTATTAAAATGCTCAACCCTCAAATCAAGGTTTACGGTGTACAGGCAAGCGGAGCGCCGTCAATGCAAAAATCAATTGATAACGGTGAAATTATCACTCTGCCAAGCGTTTCCACGATTGCAGACGGTATTGCAGTTAAAAAGCCCGGTGATCTTACATATGAGCTTTGCCAAAAGTACGTTGACGAAATAGTAACAGTTACAGATGATGAAATTTCAGCAGCAATCCTTGCTCTTATGGAGCAGCAAAAGCTTGTCACAGAGGGCGCGGGTGCAACTGCGGTTGCAGCGGCAATGTTCAATAAGGTTGACATAAAGGGCAAAAAGGTTGTTTGCTTGCTCTCAGGCGGTAATATTGACGTAACTATTCTTTCAAGAGTAATTAAGCGCGGACTTTTAATGTCAGGCAGAACAGCACAGTTGACTGTTGAGCTTGCAGATAAGCCGGGTCAGTTAAAGAATGTATCAAGAATTATAGCCGACCTTGGCGGTAATGTAACCTCTGTTCACCACGAAAGAGCAAACGAGGGCTCCGATGTTAACGGCTGCTACTTAAGAATAGTAATGGAAACAAGAAACTTTGAGCATATTGCAGAAATCAAAAAGGGCTTAACTGATTTCGGCTTTAAGCTTATATAAGGAGAATATTATGTTAAAGAAAATCGCAACAGATAAAGCACCAAGCGCAATAGGACCGTATTCACAGGCAATTGTGTTTGGTAATATGCTATTTACCTCAGGTCAAATTCCGATTAATCCCGAAACAGGTAATATCGAGGCTCAAACAATTACAGAGCAAACTGAGCAGGTTATGAAGAATTTAGGAGCAGTTCTTAAAGAGGCTGGCTCAAGCTTTGAAAAAGCAATCAAGACTACCTGCTTCCTTGCTGATATCAGCGATTTTGGCGCATTTAATGAGGTGTATGCTAAGTATTTTACCGAAAAGCCTGCAAGAAGCTGCGTTGCAGTTAAGGATTTGCCCAAGGGCGCTCTTGTGGAGGTTGAGGTAATAGCAGAAATATAAGCAATATGAAAAAGCTTATTATTTTGTTAATTTCCATTAGCTTGTTGCTAATTAGCTGCGGAAACAGTCAAAGTGAACAAGAAAAAGGACTTTTACCCGCTTACGATTTTACAATGCAGGATTATGACGGCAACAGCATTAAGCTGAGTGATTTAATAGATAAACCCATAGTTTTAAACTTTTGGGCAACCTGGTGTCCGCCCTGCCGAGCAGAGCTTCCCGATTTTCAAGAAGCATATGAAAAGTACGGAAAGGAAATCAATTTTGTCATTGTAGACTTAACCGACGGGGACGAAACCGTAGAAAAAGCAAAAGCCTATTTAAGCGAAAACAGCTACACCTTCCCTTGCTATTTTGATGTAAACGGTGAAGGAAGCTATTTCTATAACCTGACATCAATTCCAAGAACCTACTTTATTGCAACAAATGGCTATGTTCAATATAAGGTAGAGAAAATGATAACAATGAGTGTCTTGGAGTACGGAATAGGGCTTATCAAATAACTGAATATCATAGTAAGAGATTTTGCTGATGACGGTGAAATCTCTTATTTTTTGTCGTTAAACAAAATTTTGTCTATTATTCTTATAATATTATAATATTTTACTTGACTAAAGTGAACTTTTAGTATAAAATACTATTGACAAATCGAGTGCTATGTAGTATAATTTAGCATATTAGTACTTTACAACACTAAAGCGAGGTTGAAATGAATAAGTTACACACAAAAGAGGTAGATACTTTATTTGAGGCAATTTTGTCATTAAAATCTGTAGACGAGTGCTATAAGTTTTTTGAGGATGCCTGCACAATTAAAGAGGTTTTGGAAATAGCGCAAAGATTAAAGGCAGCAGAAATGTTAACCGACGGTGTTAACTATGCTGTTATCAGTAAGGAAACAGGTATGAGTACAGCCACAATCAGCCGTGTTAACAGATGTCTTGAGTACGGTAACGGCGGTTATGCAATGATACTTGAAAGATTGGCGAAAAAGGAAGACTAAGACGTGATAGACGAAAGATATTTAAAGAACGAGGAAAGGGTTATATATGCCCTTCGTTCTCTTTATGGAAGATATGGCTATCTCCCATTTAATATGAGTAAGTTTGAGGAATATGAGCTATACGTTAAAAACAAGGAGTTTTTAGTAAGTGATAGTGTTATTACCTTTAACGATACAAACGGCAAGCTTTTGGCTTTAAAGCCCGATGTTACCCTGTCAATTATTAAAAACTGTCAGGACGAAAAAGGAGTTAAGCAAAAGCTTTACTATAACGAAAATGTATATAGAGTTTCAGGCAGCACAAGGCAGTTCAAGGAGCTTATGCAAACAGGTCTTGAATGCATAGGAGACATTGACCTGTACGATACCTTTGAGGTAGTTTCGCTTGCATGCGCAAGCCTGGCTGAAATTTCAAATAGCTACGTTTTGGAATTGTCGCACCTTGGTATTTTAAGCTCCTTGCTTGACAATACCGATAAGAATGAGGAATTTCAAGGCGCAGTTATGGAGTGTATTAAGCAGAAAAACTCTCACGAAATCAAAAGCCTTTGCGAAAAGTATGGCGTATCAGAGGATAAAGCAGCTCGCCTTTGTAACTTTGTGTCTATTTACGGTAAGGCAGACGACGTTTTGGAAAAGCTCTATTCATATAATGTTGACGACAGCTTTACAAATGCGGTAAACGAGTTAAAATCCATAATGGACCTGCTTGATGGCACAGACTATAAAAACAACGTGCGCATTGACTTTTCAATTGTTAACGATATGAATTACTATAATGGCATTGTATTTAACGGCTTTATTGAGGGTATTTGCGAAACCATTCTTTTCGGCGGCAGATACGATAAAATGCTCAAGAAAATGAACAAAAGCTCGAGCGGAATAGGCTTTGCCCTATACCTTGATCTTTTAGAGGGAATATATAAGGACTTTACCGAATATGACGTTGACACACTGATTCTTTATGATGAGGCTGTCAGCATAGCTCAGCTGGACTCTTGTGTGAAGGAATATTTACAAAACGGTAAAAGAGTGTCAGCACAAAAGTCAGTTCCCACAAAGCTCAGATACAAGGAAATTGTAGATATCAGAGGGGAGGCAAAATAATGATAAATGTAGCACTCCCAAAGGGACGCTTAGGGGAAAAGGTTTATAAAATGTTTGCAGAGGCAGGCTACGAGTGTCCATCCATTTTGGAAAACAACAGAAAGCTTATATTTGAAAACAGGGAGAAAAATGTTCGCTATTTCTGGGTAAAGCCATCTGACGTATCAATATATGTTGAAAGAGGCGCTGCCGATATAGGAGTTTGCGGCAAGGATATTCTTTTGGAGTATGAGCCGGATATATACGAAATTCTTGATTTGAATATGGGCAAATGCCGTATGGCGGTTGCATCTAAAAAGGATTTTTACGACAATACGGAAAAGACCTTAAGGGTAGCTACAAAGTTTGCTAATATTGCAAAAAAGCATTACGCGTCAAAATGTCGTAATATTGATATTATTAAGCTGAATGGCTCAATAGAATTAGCTCCTATTTTGGACTTGTCCGACGTAATCGTCGATATAGTTGAAACAGGTACAACCTTAAAGGAAAATGACTTAGAGGTAATTGAAACAATTGTACCCATTTCAGCTCGCTTGATAGTAAATAAATCAAGCTTCAAATTTAAAACTGAGGAAATAGAAAAAATAGCTCAAGGCTTAAAAGAGCAGGTAGAATTAAATGATTAAGATTTATAAATACGGTGAGGTAGCAAACAGCGAGATTTTTGCTCGTGATAACATTGATAGCGGTGTGGAGGGTATCGTTACCGACATAATTGAAAATGTAAAGAAAAACGGTGACAAAGCACTTTTTGAATATTGTGAAAGGTTTGACCGTGTTAAGCTATCCACCCTTGAGGTAAGCGAAGAGGAAATAAACAAGGCATTTGAGCTTGCCGACAACAGCTTTATAGAAATAGTTAAGGAAGCGGCAGAGAATATAAAAGCCTTCCACGAAAAGCAGGTAAGAAACAGCTTCATTATCAGCGAAAAGGACGGAGTTGTAACAGGACAAAAAGTAACACCTATTGAAAAGGTAGGTCTTTACGTACCCGGTGGCACAGCCGCATACCCTTCAACAGTTTTGATGGACAGTATTCCTGCAAAAATCGCAGGCTGTAAGGAAATAGTAATGGTAACACCGCCTTCTAAGGACGGTTCTGTTAACCCCAACATTTTAGCAGCGGCAAAAATCGCAGGAGTAACAAGAATATTCAAGGTAGGCGGCGCACAGGCAATAGCTGCCCTTGCATACGGTACTGAGAGTATTCCTAATGTTGATAAAATAGTGGGACCGGGCAATGCCTTCGTTGCAGAAGCAAAAAAGCAGGTATTTGGCAAGGTCTCCATTGATATGATTGCAGGACCAAGCGAAATTTTGGTAGTTGCAGACTCCACCTGTAATCCCGTGTATGTAGCTGCTGACCTTCTTTCGCAGGCAGAGCACGACAAAATGGCAAGCGCGGTTTTGGTAACAGACACAATGGAATTTGCAAATGCGGTAAGCAGTGAGCTTGAAAGACAAATCCCGCTTCTGCCAAGAGAGGAAATTGCAAGAGCATCTATTGATAATAACGGTAAAATCATAGTTGCGGAAAACAATTTAATGCTTGCAATAGATATAGCAAATGAAATAGCTCCAGAGCACCTTGAAATTTGTGTTGATAATCCCTTCGATTATCTTGATAAAATCAAGCACGCAGGCTCAATCTTTATGGGTAAATATTGCCCCGAGGCATTAGGAGACTATTTTGCGGGACCAAACCACACATTGCCAACAAGCGGCAGTGCAAGGTTTTCTTCACCCTTGTCAGTTGACGACTTCGTTAAAAAGTCACAGTTTACCTATTACACAAGGGACGCGCTTTCTAAGGTGTACGATAAGATAGCCGAATTTGCAGAAAAGGAAGGACTTCACGCCCACGCAAAAAGCGCAACAATTCGTTTTGATAAATAAAGGAACAATAAAATGAGCAGATTTTTCAGCAAAAAATATTCCGCCCTTGTGCCATATACTCCGGGGGAACAGCCAAAGGATGTTAAGTATATAAAATTAAATACTAATGAATCTCCCTATCCCCCATCAAAGGGTGTATTAGAGGCAGTGACGAAGGAGGCTGGATGGCTTCAGCTTTATTCCGACCCTGAATGCTCACTTTTGCACAAGGAGCTTTCAACCCTTTACAATGTGGAAAAAAATCAGGTTTTGGCAACAAACGGTAGTGACGAAATATTGAATTTTGCATTTATGGCATTTTCCGACAAAGAAAATCCAATTGTATTTCCCGACATTACCTATGGCTTTTACCCTGTTTTTGCTGAAATAAACAATATTCCATATGAAAAAATTCCTTTAAAGGAAGATTTTTCAATAGACGTAAACGATTATATAGGTATTAACAAAAACATAGTAATTGCAAATCCAAACGCGCCGACAGGCATGTATTTGGAGCTTTGCGATATTGAAAGAATAGTTAAGTCAAATCCCGATAACGTGGTAATAATTGACGAGGCTTACATTGATTTCGGCGGAGAAAGCGCAATTCCGCTTACAAAAAAATACGATAATTTAATAGTTACAAGAACATTTTCAAAGTCCTATTCTATGGCGGGAGCCCGTCTTGGCTTCGGTGTTGCAAACGAATCACTTATAGCTGATATGAATACAATTAAGTATTCAACAAACCCCTACAATGTAAACCGTATGAGCCAAATGGCAGGTGCATTTGCTATAAGAGAAAATGACTATTATATGTCAAATTGCGCAGAAATAATAAAAACAAGAGAGTACACAAAAAATGCTCTTGAAAAATTAGGCTTTTACGTGCTGCCATCTAAAGCAAACTTTGTTTTTGCAAAATGCGATAAGCTAAGCGGAGAGGAGCTTTATCTTGAATTAAAGTCAAGAGGAATATTGGTTCGCCACTTTACAAGTGAAAGAATAAAGGACTTTAACCGCGTTACCATTGGCACTATGGAGCAAATGGAAACACTGATTAAAGAGATAAAAAACATATTGGAGGAGAAAAGATGAGAGATAGTAAAATATCAAGAAAAACAAACGAAACAGATATTCAGCTATACCTATGCTTAGATGGCACAGGAGAGAGTAATATCGACACAGGGTGCGGTTTTTTAAATCATATGCTCACTCTTTTCTCAAAGCACGCGCGCTTTGACTTGAACGTAAAGTGCATAGGTGACACTGATGTTGACTATCACCACACAACAGAGGATATTGCTATTTGCTTAGGTAAAGCCTTTAGCGAAGCAATCGGTGACAAAAAGGGAATTTTAAGATATGCTGACATAATTCTGCCAATGGACGAGGCGCTGATTTTGTGCGCCCTCGACATTTCAGGCAGAGGCGGACTGTATTATAATCTTGAAATTCCATCCTGCAAGGTTGGAGACTTTGATACAGAGCTATGCGAGGAATTTATGCGTGCATTCGTGCGCGAAAGCGGAATAACCCTGCACATAAGACAGTTAAGCGGCTCAAACTCCCACCACATAATTGAGGGAGCATTTAAGGCTCTTGGCAGAGTACTGTCCAAGGGTGTTTCAATAGATGAAAGATTTAAGGACGAAATACCGTCAACAAAAGGGGTAATTTAATGATAGCTATTGTCGACTACGGGGTGGGAAATCTTTTTTCACTAATTTCATCCTTTAAGTTTATTGGCGCAGACGTTTTAGTAACCTCTGACCCAAATGAAATCAAAAAATGTGACAAAATCATCTTGCCGGGTGTTGGTGCATTTGAGGATGCGAGAAAGAAATTAAGCGACACAGGGCTCGATAAAATCATAATTGAGGAAGCCAAAAGAGGCAAGGCAATAATGGGTATATGCTTAGGTATGCAAATGCTTTTTGAAAAAAGCTATGAGTACGGTGAGCATATGGGCTTAGGCTTGTTAAAAGGTAGCATTATTCCAATGCAGGACTACATTCCAAGCGAGCTTAAAATCCCTCATATAGGCTATAATCCTCTGATTTTCAAAAAACAAAGTCCCTTGTTTAAATACATTAAAGAGGGGGATTGCGTTTACTTTGTGCATTCCTATTTTGCCTCTGACTGTGAGGAAAGCGTAATTGCCACAGCAGAATACGGTAAGGAGCTTACCGCGGCAGTTGCATATAAAAACATTTTCGGCTGCCAATTCCATCCGGAAAAAAGCGGAGATGTGGGATTAAGCATTTTAAAAGCCTTTTGTGAAATGGAGGATGTAAAATGAAGATTTTTCCTGCCATAGACTTATATGAAAAGAAAGCAGTTAGGCTTTATAAGGGTGATTATGCCCAAATGACAGTTTACTCCGATAACCCAATTGAAATTGCACGCGACTTTGAAAGCAAGGGCGCAGAGTATATTCATATGGTAGATTTGGAGGGAGCTAAAAGCGGCAGCACACCAAATATAGATGTTGTAAAGGATATTGCAACCAATACAGGCTTATTTGTTGAAATCGGTGGCGGCATTCGTTCAATGGAAACAGTAAAGAAGTATCTTGATTGCGGTGTAGGCAGAGTAATTTTAGGAACATCGGCAGTAACAGATGAAAGCTTTTTAAAGGAGGCTGTTGCTACCTACGGTGACAAGATTGCAGTAGGCGCTGACGTCAAGGATGGCTACATTGCCATAAAGGGCTGGATTGAAAAATCTCAATACTCCTTGGAGGAGTTTCTTTCAAAAATGGAAAGCATAGGTGTAAAGACTATAATCTGCACCGATATTTCCAAGGACGGAGCAATGAAGGGTACAAACCTTGAATTATATAAAAGCTTAAACGAAAAATACAGCTTAGATATAATTGCATCGGGGGGAGTGTCTACAATTGACGATATTTCTGCCCTTCGCCAAATGAATATGTATGGCGCAATAATAGGCAAGGCATATTACACAGGCGCAATAGATTTAAGGGAAGCTATCGAGGTGGCAAAATGATAACAAAAAGAATAATTCCCTGCCTTGACGTTAAAAACGGAAGGGTAGTAAAGGGAACAAATTTTGAAGGACTAAATGATGTTTCCTGTCCTATTGAGCTTGCAAAATATTATTCCAAAAACGGTGCAGATGAGCTTGTGTTCTATGATATAACTGCATCCTTTGAGGAAAGAAAGCTATTTACAGATATTCTTTGCAAGGTAGCGGAGAATGTATTCATTCCCTTAACCGTTGGCGGAGGAATTAATACAGTTGATGATTTTGACAGAGTTTTAAAGTGCGGAGCCGATAAGGTCAGCGTAAACTCAGGCGCTATAAAGAACCCAATGCTCATTAAGGAAGCGGCAATGAAATACGGTAATCAATGTGTTGTAATATCGGCTGATATTAAGCGCGTTGACGGTCAGTTTATGGTTTTTGCCAAGGGCGGACGTGAAAATACAGGTATGGAAGCAATCTCCTGGATTAAGAAATGCGTATCTCTCGGAGCCGGTGAGGTTGTAGTTAACTCCATAGATACAGACGGAGTTAAGGGCGGCTTCGATATTGAGCTTTTAAAGCTTGTATGCGAGGCAGTAAATGTTCCTGTAATAGCATCGGGAGGTGCCGGCTCAATTCAGCATTTTGTTGATTTGTTTAAGGAAATACCTGATATCGATGCAGGACTTGCCGCATCAATTTTCCATTTCGGAGAGGTCAAAATCAGTGATTTAAAGAAAGAATTAAAGGAAAACAATATAAGGGTTAGGTTATAATTATGTTAGATATAGAAGCTCTAAAATTTGACGAAAACGGTTTAATCCCTGCTGTCGTTGTAGACGCATATTCAAAAAAGGTGTTAACCGTTGCATATATGAATAAGGAAAGCCTGAAAATTTCAATGGAAAAGGGTCTTACCTGCTTTTACAGTCGCTCAAGACAGGAACTTTGGTTAAAGGGCGAAACAAGCGGAAACTATCAGCACATCGTTTCCATAACAGCCGATTGCGATAATGACGCATTAACAGTAGTTGTTGAAAAGGACGGACCTGCTTGCCATACAGGAACAGATTCCTGCTTTACAAATCAAGTATATCAAAGTGAGGAAAGACACGAGTTTTCAGTAGAAGGCTTGTACGAGCTTTTGCAAGGACGTAAAAACGATATGCCCGAGGGCTCATACACAACTTATCTTTTCCAAAAGGGAATTGATAAAATTCTTAAAAAGGTAGGCGAGGAGTGTACAGAGGTAATCATTGCAGGCAAGGCAGACGATAAAAAGGAAACAATATACGAAATTGCCGACCTTGCATATCACGTAATGGTATTAATGGTACAAATGGGAATTTCCGTTGAGGATATTCAAAAGGAGCTTGCTTCACGTCATATAATTGACCATAAGGTTAAGCAGGAGAAAATGACACAATGACATTATCAAGCTATCATACCCACTCCACATATAGCGACGGTAAAAGCACATTAGAGGAAATGGTACTCTCAGCCATAGAGAAAGGCTGCGCAGAAATCGGCTTTTCCGACCATGCTCCAATGGCATTCGACTGCGAGTGGAGCTTTACCAAGGACAAAATTGAGTCGTACAAAAATGAAATATTAGCGCTTAAGGAAAAGTATAAGGACAAAATCAAGATTTTTGTAGGCATAGAGCAGGACTATTATTCCATTCCTGCTGAGGGCTACGATTACATTATAGGCTCAGTCCATTTTGTTTATAAAAACGGTGAATATCTTCCTGTGGATTTGTCAGGTAAGGCAATGGAGGACTTTGTAAATAAGCATTATAATGGGGATGTGTACTCATATTGCGAGGATTATTTCAAGCTTGTCAAGGATGTCTTCAACAAAACAAAATGCCAAATAATCGGGCATTTTGACTTGGTTACCAAGTTTAATGAAACTCATCCGATGATAGACATAAATAACCCACGCTACGTAAAAGCAATTGACGATGCCTTAGAGGAGCTATTAAAGTCACCTGCAATTTTTGAAATCAATACAGGCGCAATCTCTCGCGGCTATCGAACAACCCCCTATCCCGATAAGCCAACAATTGATAAAATAGCAAAAAGCGGGAAAAAATTTGTAATCACCTCAGATACACATAATAAGGACACAATTACCTTTAATTTTAATGAGCAACAAGCATACCTTGACAAAAAGGACTATGGATATATTAAGTCTTTAGAGGAAATAATATAAACAAACATAATCAAATGGGCTGCCGCATTAGCGACAGCCCATTTCAGCTTGTTAATCTATAGAGGTGCGCCCCCAAAAAACATCACATTCACTCGGATTCCAATCTGCGCTCCACTGCTCCTTGGCTTCCGACGCCTCGCAATAAATTATGGCATCGTAGCTTCTCCAAAATACATTTTCACCAATAATTTCCACGCTGTCAGGTATATAAACCTTAGTTAAGCTTGAGCATACGGAAAAAGCATAATTTTCAATTTCAAATAAGCTGTCAGGGAAAATGACAGTAGTAAGCGCCTTGCATTTTTGAAAAGCATAGGACTCAATTAAAGTAAGGGAGCTTGAAAATACAACAGTAGTCAACTGCTCACAGCCCAAAAATGCAGAGCCGCCTATTTTGGTAACACTGTTTGGCAAAGTAATATCATTTAATGAAGAACAACCTCTGAAAGCAGAGCTTCCAATCACCTCTAAGCCATTTGGCAGATTGATTCTTTTCAATGCTGTAATTCCGTAAAAAGCATAGCTGCCTATACTTGTTACCCCGTCAGTTAAACTAAACTCCTCATTATTATTTCCTTGGGAATAATACAAAAATACTTTTCCGTCCTTGCTATATAAATTACCGTCCACCGATTTATAAGCAGTATTGTCGGGATGTACTGTTATTTCAGCTAAAGCCGAGCAGCCTAAAAATACATTATCGCCTATGGCCTCGGTAAGCTTTCCAATTGAAACACCGGTAAGACTTGTGCAATTTTGAAAGGCGCAATCTCCTATTTTTACAGTATTGCTTAAATTGGGTATCTCCTTTAATGCAGAGCAATTTAAAAAGGCATAGTCGGGAACATTTGAAATATTACCATTTGTGCTTATGCCCTGTATGCTTGAGCAACCGCTGAATGCACCAAACGGTATTTTATCATTAGTTAAATGAACATTAATTAAGCTTACGGGAACGTAATAGGTAACAGCCCATATTGAAGAGTATGCCTGCTTTACGCTTACCGAATTTGCGAACTCCTCGTCACCGAAAATGTAACCGAAAACCGATTCCTTTCCAATGGAATCAAGGCTCTTGCCCACAAAAGGAAGAGAAATGCTTTCTAATTTATCACAACCCTTAAAGGCTCCCTTTTCAATTGTTAAAACTGAGCTTGGAACAGATATTTTTGTAAAATCACAGTTGTTAAAGGAATCGCTTTTAATAAGAGTAACGGGTAAACCGTTGTATGCTTCAGGAATAATAACAAAGCTGTCTTTACAGTCTCCTATTTTAACATTGAAGGATTTTTCATCTTGGTTCAAAATAAATTCTAAGCCTTGACTAAAATAGCTTGAACCGCAGCTCGTACAAATGCCATCAATATAGTTATGCGGCATTTTTTCAATAACACTTGGCGCAGTAACTGTTTCATTGCATACAGTACACTCAACACCTTCAGTAAATCCTTCCTTTGTACAGGTCGGCGCAATCTTCGGAATAACACTCAAGGTATGTCCCTTTGCGGTTAACGGCTTGGTGCTTACATTACCGCATAGCTTGCAGGTGGAAAAGATAACACCGTCACTTGTACAGGTAGCTTCGGTTTTAATAACCCAGCTATCATATTCACATAAGCAAGCGTCAGGTGCGTTAGGCTTATTGTCATCATTGCAGGAAATGCATAAAAACAGTACTAAGCTTAATAAAATTAAAGCTGTTTTCTTATACATAGGTTAAAATCTCCTTTTCTGTTATAGCTTAATTATAGTACAAATATTCACTAATGTCAATAGTAAACAAATTTACTTGTTATAATATATTCGTAGCGAATAGGGTAGGAGAAAAAATACTTGAATTATATAAAAAGGATTCGTGATTTAAGAGAGGACCATGATGACACGCAACAGGAAATAGCCGATTTGTTGGGGACCTCTCAGACCATGTATGCAAGGTACGAGCGCGGTGCAAATGAATTGCCTATACATCACTTAATAAAGCTTTGCAAATATTACAATGTCAGCGCAGACTATATATTAGGAATAAAGGATGAAAAATAACGACTGAGAAATTAGAGCTTCACAAGTCGTTATTTTTTGTTTTGAACGCAAAAGCACCTTGGAAAGAAAGCTCCCAAGGTGCTTTTTATAGTAAGTAAAAAACAATTATTTATCCTCTTTTGTAAGGAATGTAAGCGGCATGCAGTATTCCTTTTCGTAAATTTCCTTCCAAACCTTAAAGTTTTTCTTGGCCATATATTCCATATTTTCCCTTGGAGTTAGGCTGGAATCGGGATATATAGGCTTACCTATGTGAATTGTGTATTCCTGTACATAGTAGCCGTCTGGTAAAAAGTTTTCGTCAACGTCAAAATCCTTAATTTCCCTTCTTAAATCCTCGCCTAAAATATCGGAATCCTTCATAGTAATAAAGCAGGGAAGAACAGGAACATTATTTTTAACAGCGAACTTAAAAGCACCCGGCTTTAGCGGTCTTGGCTTACGGTAATTCCACCACATAGCCTGCTCAGGGTAGAACAACACAAAGTTGCCCTGCTTCAAAAGCGTATTGGTAGCATCGGTAAACTTAACCATTGTTTTCATATTTGATGAAAGAGGAAGCGTATAATAATGCTTCATAAGCTCACCGAAAAAGCCGGGGAAGGATGTATAATTACCTTCTCTTATAACACGGTAAAACTTCTTTTTTGGCCACTTCTTAGCTGCGTGATAAGCCTCTTGAATAGCAAAGCTGTCAAAGGCATTAAAGTGGTTACAGGTAACAATAGCGCCTGTTTGCAAATCGGTCCAGTTTTCAACGCCCTTAATGTCCTTGATAATCATAATTTTCTTATCGAGAATAGTTTTTAAGAAAACCTTTGCCTTTTCGTGAGCAATTCTTGTTTTAACCTTAGCCATAGGGCTTTTTCTTAGGTAATCAATTTCGTCAGGCATTATCATTCTTGACGGTGGATCGTCCTCTATATCCTCATCAAATCTGCCCTCACGCTCATACTTTTCAATCTTTTTAAGTAATTGCACTCTGTATTTAGAGCGCTTAGTTTCATTAAGCTTGTTTTGATAATTGTCCCTTTTATGTGTTTCGTCATAAGCCATCTGAGCCAAGTTTTCACCTGACAAACGGTCTCTTTCTCTTTGCTCATCGGTATATGCGTCAAGCTCAGCCTTTAAAATATCATAAACAGATGTTTTCTCAGCATAGCTCCAGAATATATCGGCACAGCGACACTGGTGGTAGTGCCAAGGCTTGTTAACCATAATATAGTGTAAAATATAAGCGGTAGTTACATCATAATTGTAGTTAAGACCCTCAGTCAATTCCGTGTTCCATTTTTGGTCAAGCCAAAATACCTGGTCCTTACAAATAAGGTTTAAGTAGTCCTCATCCTGTGTAACAACAAAATTGTACTCCCATAGATAGTGTAAGAACTTCTTAAGCACCTTCTTGTCACGGAATTGCTTGCAGTTTAAAAGCATAAGCCCCGCATTAAAGAAATTATGTCGTGAAACGCCTACAACCTTTTCGCAGTAAGTGCCGTAAACATCAACCTGTACCATAGCCTGCTCGTGACAAGCGCCGAGATAAGCATCTCCAATATCGGTTTCATATAGCTTTGATATGTCACCCAAAACAATAGTATCGCTGTCGATGTAAATCGCCTTAGAATATTCGGGGAACATTTCAGCTATAAAGAATCTGTAATAGGTAGTCTTGGAGTAGTAGTGACGAATAGGCAAGTCCTTAGTAACGGAATTTAAGTACTCTGAAACGTCTGTGAAACTAATTTCAAAGTTTTCGTTTTCAAGTGCGGAAAGCTTGCTTTTCATATCCTCGCCAATATTAGTGTTTAAAACATAAATCTTGTACTGATAATCCTTAGATGCGTTTTGAATCATTGAGCTTAAGGACACAATAGTGTACTTAACAAAAGCATCATCGCAGGCGTAGAAAATAGGAATAATCTTATTGCTCATTGTGTAAAACCTCATTGTCAAATTTATTTTTTAAATAAATGTATTCATATAAAACATCGTCAAACTGATAGTATTTAAAAACTCTGTGCACATCACTTACGTGCCATTGCTTAATATTATCAGTGTGTGGGTACGGTAGCCAAAACAGCCTTTTGGAAAAATGTCTGACCACAGTAGATTTGTGCAGAAATTTCTGGTCATTAAACTTTTGCGCAAGAAGCTTCTTTTTGGTCGTTGCGCGAATTAATGCGCTCTGGTCGGCAAAGGGAAGCCTTTTGCTTTTTATAAGCGCCCGCGCTTTTTTAAGCAAGCCGGTTTCCTTAGCCACCTTTAAATTAAAGAGAATGACACCCGCATTAATATAATCCGGCTTAACAAGATATTTTCCGTAATGGTCGCAGGCAGCGGCATATTCGTAACCGTCAATATTAGTGTTATAAAGCAATCTGATATCACGGTTAAATAAAATGTCAGCATCTAAATATAAAAGCTTGTCGGGCATTCCCTCAACTATATCGGCAAACAGCCTGATAAGAGTATAAGGAGAGCAGTATGCACCTTCGTTTGGGCACTTGTCAAACTCCCTCATATAAATATCTGTTACATCAATTAAAACAGCCTTGCTTTTCGGACTGTATTTTTTAATTACCTTGTTAAAAAAGTCCATATGAGCGTTGCTGATTGGTACATAAGAGTCCTTTAGGTGCGAAACGTCCATAGTAAATACATAAAATGTAAATGGCTCATCAAGCTTACTTCTTTTAAGAATTGAAAGAGTACAGGTAAGCAAGCCATCAAATACCGTATCGTTTCCACAATACAAAATATTAATCATCGCTATCTTCCTTTTTAATATACCTTATCCATTCAATTTGGGATAAAGCGGCTCGGCTTTCCATACAGCTAAACACTTGGTTTCTTAAATCAGCGCGTTGCTCCTTAAGAGAAAGCTTCTTGTCAGTAAAAAAAGGACCGTCAACATAAGTAACAATTTTCGGCTTTTTAGAAAACCTTCTTTTTTGATAAGTGTTAGTAAAGCAAAAGACAGGTGCGCCCAGCTTTATTGGGTATTGAAAGGAAGCGTCAACGAACGGACGTATTTTGGTGTAATATGGCCAAATGTGCGCCTCAGGGTAAATAATAATCGCTTTTTTCTCGTAAATTCGCTTTTCAATAATTTTGGTAAAGCCTTTGTAAGCATCTAAATCATCAGGCAAGGGAATAGCGCCCAAGGAAGGAGTAATCCTGCCAAGAACAGGAATGGAAACATTATTAGAATGAACAATTACATACTTATCGCGTGATTTGTCAATCATCTGCGGCATAAAGGCATCGCCGATATCTTGTGTGTGATTGCCGTAAATAAAGTACCCTGTGTTCCTGTATGGCTTTAAAACCTCTTGATTTACAATCCTATGACCGAATTTGATTTTAGTATAAAGAAAAGCTAAAGGAAAAGCAATGACTCTGTACCAAAAGAAATGAGTAAATTTTTTAAAATTGGTATTATAATCGTAAATGTAGCTTTTATCAATTTTCTTCGGCTTTATTTGAGCCTTGGAAAATTCGTTACTTAATTCATCGGAAAAATATATTACTCTTTGTTTTTTCATAATACCTCCCAAAAGTATTGGTAGCAAGCATAGCAGTAGAGGCTGGCTACGGTTAGATTTTACCAAAAGTGGAGTGAAATGTAAAGGACATTTTATATAAAGGGCTCTCAAAATCATTCTCACCACTTGCGAAATTGTGGAAATCGCATTCCACAAATTGTGGAATTGCCTAAAAACCCTTGATTTTTGGAGATTTTTGGTGTATAATCATAAAAAAGACGAAAGGAGAGCTTAAATGAAGGACGTAAAAGCAATTGTTGCAAAAAACCTGACAATGCTTCGCAAAAATAAAGGATTGACTCAGGTTGAGCTTGCCGAAAGGCTTAATTATTCCGACAAAGCTGTTTCAAGATGGGAGCACGGAGAAACCTTGCCCGATATAAATGTTCTTTATGAGCTTTGCTCCTTTTATGAAATAACAATGAATGACTTGGTTGATGAGGAATGCTCCCCCAAGGAAGAAAATCCAAATGCTGCAAAAAATGCAAAATTGTACAGGGTGTGGCTGGGAATTTTAACAGCAGTTATAGTTTTATTGTTTGCAACTGTGTGGTTTGCATATTCACAAATTACAGGAAAAGGCTATTGGATTGCATTTATTTGGGCAATTCCTGTAGCATGTGTGCTACTGCAATACACATGTAGGAATGTTTTCAATTGGGTTGCTAAATTTGTATTTGCCTCAATTTGCACATGGTCAGGTATCGCCGCCCTTTACCTGCATATGCTTTTGTACGAGCAAGCAAATCTGTGGACAGTGTTTATTATCGGAGTTCCCATTGAAGCGCTGGCGTTTCTGTGGCAAAAAACACGTAAATATAAGGAATAAATAGCCACACGTGTCGATAATTTGACAAATTAGGAGATTTTATTATGATAGAACTAGGAATGAAATATACAACAAAAATAATAGTTGAAGAAAAAGACACAGCAAAATCGGTAGGAAGCGGTACACTTCTTGTTTTGGCAACGCCCAAAATGATAGCTTTAATGGAAGAAGCCGCATACAAAGCAATAGAAGGCGCGCTTGAAGAGGGAACAAGCAGTGTTGGCACCCTGATGAATGTTAAGCACCTGTCCGCCACACCTGTCGATATGGAGGTATGCGCAACAGCCACCGTTACAGGCGTAGACGGAAGAAGGGTTGAGTTTTTAGTCGAAGCATTTGACGAGGCAGGAAAAATCGGCGAAGGCACTCACGAAAGATTTATTGTGACCGAAAACAAGTTCGTAGATAAAACCTACGCAAAGCTAAATAAATAAGCACTCAAAAAAAGTTTAAAAAAATTAAAAAAGGGACTTGACAACTAATAATGCTTGTGATATAATAGTCAAGCATTAAGCGATTGAGCATTACGGCGGAATAGCTCAGAGGCTAGAGCATCCGGTTCATACCCGGCAGGTCATAGGTTCAAATCCCATTTCCGCCACCATAAATGGCCCGTTGGTCAAGCGGTTAAGACACGGCCCTTTCACGGCTGTAACATGGGTTCGATTCCCGTACGGGTCACCAAAATAAACCTAAATCGAACACTTTCGGGTGTTCGATTTTTGTTTGTGAATGAAGCACACCTTCGGTGTATTAAGACACTTTGTTAATGAAGTTGGCTTCGCCTAATGAAGTCGCTTCGCTAATTTATTTGTATGCTTCGCTTCATGCGAGCAAAGCGAGTGCTTCATTGTTGCGTAGCAACTGCTTCATATTAACAAAGTTAATGCTTCATTGAAAAGGAGTAAATTATGAAAGACGATAAATTATCAGTTCAATCTGTGGATTTTGCTGTTTCTATTATCGAACTTGTAAAAAGCTTAAAGGAAAAAAGAGAGTCTATCATTTCAAACCAAATTGGCAGAAGCGGTACAAGTATCGGCGCAAACATTCGTGAAGCGCATTACGCACACGGAAAAGCTGACTTTATCTCAAAGCTTCAAATTGCTTTAAAAGAAGCCAACGAAACAGGCTATTGGCTCGAATTACTTTTCAAAACTAACTATATTGATGAAAACACATACAAAGCACTAAATAATGCTTGTACAAGCATCCGTGTTATGCTCATTTCTTCCATAAATACATCAAAGCAAGGCTGAAAAATCAACCTTGCTTTTTCTCTTATATTGCCAATCCAAGCCACTTGTATATATACAAGCACACGCCACAGTGCCAAAATTAAAAAAGCACTTCATTAAATGCTTTGAAAATATTGATATTATATTAAAAATGTGATATAATGCACATAATGTTTTTATGGTTCTAATTACATACAGAAAAAATTTAAAATCGAAAACGAAATTTTTTGAATAAATCATTCGAGGAGTGTATATCTATGAGCGAAATTAAGCACGAGCTAATCGAAAATATACCTAAAAGTCATAAATGCGAACATAATGAATACGAATATTATCGTCGCAAGTTTATACCTTTCGGAGCTGCCAAAAACTCTTTGGTGAGCATTTATGAGATACCGCCGAAAAAATCGGCATATCCATATCATTTCCACCACAACAATGAAGAGACATTTTATATTATCAGTGGCGAAGGAATTTTGAAAACTCCGGACGGTGAACGCATAGTTCGTGCAGGAGAACTGCTATTCTTTCCGACAGGTTCGGACGGTGCACATAAGCTAACAAATTCATCAGAAACTGAAAACCTTGTTTACATCGACTTTGATGTTGTTCACGATGTAGATATAACCATATATCCCGACTCTGACAAAATCGGTGTGTGGGGTATGGGAATTAACAAACTTTATAAAAAAACAAGTAATGTGGACTATTACGACGGAGAATAAAAATGGAGACAAAGAACCGTGAACTAAATGGGATTCACTTCACCGCCCCTTGTCTTTTGCGTGATTACATACAACGCTTTGCGTTGGTTTAAACTTCTGTATCACATTAAAACAAATTTAAGCAAGGCTGATTTTCAGCCTTGCTTTGCTTATTTTTCCTTGTTTTGTTAGTATAAAAAGGAGACAAGGAACCGTCCCTTGTCTCCCTGATGTTACTAGACAACAATACTATTTAATTGTTTTTGACAAGCGTTCTATCAGTTCAAGAAAGCGTTCTTCTTTGCGAAGTTGGTGTAACCAGCCCCACCGAGCGTATTCTGCGGTAGTTAAGCATTCCAACTCACTCTGTGGAAAAATCTCACCAAACATTTCTTGTTCTCCGTTTTCTAATGTGTACAATAAATATTTTCCACATCTCGAGCTATCGCCGTTTTTGTTTGCTTTTATTGTAACTTCTAAAATATCAAGTGCGGGAGATGTAGAACGAAGCTTGCTTCCGTCAGGCATAGTCAAAAGCTGTTCTATCAATTGAATGATATCATTGAGTACAGCATATGCCTTCGCATTTTCGCCCAAATAGGCATAAGCACATACTTGCCTCATACCAATGTAAATGCGTTGTACTGCAAAGACATCAGGAGCGTTGCCACAAGTAATGGGATTTTCCTCGGTGGGAGATTCTTGACACATACTATGGAGCAGTGCAAGCTTTGCATTGTTTTCGAACAACGTATATTCTGCTTCCATCGCCTTGCTGCTATCACGCCAAAGAGAAATATCACCATCTATTAAATATGCGATTTGCTTGTGTAAATATCTTTGTCTTGATGTTTCAAATCGTTCAAATTCGTCGCGGAATAAATACCGTTCCTTCAACAAATAATCCCTGTCCGTTGCATAATGCGAAGCATATCTGTCCAGCAATCCTTTGATATGATGTTCCTCTTCTAAGCAAGCATAATATCCGAGTGCTTCCGAACGAATTGCCGCATCGGAGCAGGTATCGAAAAAGATTTCTTTACTTTTTCGCAATTCCTCAAGTACAGCACTGTTTTGATGTAACGAAGAATATCGAAGAGAGTAGCAAATATCCCTGAAATACTCTCCGTTGTCCTGCTCACGCCTACAAACGCGAATCAGTTCTATAAGCATATCTAAATTTTTTATATCCATTTCCGAAATGCTATTTATACCCTTGCGAATTTCTTTTTTCTTTTCATCTTCATTTTGTCCTAAAAGATAATCCGTTGAAACTGAAAACAGTTTAGCAATGGTAGGAAGAAACTCAATATCAGGGTAAGTCACACCATTTTCCCATCTGCTAACCGATTGATATGATATACCTAAACGCTCTGCTAACTGCTCTTGTGTCATAGCTTTTTGCAATCGTAATGTGCGAATTTTTTCACCAATCTTACATATCATAATTTGTCCTCCGTATTTTTCTTGCCGGCAATGATAGTATATCATTTATCTTGGCGAAAAACAACAACGCAAATGTTGAGAGCTTTTATCAGTTTAAGTGAGAAGCTATTTCGTTATATTTTGATATTTTGGAATAAATCAAATTCAGATATACCCCGAACGCAAAATCAAAATCAATTTTTCGATTAAGGTAAAAACAAAAGACAGTTTTTCACACCTGTCTTTGTAGCCCGTACACTCATCGAACCAACCCAAGCAAAGGCAGAACCTTCCCGCTTGCTCTTGCTTGCAAGAG
>JAFTZI010000026.1 GCA_017461055.1 Clostridia bacterium | reverse complement strand
GTAAAATTCCGTAAAACTCTCTCTTTTCTGCATTTTTATGAGTGGTATTCTTTGCTATCGCAAAGAGTGATATTGCCCTTCGGGCAGTGATATTGTTCGGCTATGCCTCACAGTGATATTCTATTCGCCGGATAACTCGCGTAGCGAATACCACTCGGCGTAAGCCGAATATCACTGCAAAGCAATATCACTCGCCAGAGGCGAATAGAACTGGCGTGATACTCCGTTAAGAGTATCACGCCAATTCTGCAAGGCTTTTGTTTAACCGTTTTTTGCTAAAACCTGACTGTAGGAAACGTACGCAAAGTTGCCATTTTCAACTAAGCTACTCTTGTCCTCTTGGATGTAGGAAATATCAATTTTCTCACCGTCTTCTTCAATTATATAGCCGGACATTAAAATGTCGGTATCAAGGTGACCCTCTCCCAATGTAACCTTCACATCAAGGGCTGCACAAGCAAATTCAGTTATATCAACCTTTATCACATTGCCTGAGCTTAGGGTAATTGCGTTTCCGTTTTCATCAAGTGGGCAAACACCCTGTCCAATTTTTTCCTTGATTGCAACTACGGCGCCAATGTTAATTTTGCCGCCTGTAATCTCCTCATATTGAGCAATAGCCTTTAGATTGATATCAAAGCCCATACAAACGTAAGGCTTTTCAGGATCTTCAAAGCAAGAATAGCCCTTTGGTACAATAATTGCACCAATTTCTATGCTATTTTCAGTAAGGTCACATCTTGTGCAGGACTTAGTAGCTAAGCATGTGCTCAAATACTTTATGCCATTAAAGCTAAGATTCCAAGCAGCATTGTGCCCTAAGGCTGCGCTATTTTCAGCATTATACGCATCAGCTACATCTACATAAAGATCTTGGGCTGTGCCCTTGCCGGTGGAACGTAAAATTTTGCAATTTCCCGGAGCTTCACAGCTTGGACTTGTGTAAACTAAAATAAAGCTATCTCCGCCACCGTCACCGCTTTGGCTAATGTTCTCTTCTTCAACGGTACAGTCTATAAGCTTCAAGTGTGTTCTGCCTGAGCTTAAGACAATTGTACCTATTTTGCAGTTAATAAACTCAGCCATTTGGTTTGAAATTCCCCAGCAGTCCATTTGAAATTTATCAATTTCGCAATTTTCAAAAAGAGTGCCGTTGCAAATTGTGTATCCTTGGATGGAGTTACAGTATCCACGTCTTACAATAACAATTTTCTTTGTAGAATCTTTACCAATCAAGCCTAAGCCAACTGAGCTCGATTTAATGCTGCAATCAACAAACTCATATGTGTTAACAGTAGGCGTGTCTGCACTGCTGTCGTCATCAATTGTGTAAACAAGCTCCTCACCTGTTAAGGAGCTGATGTTTTCTGCATAAACGCTTCCGTCAAAAACCCAGCAATACACCTTACCGTGACGAATCTGTACTGTGTTTTTAGAAAGGTCGTTCGGATCATAAGTAAAATTCTTTATTACATCACCGTTTTCATCATAAATATTGGTTGAGCCAATAAAATTGATTTGCGCGCCACTGTGCCTCAAAACAAATACATTTTCACGATTTTGCGTGTTAGTTATCAAATGGCAATAGCCATTGTAGCGAACGGTTACGGTAATTGCTTTGTTTAGCAGAATGCCCACCTTGTCACTAACGGATTCAACAATGCTTTCCGCAAAGATAAGCTCAATATGCGCGCCTTCCTCAAACTGTGCAATCCAGTCAGCTTCAGTAGATGAAACAGTTGAAGCATAAACCTCGGACAAAACAATTGTTTCCTTTCCCTCGCCTTGTAGCTCAAGCGCCTTATTGGATGTTTGGCTTGTAACGACATAATATGTATGTGTTACACCGGTAATCTCCTTTTGGGCAGAAGCTGTAATGGCAAAGAAGCAACATAAAATTGCAATTATTGATAAAATTAACAATACTCTCTTTTTCATAAATAACTCCTTTAAAATATATACTAATTTGATTATATCACGCAAAGCTACTAAAGTCAATAAATGCCCTTTAAAATGTTTTATTTTATCTTTTTGATTTTATAGCCCTTGCTTCCTTGATGTCAGCAAAAATGCCCTCTCCTATTGCTTCCGGTTGGATATCTAAATTCGGAGGGGTTTTAATTTGGCAAAGCGCAAAGGCAAAGGAGTCTATTGCTTTTACGCTTTTTGGTATTTCAATGTCCTTTAAGCCTGTGCCGCAAAATGCCATATAGCCAATTTTAACCACTCCCTCGGGGATTTTTATGCTTTTCAGCTTTCCTCTGCCATTAAAAGCGCTCTTTCCAATTCTTGTTGCATATTTAGGTATTATACTGTTTTCACCGCCTAAAACAAGCGTGTTTGTTTTCGTTTCAATAATACAATTATTGCAGGAGTGATAAATAGGATTTTCCTTGTCAACCTCTATTTTTGCAATACTGTTTTTTCCATAGAAGGCACGGGGATTTATCCTTACAAGGCTTTTTGGTATAAAAAGATAATCTATATTTGTACCGTCATTTAAACAGTCCCACTCGCTTATTTCGGTTGTTCCGTTTGGAATTATAAGCTGCTTTGTTTTCTCGTTTTTTACGTAAGCCATATCCATTCTTGATATAATCCTGCGTATTTTCTGTCTTGCTTTATTTGGGAAAATAATCTCTGCTACGTCACCGTGCTTTAGCGCCCAACCGCACACCTGGTCCAAATCGGCCTCGAATTTTACCTCTAAGGAATTATTTTCACTTGGAAAAATAGATATGTTTTTTCCAAAATATGATATAACATCATTTATTGCAAAGGCTTCAACTCTCAGCTTAACATTTACAGTCTCCTTCGGCTGAACAAATGAATAAATATCGGTGTAATCATCTTCTGCCTCATCACCCTTTTTGACAATAGCGCACCCTGTTATTTTGTCAAGCTCAAATTTGAAGTAGTTTTTTTCATTTTCAACAAGACCAAACAAATAATATTTTTCGTCCGTCATAAAAAGCTGATACGGGACAACCACAAACGGAGTATCACTAATGGGATGCAATCTTTTATCTGCCTCGTAATTATTGTATATAAACTTAATTTTTTTGCTTTTATCTATGGCTTCTGCAATTAAATCTATATTGCTGAGTAAGCTTTTATTTTCGCTTTTTACCGTTGAATCAAGTGAATTTGGGGACCTCGGCTTAAATCGGTTATGTGACAAGGAGCAAAGCCTTTGTATAAGGTCGTATGCTCTTTTTTTGTCAATAAATTTACTTGATAAAACCGAGTCTATTAAAATGCGAAGCTCTGACTCATCAAAGCTTCCGTAAGCATATGAGCCCTTTGGAGTTACCTCTACATTTAACTCATCACAAGCCTCAAGCTCCTTTAAATATATACTAATTGCTTTTCTTTCAAGCTCTATTCCGTAATCTCTTTTAAGATAATAAGCTATTTGCTTGTGGGTTAGCCTATGCTCATTATCGCCCGTATACTTTAAAAGAATGGAATAAATATGTAAGCCTGCTAAACGGTTGCTGTTATACGACATAATAAATCTCCTGATTCAATTACTCTCTTTTTGCATTATAACACACTCTGAAAAATAAATAAACTGTTTTCGCCTTTAAAATGCAGAGTTGTGTCCTTTTTTTGATACATTGACTTTGATATACTAATAACACAAATAAAAATGCACTCCTATTTAAGAGTGCATTAAAACGCAAAACCGTACCACACGAATTAACCACATACAAGCACGCAATTGCATTTTATAATAAGATGCGCGCTTATATGTGGCTTTATTCATTAAAAAATCCTTGCAGAATTTTCCGCAAGGATTTTTTGTAATTTGTTAAGATCTGAAAGAGCCGCAGGTTCCTGTATTTTTAACAAAGCTGCCATTACAGCTTCCGCCCCTGCCGGCATAGTTAGCACAGCTTAAGCATATTGAATTTCCGTATGACCTGTTTTGCTGCTCTCTTGAATTTCTTTCCATTTCTCGATTGTGACGTCTGTTTTCCTCGTAATTCCTTTCAGCCGCCTCGGCCTGTTCTTTCGCTGCGCGCTCCATTTCTCGATTGTGTCTTCTTGCTTCCTCTGCCTGTCTTTCAAGAATTTGCGCTTGTCTGTCAGCCTCCTCACGTCTTTGCTGCTCTTCTCTTTCTCTGCGTTCATCCTCAATGGCTATGTTTAATGCCTCCTTTAAGGTATCGGCTCTTCCGTTTTCCAAAACGTCGGCAATTGAGTGGGCAAGATAATAATATGTTGGGGTCACGATTCCGATAGCTTCAAGCTCCCTCTCGGTTTCTGCAATGTGCTCCTCGGCTTCTCTTTTCTTGTTACTGTAATCAAGGTATATCATATGCTTTTTTTCATTGCTCGCGTTCATTTCGTCCTTGATTTGAGCATCTGTATTTCTTAAAAAGCTTACAAATGAGCTATCAAACTCGCAAAATCTATTTAAAAAGCTTGTTATTTCTTCCTCATTTAATATTTCGTCAAGCTCTTTTTCCCATTTTTCAAGATTTTGCTCATATTCCTTGCAGGTCTGCTCATAGCTTAGCACCTGCGCCCTTTTTCTGCCCTTAGTTATCCAAGGGAAAAGCAACGCAACGAAAACAGCTACAATAGCAAACGTCCACGTTTCTCTTATGTATGTTAATTTGTTTATAACAAACAAAGCTATCCAAAATATAAAGGCAGCATACACAAGAAGTCCGTAGACACCGGTCATCATAACATCCTTTGCATTGCGGCAATCGGGGACTTCGGGCCTTTGCGGCGGAGCATTAAAAAATTCCTTTGGCAACTGTGGACGTGGAGAAATGTTAGCTTCCCCTCTTTCAATTATACCTTTTATTTTTTGATTGGTGCCGGTGGCAAGTACGTTTTGTACTTTAGCCTCCTCATCATCAAGCTGATACCTATATTGTTTCGCTTTATTCGTTTCGTTCCAAAGCCTATGGGTGTTGCGTAGCTTTTCTATAAGCTCTCTTTTATTTTCTTCCATTTTATTTTACCTCCATACTGTTAAAATCGTGTAAATACGGAGCAACCAGCTTGCAGTCGTTATCCGACTCTCCGATTGCTATTATCAATCTTTCAAGTCTGTATAGCTCAGTTGTGTCGCCCCGATTACAATAGGTTATTCTTCTATACGGAGCATTGCTTGCATCGGAAAAGGCTTCCTCTCCTTCTCCCTTTAAGGCTGCAAGAAGGCTACAGGTATTAAATACACCGTTTTTAACAAAAGCCTGTAGCATTGGGTTTTTGCTTTCGTCCAATATATCGGGGTAGGCAGAATAGCTAAGTGTAGAACCAGCCACTCCTGTGGCTAAGAAAAGTGACATTTTCATAATATCATTATCGGGCTTTTTCCCCTTACCCGAAGAAAATATCGCTCCTAAGCAGCCACCGTTTGTTTCCTTTTTGTTTGTCTTTTCCGTTAAATAGCCATTAAAAAATGCGATTTTTTTAGCTATGGTATCTGCGTGCGCATAAGCATTTTCTCCGTTACCTGAAAGATACCACTCTGCATTTCTTATTTCTTCCTTTATCACATATTTTTCCTTGTTCTTGATTAGTGATAAAAGCTTGACAGGTGAGTAAAAAAATTTCATTGCTTTCTCCTTTGTTTTTTAATTTGTTTCAGCATAGCATATTTGATGTGTCAAAAAGCTCCCATACCCTTCGGTTTTTGATACATTAGCTATGCTATACTGATTTTATAATAAAAAAGTGCACCCGATTAAGGGTGCACAAAAAACGCACAACCCCAATCGTTACCACACGAATTAACCACATACAAGTACGCAGAAATGGAGTATGCATTTTTATCAAAAAATAAAATGCGTACTCTTACGTGGTTTTATTTAATTCGTGTGGTAAAACCATTATATCACAGTTAAATTAAAAGTTCAATATTTATTATCAAAAATAAAAAAATCCTGACAGCTTTACTTCAAGCTGTCAGGATCCTTATTTAATTATTTGCAAAGCTCAAGCGCCTCGTTATAGGTTCTTGATGCTGCCGTCTCATAGGTGCTTCCGTTGTCAATGTATTTTATACTTTGACCGTCGCTTATATAACCGCAGTATATGATTTTTGCTGACATATGGTTTTGGTTATTCGGGTCTAAGCCGCAGATTTTAATTTCGATAGCATCGTTTGGTCCTGAGGTTGCATTGTACATCTGTACCTTATCTGAGGTAGCAACAACGTCCTCGCCCTCAAGCTTCAAGGGGCTGTTTTCATAATTGCCCTCTATTGTCGCCACAAGACCGATTGCAAGCTTAATACCGTTTAAGCTTTCATACAAGGAAATTACTTCCTTATTCATCAAGAAGCCCTGCATCATAGAAACTGTTCCGTCTACATTGCTAAACTGTGAAACGGAAAAGCCGAGCATTGTAAACATAGGTAAATATTGCTCGTTAGTAAAGTCACTTACTGTACAGCCGTCATTTGTGCATTCGCAGCTGTATGTTCCGTATGAGGTGTAGCTTGCATATGTAAGGCTTTCTATAAGATTATGCGCTTCGTTCCCCTCTACAACCGCATTGCCACAAAGCTTGCAAGGAATGGCTGTTATACAGCTTCCGTCATCTGCGTCTGCTATATGCAACGGGTAATATGTGCCCTGCTTTGACGTATCAACCAAAGCCTCAACGCACTGTCCCTTTACATTTGACCACTTGCCCTGCGGAATAATTACAGATGTATTTGCCGAATATGATGCTACAACATTTCCGTCTTTATCAATCATATAAGCGTCTATTATGCTTCCGTCGTGATTTTTAAACAATACTGAATTATTATATTCGTGCAAGGTATATTTATTGTACTGCCTTGTATAGGTGTAGGTTCCGTCACCGTTATCTGTTATATTAAGGAAATTTGATGGGTCAATTTCGCAGGTGTAGTGTCCGTTTTCGTCCAGTGTAAATTCACCGAAGGTTCCAACGGTTACAAGTATGTTTTTATCAATCATACCGTTTTTAATATACAACTGTAAGGTATTACGTGTAGCAACGCCCGCAACAGTTCCTATTGTTTCATTATCATGTCCCATACCTACAAAGTTGCCTGTTATGCTTCCGTCATAAAGCTTCGCATTATTGGATGTAACACAGGCAACGCTTTGCGGGTCATTTGCGTTTGTATATGAACCGTGTGGCTTTATCTGATAGTTACCGTTAATAGAGCCACCGTACATATTAAGGTTAGCCGCGCATATGTGCGCCCACATACCTGTACACACATTACCGACAATTTCTCCACCGAACATATTAAGTGTGGTTACTTCAATAAGCGGCTTATAGGTATTATTTCCGTAAAAGCTTACTCCGTCGTACATATTAAGAGTTGTACATCTAAAGTAGTTCGTATCTCCGCTTGAATTTGCGGAATAAAGATTTGTGATATTTACATCACCCTTCAAGGTAATTTCCTTTAAAAATGTACCGTAGAAAAGTCGTCCGTCAACAACGTCCATATCAAATAGCAAATCACAGCCGTCGTTTGCCGATATTGTCCAGCTTGTGCTTGACAAATCCTTAACTGTAAGCGAATAGGAGTTAGACCACATTGAAGCATTTGGCTTAAACGAGTTACCCTTACCCTTTGATATTATTGTAACATTCTTTCCTGTCGCAGTATTTTGCGCGCCGGCAGTCCATACAATTCCATCACCGTCTAAAACGTAGGTAATTGATTTTCCAAAATCAAGAGTGGCAGAAATACTGCCTTTGATAACAATGGTATCACCGTCTGCGGCACTGGCAAAATTATCCTTAAACTCATCCGCTGTAGATGCAGTATACTCAGCAGCAAGGGCTACTGTGGTAAAAGCAAGCAGGCACAGGACAAGTGACACAATGCCGAAAAGTATTTTCTTTTTCATAATTTTCTCCTTTATAAGTTATATTTCAAAGCAAATTTATCACACCTATGAGCAAAAATCAAGTTAAAGCTCTTTTTGCCAAATCAAGTGCGCTTTCTATTATTCTGTCCATATCGTAGTATTTGTACTGACCGAGTCTGCCGCCGAAAATTACATCGGGGCGTTTTTCTGCAAGGCTCACATATTTTTGGTACAGCTCATTGTTTTTTGCGTCGTTTATTGGATAAAATGGCTCGTCGTTTTTAGTCCATTCCGTTGAATACTCCCAAGAAACAACGGTTTTCGGCTGAGCTCCATACTCGAAATACTTATGCTCTATTACTCTTGTGTACGGAATTTCTATATCGCAATAATTTATAACTGCGTTGCCTTGATAGCTTGGGCAATCAAGCACTCTTGTGTCAAGCCTTATGCTACGGTATTCCAATTCTCCCAGCTGATAATTAAAAAAGCGGTCAATCGGTCCTGTGAATATTGTTTTTTCGGCTATTTCCTCTCTGTTTTCAAGCTCGAAATAATCTGTGCCCAATTTAACCTCTGTGCCATGGAGCATTTTTTCAATTATTACATTGTAGCCACCTATGGGTATGCCTTGATACGTGTCGTTAAAATAGTTGTTATCATAGGTAAAGCGAATAGGGATTCGTTCAATAATAGAGGGCGGCAGGCTGTCACAGCTTCTTTGCCATTGCTTTTGTGTGTAGCCCTTAATCAGCCTTTCGTAAATGTCTGTGCCAACTAAGGAAAGTGCCTTTTCCTCAAGGTTTTTAGGATTTTTAATTCCCAATTCCCTTACTTGACTGTCAATTATTGCCTTAGCCTGCTCGGGTTCTTCAACACCCCACATTTGCTTAAAGGTATTCATATTAAAGGGAAGATTATAAGCCTTGGATTTATAAACCGCCAAGGGAGAGTTAATAAAGTCATTAAATGTGGCAAAGCTGTTTACATAGTCCCAAATCTCCTTGTTTGAGGTGTGGAAGATGTGCGCACCGTATTTATGAACATTTATTCCCTCTATCTGTTGGCAATAGACGTTTCCGCCTATATGCTCCCTTTTATCAATAACAAGACAGCGCTTGCCCTTCTTTTTTGCCTCGTAGGCAAAGGTAGAGCCAAAAAGCCCTGCGCCAACGATTAAATAATCGTATTTTTTCATTCCAATGCTCCTACTTTTATTTCCCCATTAGCCTGCGCTTTATCTTCATAGTAAGCGCTTTTAATGTGGGACCAAGTCCGTTTTTCTTAACGGAAGCTCCTATTGTCTTTAATCTTCCGCCCTGTCTTTCGCTTTCGTCTATGCTTGCTTCAAGGCTTTTTTCGCTTTGACGCAGGCGATGAAACTCAAGCGGGTCAGAGATAATAAATCTTAGCTGATTCCACTTGTGCCAAGGGTACAGTTTTTTAAGGCAAGAGCCCTTTTCCATATCTATGGAAAGATGGCGCGAGGCTGACAAAATAAATTCCCCCGCGATTTCACAATCTAATCTTTCGTAATTCCACATATAAGCATCGTACTTTAGCGCATTTTTTATAGGCTCAAGCTTATTTTTGATTTGAGGGTGCTTATCTAAAAAGCTCTCAATTTCACTGTATTCCGTACAAATAAAGAATGCTTTACTGCGTGAATTTACAGAGGAAAGCTCGTTATCCTGCCTGTAATGAATAAGACAGGGCTTTATAAGCCTTACTTTTTTTGCAAGCGCCCACACCTTAAAATTAAAGGCGGTGTCCTGAAAGGAAGCGCCCGGTGTTTCCGTAAAGCGTATTTCGTTACCTCTTATAAATTCTCTTTTGTATATTGCTGACCAAATTGTCGGCTTAATGCCGAAAAGACTAAGCAGTGCTTTTGGAGATTTCAAATCGGTTAAGGGGCAAAATACACCCTTGTTTATAAGGCTTTGTGTCATGCGTGCCTCAATATTTCTTGCCTGTGGCAAGGAATGATAGTAGAAAAAGCCACACTTGCACACATCAAGGCTGTCTGCCTTAGCTTTCGAGTACAGCGTTTCAAGCATATGGGGCTCAATATAGTCATCGCTTTCTAAAATTCCTATATATTCTCCACTTGCCATTTGAAAGCCCATATTCATTGATGCTCCGTAGCCACTGTTTTCCTTGTTTATAGCCTTAAACCGCCTGTCGCGCTCCACATACTCAGTAATGATACTGAGCGAGGAATCATAAGAGCCGTCATTTACGCAAATAACCTCTATTTCCTTTAGGGTTTGCGCCATAAGACTGTCAAGGCATTGCCTCAGGTATTTTTCCGTGTTATATACAGGAACAACAACACTTACCTTTACCATTTTTATCTCCTTTTCAGATAATTAAAAGGGTAATGCCTTAACAAAGGCATATTTGGGATTATAATATCTGCTCTTACCGTTTTCCCAGCTACCAAAGCGCTCAAAGGTTTCAGGACCTACAAAGTAAGGCTCCTCCTCGTTTGTGTGGAACGGGCCTAACAGGTTTCTGTTGCCAAGAGTTAATACAACTTCAATTTCGTTTTCGCCTACCTTTAGCAAATGGGAAATATCAAGGCTTCTTTCAAGCATCATTTCTCCTACCTTTGTTCCGTTTACATAAATTTCAGCTAAATGGAAGCTCTTTTCAATATAAAGAACGTACCCCGTGTCGCTTAAATTGATTTTTTTCTTCAAGCGAGCCTGTCCTGAAATGAACGGGTAACCGTCACACTCAAGAGATGTTATTTCACCTTTTTGCTTGTCGATATAGAAATTATTGCCCAAAATTATTGCTTCATTTTTTCCTTGCTCAAAGTCACCGTAAACGCCGAAATCACCGTACAAATATATTGGCTCAATGTCTGTGTCGTAGGCTAAGCAGTTTTTAAGGCTTTCCGTTACGTTTTCTCCAAACAATGCGTAATATACGTTTTCGCCTTGGTAATAATCTATTTCTATAATTATTTCGTTTTCACCCTTTTTGAGAGCCTTTGCTATATTGTAGCATTCCTTTGCAAGCTCTAATGGGGATTTTCCCTCTTTATTAACACTCTTACCGTTTACGCTTATGCTAATTATACCCATTTCCTCGGCTAAAAGCAAGCATTTTTCGGGGGGAGTGTTTATTTTTACACTATATTTTAAATAAACTCTGCCCTTATATTTCATTTTTAAAAGCTCATCAAGGGCGCACATATGGTAACGCGGCTCTGTGTAATCAACACCGTTTAATGAATAGCTAAGGGTATCTAAGGTTATATAGTTATCAAGCTTACCTTCAACAGTAAAGCTACCGTTTAAGGTCAGCCTTTTCTTCTCTTGTAGTTCTTTGGGCTCTTCATTTGATACGTACAAAAGGCGTGATTGACCCGCATCAAAGTAAACAGAGGTTGATATAACTTGATTTTTATCGTTTAAAATACCGTAATCATTAAAGGACGAGCCGTTTTTCAAATCAAAATCGAGGGTGATTTCATCACCTAAATTTACAGCGTATATAAATTCATTTCCGTTTTCGTCACGTCTGTATGCTATACGCACGTCCTTGTTGTTTTTTATGGAATACGGCTGTGATTTTACAATTTCGTCCCACCCTGTGTTTGTTTTTAAGTAATTGTAGGTATATCTATTGCCCTCTAAGTACTGTGGCTTTTTACCGTCCAGCAGTATTTTACCACCGTTTGAAGCATAATCCTTTAAAAACGCCTCGGTTGTTTTATCCATTGTGTACATATCCGGCAAAATGATATAGTCATATTTGCACTTGCCCACAATTAAACTATCGTTTTCTACCCTTCCGTGCTTTGCAAGAATTGTTTCATCAATATAGTGATGTCCTATGCCAAGCCTACATAGCTTTTCTATAAGGCCAAACATTGATTTTTCAAGCTTCTCCAATCCGTTGTAAGGCGCATTTGATGTGCGCTTATAATCAAAATAAGCGCTTCTTATAGGGTGTAAAACTCCCACATTAACAACCTCGTCGCTGTTGGCAATCAGCTTGCCAAGATATGAAAAATAGTCGTTAAATATGGAAAAGCCCTCTTTTACCCAAGGGTTAATGCTTGAAAAATGGGCAGGATAATCTCTCTTTCTCTGTCCTGACTCCTTATATGGCAAAAGATGCTGACACATAAGGTTAACTCCTGCCACATACTGCATTTCTCCTATCTTTTTCAAGTCCATAGGAGATATATTCCAGCCGCAAGCGGCAAAGGTTTCGGTTAAAATCTGCTTTTTGCCAAGCTGTGCGCTAACGCTTGACACCTGCTTTGGTGATAGCTCATTATCAATTCCTCTGCCAAGATAGTCAATGCCCGGAATATGCTCATATTCATAAAATGGCATAATTCCGCCGCAGCAAAGCATTTGCCCTGCCAAGCAGTTTTCCTCAATATAGTGTCCTGTCAGCTTGTATCCGTATTTATCGCACCAATCGTAAATCTTTTTTGCAAAATTTTCAAGCATCAATTCCTGTAATGCGCGCCAGTATTTGTATCTGAAATCACGGTAGCCGCGCTTTTCTACAAACAAAAGACCTAAGCCGTCAAGGATGTCCTCATTATAATTTTCCTTAAAGTATATGGGTAGCATTTTTGTATAAGGTGTGCCCCAACGGAAATACTGTGGCTCATCGGTAAAAAAGCCCTTTAAGTCATATTTGTCCCTTTTCTTATATTTCTCGTGGGTCATTTCAATAAATTTGTCCACTACCTCCGGGTTTAATATATCGGCTGTTGAGGTTGAGTAATGCTCATATAGGTTAAGGCAATTTTCATCCCCGACCTTAGCTCTTTTCAAGGCGCTTGTTGTTATATCGTAGGAAACAAGTGCGTTTTTATCATACTCGCCAAAGGAGTGGGTTATATATCTGTCGTGATTTTCAAGGTCTTCGAGCAGCTTTCCGCCTACAAATCCGCTTGGCCAACCGTTTTCATCGTAGGCATACGCCTCCATACCAAGCTCTTGGGCTCTCTTTGAGCAAGCATCAATGCACTCAAACCATTCCTTTCCAAGGTATTCGGTTTTAAGTCCGCCGCGCGCGTGCATAAAAAAGCCGCCCACGCCATTTTCGTTCATCCATTCAACCTGCTTTACTAGCTCGTCCTTGTTTAATTTATCATTCCAAGACCAAAATGGTACGCATCTATATTGCTTTTCTACTTGCTTCATAAAAACTCCTGATTAATTTCATTTTCTATATTTTACCACATAAAAGCTCCATTGACAAGAAATTTAATATAAACTGTTATATTTTCCTGAAATAACTGTGGCTTTTAATATTGACACGCAAATTTTTTTAATATATAATGTCATTAAAATAAGGCTTGACCTTCAATTCTAAGGGGGATAATATGAACAGAGTTCTTGTATCAACAGGCGCGTTACTGGGGCGACCCAACGGACGAGATTTTACACTGCTTAATACACTTGTCCCACAGCTTGAATGTGACGGACTTGAGCTTTTAATGTACGATACCTGGTACGATAAAATAAATCAGCTAAAAGCTACGCTTAATTCTGTTTCCTTGCCTGTTATAGCCTTTCATTTGGAAAAGCAAATCGGAGAGCTTATAAGCTATTCAAAATTAGATGAAGCTCTTGAAAGAATGGAAATTAACTGCGCTCTTGCCAAGGACTTAAAGGCTGAAAAGCTTGTTTTGCACCTATGGAACGGACCTATTTCCGACAAGAACATTGACCATAACATTAAATGCTTTGAATATCTTGATAATATTGCCAAGCATTATGACCTTACCTTAACCGTTGAAAATGTGGTGTGTAACCAAAGGGACCCATTTTATTACTTGTGTCTGTTAAGCAAGACCTACCCAAGCATAAAATTCACCTTTGACACTAAAATGGCGGACTTTCACAAGCAAATTGACTTAATTTATGACGAAAATAATCGACACGTGGTCGAGCATTTCGCGCACTTCCACGTAAATGACCGTCTTGGCGAATATATGGATTGGCAAAATTTACGTGTTTTGCACGTAGGCGAGGGAAGCGTTGATTTTGATAAATTTTTTGCCTTTGTAAAGTCGCTGAATTATAAGGGCGACTTTACTACAGAGGCGACATCCTTTGACCTGCAAACAGGCAGAATAGACATACAAAAGGTAAATAAAACCGTTAAAAAAATTAAAGAATATATAAAATAGAGCCTTGATTTCAAGGCTCTGTTTTGTTATTCAATTAACGTGTTATTTGTTATATTCTTCTGCTAATGCTTTAAAGGCAGGGAGCGCATTGATTATTCTTTGCTTATCAACGCAGTAGGCAATACGCACGTAGCCTGAAACGCCGAAGTCGTCACAGGGGACAACCAAGATTTCCTTTAACTTTGCCTTTTCAAAGAATTTATAGGCATCGTCCTCAAGAGCCTTAACGAACAGGTAAAATGCTCCGTCGGGCTGAACACATTCATAGCCATATTCTGTTAGGGCATTATAAAGAATATCTCTGTTTTCCTTGTAAATATTTACGTCAACCTTAGCGCCGATTGTCTTTTTTATTACCTGCTGGAAAAGACTTGGAGCGCAAACATAGCCAAGGGAACGGCCTGCGCCGCAAATTGCAAGATATACATTTTCAGAGTCCTGCATTTTGGGGCTTACCGCTATATAGCCGATTCTTTCACCGGGCAAGGAAAGTGCCTTTGAGTATGAATAGCAAACTATGGTGTTATCATAGTAATTCATAAGATACGGTACGGTAACATCACCAAACACAAGCTCTCTGTACGGCTCGTCGGCAATTAAGTAAATTGGGTGAGAAAACTCCTGTTCCTTCCTTTTAAGTATATCTGTTACAGCCTTGATTGTTTCCTCGCTGTACACAACTCCGCTTGGGTTGTTTGGAGAGTTCATTATAACTGCCTTTGTTTTTTCGGTAATTTTGCTCTCCAAATCCTTTGTATCTATCTGGAAGGTTTTTGGTGTAGGGGTCGAAACAACGACACGTCCCTGCGCATTTTCAATAAATACACGGTATTCTGTAAAGAACGGAGCAAATACAACGCACTCCTCTCCCGCGTTCAAAAGCGCTCTTAAAGATATAGTAAGTGATGCAGCGGCGCCGCATGTCATATATATATTGTTTGCCCCAACGCCTGCGCCGAATTTTTCGTTAATTTCATCAGCTATTGCTTTTCTTACAGAGGCATCGCCCTGCGCAGAGGTATAACCGTGTAAAAGAACGGAGCTTTCGTTATTTACAAGATCGCAAATAGCTTGACTGATTTCAGCAGGCGGCTCAACGCTTGGGTTACCGATGCTGAAATCAAAAACCCTATCTGCCCCTATTTCGCCTGCTCTTGTTTTGCAGTATTCAAAAATCTCTCTTATAATAGAGCGCTTACTGCCTAAAGCATACATTTTTTCGTTAAACATATTTCACCTAAATATTGAGTAATTTTTTTGCGTTTTCACATAATATTTTGTTTTGAATGTGGGCTCCTAAGCCGTATCCCTTTAAAATATCCACCATTTTCCTTTGGTCCTGCCAAGGACTGTCGGTTGCGAACAAAATTTTATTCTCTCCATGCCTTTCAACCATTTTTTCAAATTGGTCTTGTGTCAAAAACGGTAGAACATAGGATGTGTCAAAATAAACACTCTCCCCCGCCAAATTGACAAAAACCTCATCATAAAGCTCGTTTCCGCCCAAGTGAGCAAGAACTAATTTATCATACCCGCCGATTGCGTCAAGCAGGCGCAACACCCTTACAGGCGTACACTTGATTTCTTGACCTATGAAGGCTCCGTCAAGACCTGCGTGAGTAACTGTAATCAAGTCAAGGCTTTTTGCCAAGGAAAGAATTTTAACATATCTTTCATCATCGAAAAATGCGCCTTGGTAGTCGGGGTGGATTTTAATTCCCTTAATGCCTGCTTCTTTAATAAGATGTAGGTGCTTTTCGTACTCCTCATCATCCGGATGAATACCGCAAAAGGAAATTACTCCGTTTTCCATTTGGTTAACGGTTTTGGCAAAGGAAAAAATACTGTCAAATTGCTTTGATTTTGTCAAGACAGGAAGGTTGATGCTTACATCAACCTCTGCCTTGTTCATTTGCTCCAAAAGTCCGCTTAATGCTCCGTTTGAGTGCGGCGGAATTCCTGCTCCCTTGGACAGAGCCGAAACGGTTGCCTCGGCTATTTTATCGGGAAAAATATGTGCGTGAAAATCTATTATCATTTTATTATAAGGACTCTATTTCCTTTTCTGTCATTGTGCCGATGTTTTTGTTTTTGAGAACCTGGCAAGCGTCGCTTAACTGATTGGTTTTCATAACTATGGAAGCGTCGTTTGCTTCAACGGAAAGACCGTACATATATTCAATACTTATGTTAGCCTGTGCAATTTCGGAAAGAATGTCCTGAAGTGCACCTGCTACGTGGGGAACCTTAATAATAAGCACCTCTGTCAGCATTGTTGAAAAGCCTGCTGAAAGAAGAACCTCTTTTGCATACTCAGGCTTATTTACAATAAGTCTTAAAAGACCGTATTCTGTTGTGTCTGCCAAGGAAATAGACAAAATGTTAACGTCATTCTCCTTTAAAACGCTTAATACCTCGCCAAGTCTACCCTGTCTGTTTTCTATAAAAACGGATACCTGATTAACTGTCATTTCTTTGTCCTCCTTAATATAGCTTTCTGTTATCAATTACGTGTACAGCCTTGCCCTCACTGCGCTTCAGTGAGTTTGGACCCATTAGCTTGATTTTTGCGCTAATGCCAAGGGCGCTTTGAATTACGCCTGCAATCTTCTTTGTAAGCTTTTCAATTCCCTTAATTTCGTCTGTGTAGTACTTGCTGTCAACCTCAACCTGAATTTCAAGTGTGTCAAGGTTGTTTTCTCTGTCTACTATCATCATATAGTGAGGTGTTACCTCTTCAACATTGATAAGGGCAGCCTCTACCTGGCTTGGGAATACGTTAACGCCACGAATAATAAGCATATCGTCGCTTCTGCCCTTAAAGCGTGAAATTCTAACGCTTGTTCTTCCGCACTTACATTTTTCTCTTGTAATGCTTGTTAAGTCCTTGGTTCTGTAACGGATGAGAGGAATACCCTCCTTTGTAAGAGTTGTGAACACAAGCTCTCCTGTTTCACCGTCGCTTACAGGCTCAAGTGTCTTTGAGTCTATAATTTCGGGGTAGAAGTAGTCCTCGCAAATATGAAGTCCCTCGTGATGCTCACAGTCGCAGGCAACGCCCGGGCCCATAATTTCGCTAAGACCGTAAATATCGTGGGCTGTAATGTTCAAGCGGGTTTCTATTTCGCGGCGCATTTTTTCTGTCCAAGGCTCTGCGCCGCAAACAGCCGCCTTTAATTTTATCTTATCAAGCAAGCCCTCATCTCTTAAAACCTCGGAAAGATGCAAGAGATATGATGGTGTGCAGGCAATAGCGGTTGCGCCGAAGTCAACCATCATAGTTGTCAGCTTCTTTGAGTTACCTGTGCTCATCGGAACTACCATAGCGCCAAGCTTTTCAGCACCGTAATGTGCGCCAAGACCGCCCGTAAACAAGCCATAGCCATAGGCTACCTGAATAATATCGTCCTTTGTAACGCCTGCCATTGACATACAGCGCGCAACACACTCACTCCACATATCAATATCGTTTTGTGTGTAGCCAACAACTGTTGCCTTTCCTGTTGTACCGGAGGAGGCGTGTATTCTTACAATGTCAGAATGAGGAGCTGCGAAAAGTCCGAAGGGGTATGTATCACGCAGGTCGTCCTTTGTAGTATAAGGCAGCTTTGTTATATCGCAAACACCCTTGATGTCCTCGGGCTTAACACCGCATTTATCCATTTTGTTGCGATAATACTCTACATTATCGTAAACGTATTTTACAAGCTTAACAAGTCTTTCATCCTGAAGAGCTGTCATTTCCTCACGGGACATACACTCCATTTTTTCATTCCAAATCATTTTTTATTCCCCCTCATATCCCATTTCAAACGCTTTTGTATTAATTTCTATTGTTTTTTGCGGAACGGTAGCCTTCAAAACCTCAAGCCACTCATCCTTGGAAAAGCCTATATGCTTTGCCGCAAGTCCCAAAACAACGGAGTTTAAAACCTTTGAGTTACCAAGGCTCTTGGCAATTTCGCCGCCCTTGATGGTGTAAACGCTGTGCTTTTGAGAAAGAGCCTCCAAAATTCCGCTTGGATACTCACTTGCACCTATAACAACTGTCATCGGGTCAATTCTTGTATCGTTAACAATCATAATACCGTCTTTTTTAAGGAAGTGAGCATATCTTTGAGCCTCAAGTCTTTCAAAGGAGATAAGAACATCAACACTACCCTCCTCACAAACAGGCTCATAAACCTTTTTGCCAAATCTTACAAAGGTAACAACGCTTCCGCCGCGCTGTGCCATACCGTGCACCTCGGAAAGCTTAACATCCCAGCCTGCATTAAGCGCGGTTTTTCCAATAATTCTGCTGGTGAGCAAGGTGCCTTGTCCGCCAACGCCAACTACCATTATATTCATAATTCCTTGCCCTCCTTATCTTTCTTGCTTGCTGATTGCGCCGAATTTGCAGTAATTTGCGCAAAGACCGCAGCCATTACACATAGTTTCGTCTATTTTAACCGTTCCGTCCTCATTTTTTGTCATAGCGGGACAGCCGATTTTCATACACATACCGCATTTTTTGCATTTTTCGCTGTCAACCTTGCATACGTATGGGAATTTCTGTCCCTTCAAAAGTGCGCAAGGCGCTTTTGCGATAATAACTGTCAAGGTATCTCCGTTAACACTTTCCTTAACAGTCTTTTCAAGGCCCTGTACGTCAAACGCGTCAATTTCGATTACGTTTGGAACACCTATGCTTCTGCAAAGCTCTGCCAAATCAATTGCATATGTATCCTCACCCTTAAGTGTTTTTCCTGTTGCCGCGTGCTCCTGATGTCCTGTCATACCTGTTGTGCGGTTGTCAAGAATCATAACAGTTGCGCTTGACTTATTGTATACCATATTAATAAGTGAGTTAACACCTGTGTGAAGGAAGGTAGAGTCGCCGATTGTAGCTACCCAATTTTTAATATACTCCTTGCCCCTTGCCTTTTCCATACCGTGCAGTAAGGAAATTGATGAGCCCATACAAATGGTTGTATCAATTACATTAAGCGGAGCAACTGCGCCTAAGGTGTAGCAGCCGATGTCGCCCGATGCGTGAATTTTAAGCTTGTTAAGAACAGAAAATACGCTTCTGTGTGGGCAGCCCGGGCACAAAATAGGTGGACGCGCGGGAGATGCAGCCTTTTCAAATACGCACTCATCGGTACCGTTTATTACCTTTTTGAGCATATTTGCGCTGTATTCGCCCTGCTTTGTAAAGCACTCCTTACCCTTTACATTCAAGCCCCAGCTTCTTACCTGCTCCTCAATTACAGGCTCTAATTCCTCAATTATGTAAACTGCTTCTACCTCTTTCACAAAGTCCTCAATCATTGTCTTTGGCAACGGATTGATAACGCCAAGCTTTAACACGCTTGCATTTGGGAATGCTTCCTTAACATACTGATAAGGAACTCCCGATGTAATAAAGCCGATTTTCTTATCATTATATTCAACAGTGTTAATAGGGAAAGCGGAAGCGTCCTTTTCCATTTGGATTTCCCTTGCCTCAACCACCTTATGTCTGCCAATGGCGGAAGCAGGCATCATAACGTACTTAGTCATGCTTCTTTCGTAGGTCTTGTCCTGTGGCGCAATTTTTTCTCCAAGCTCAACTATGCTTTGTGAGTGAGAAAGCTTTGTTGTAGTTCTGAAAATTACAGGGGTGTCGTATTTTTCACTTAGCTCAAAGGCATATTTGAAATATTCCTTAGCCTCGTTACTGTCACTTGGCTCAACCAAGGGAAGATGGGCACTTCTTGCAATCATTCTTGTGTCCTGCTCGTTTTGTGAGCTTGCAATACCCGGGTCGTCTGCTACTACAATTACAAGTCCTGCATTAATTCCTGTATATGCAAGAGTGTAAAGAGGGTCAGATGCCACGTTCAAGCCTACGTGCTTCATACAAGCCATACTGCGTACGCCCGATATAGCGGCGCCTGCGGCAACCTCTAAGGCTACCTTTTCATTTGGCGCCCACTCCGTATAAACCTCATCATACTTTGCCAAAAATTCGCTTATTTCTGTGCTTGGTGTGCCGGGATAGGAGCTTGAAACCTTTACTCCTGCCTCATATGCACCTCTGGCAATTGCATCATTGCCAAGCATTATTCTCTTTTCACTCATTACTTTTGCTCCTTTCGTAAATCCCTTACTCTTTTTGCCTTGCCCTCAAAGCGAGCCAAGGTGTTAGGGGATTCCAAGGTAACCTTAGCATCTAAGCCAAGCATAACCTTTAATTTATTTCTGACGGTCTTTTCTATTTCCTCAAGCACCTTAAAGGAGTCTGTTGCGCTTGCAAGCTCTACTCTTACCGTCAATTTATCGGAATAGCCGTCTCTTTCAACAATAATTTCATAGTGCGGGCCAAGTCCGTCAACGCTTAATACAACCTCTTCAATCTGGCTTGGGAATACGTTAACGCCTCTTATCTTAAGCATATCGTCACTTCTGCCGGAAAGATTTTCCATTCTTACGGTTGTTCTTCCGCACTTGCAGGGCTCATATATAAGCCTTGTTATGTCCTTTGTTCTGTATCTTATAAGCGGCAGAGCCTCTTTTTTGATACAGGTAATTACAAGCTCGCCCCACTCGCCCTCGGGCAATACCTCGCCAGTTTCGGGGTTGATAATTTCGGGAATGAAAAAGTCCTCATTAATGTGCATACCGCAAAGATATTCACACTCACCTGAAACACCCGGACCCATTAGCTCACTCATACCGTAGTTGGATGTGACAAGCATATCCTCGCCCCAGCACTTGTGCATTTCCTCACGCATAGCGTCGGTCAGAAGCTCGCTTCCCACAAGACCGATTTTAACCTTCAAGTCGGTTTTGGGGTCAACACCCATTTCCCTTGCCACCTCAGCTAAGCGAAGGGCATAGGACGGAGTGGCAACAAGAAGGCTTGTGCCAAAATCCTTCATATACATAATTTGCTTTTCGGAGTTACCTGTGGACGATGGAACTATTGTAGCTCCTATGTTTTCAAGACCGTAGTGCAAGCCGAGCGCTCCTGTAAACATACCGTAGCCGAAGCAAATTTGCGCCACATCGTCAGGCTTTGCGCCGCCTGCGCAGGCAATACGTGAAACACACTCTGTCCAAGTGTCCATATCTCCCTTGGTGTAGCCCACAACCGTTGGCTTTCCTGTTGTGCCTGAGGATGCGTGTATTCTTAAAAGCTCCTCTCTTGGCACCGCAAAAAGACCGAAGGGGTAATTGTCCCTTAAATCCTGCTTTGTGACAAAGGGCAGTCTTGATAAATCCTTCAAGGACTTAATGTCCTCGGGCTTTATACCGCACTCGTCCATTTTGCGTCTGTATGGCTCTACCTTTTCATATACTCTTTTTACTGTTTTTTGAAGCCTTTCTAACTGTAAGGCGTTCATTTCCTCTCTTGTGAGGGTTTCTTCCTTTGCCCAAATCATACTACTGCCTTTTCCTTATCAAATGCACTATTTATAATTTCCTCGCTTGGCGCCTTTGTGAACAAGCTTACAACAACTGTAATTACAACAGAAAACGCCATGCAAATAACACCTATCATTGGTGAACAGCCAACGCCTGTACCGATTGCCTGACCGAAGGTGCAATCAAATCCGTTCTTGTGATAGCCAAAGAATATGATGAGCGCAACGGTTAATACAAGTGATGAAATAATTGATGTCCAAACCGCGCTCTTTGTAACTCTTTTCCAAATAACACCAAGCACGTACGGACCTATAAAGCAGCCTGCAAGGGTGCCCCAGCTAATGCCCATCATATAGGCAATTGCCGCTATGCCGAATTTTTCATTGAGAATTGCCAAAATAACAGATATTGCAACGAATACAAGGCACAAAGCCTTCATTGTTATATTAACCTGCTTATCGCTTGCATTTTCCTTAATTTTGCCCTTGTAGATATCTACCGCCACAACAGAGGCAGAAGCTAAGGAAACAGAGGAAAGGGTTGACATGCTTGCTGACAAAATAAGCACTGCTATAATTCCCATAAGTCCTGCGGGAATTACGTGAATCAGCATTGTAGGAATTACGTTGTCCCCTGCCATCTCCTTTGTAACAATGTCGGGGAAAAGTCCTGAAAGCGCACCTGTAAAGTAAGCGCCAAAGCCGATAATAAGAGCAAATACTGTGCTTACAACCGTGCCCTGCATAATAGCCTTTTTATCTCTTATGGCGTAGTACTTGTGGATTGTCTGTGGCAAAGCCCACACACCGAATGAGGTTAAAAGAATAAGTGACATAAGCGATGCTGTGTTACCGTAAATGCCTGTATGCTCACTTTCAAAGGTGAACCAGTTAAGCTCGGGATTTGATACAAGCTCACTCAAATTCCACTGTACGTTTTCGTGGTTCATAAAGCAGAATACCATTAATACAACGCCGATTAGCATAATAATTCCTTGAACAAAGTCAGAAAGGGCTGTTGCAAAATATCCGCCAAAGAACAGATACATAGCGGTAAGTCCTGCCAGAATAAGCATAATTACCCAGCCGGGAATACCGAAAACAATTCCGAAAAGGCTGCTAAGACCGTTGTAAACGGATGCAGAATAAGGAATTAAGAAAATGAAGATGATAACAGCGGAAACAAGCTTCAAGTTCCTGCTACCGTATCTTTTTTCAAAAAACTCCGGCATTGTTTTAACGCCCAAGGCTGTTGTCATATTCTTTGTTCTTTTTGCAAGAACCATCCAAGCAATAAGTGAACCTAAAATAGCGTTTGCAATACCAATCCAAACAGATGCAAGACCGTACTGCCTTCCAAAATTACCCGCATAGCCTATAAATATAACTGCTGAAAAATATGTAGTACCGTATGCAAAGGCACTCATCCATCCGTTTAATCCCTTTTTGCCTGCTAACAAAAAGTCGTTAACCGATTTTGAACGATTGCGCGTTACAACTGCTATTACAACCATAGAAACAGCGTACAGCGCTAAAATGATGTAGTCAATTACCATAACATTCTCCTTCTTACTCTTGTTTTTTGCATAAAAATGCAAAAAATCGAGCTTTTTATGTATTATAAATTATATTATATACTAAATATAAAATTATGTCAACAAATTTTAGCATTTTAACACGATAAAATATTCAAGTTCCTATTGAAAAAATATTTTACCTGTTGTATAATATTATAATAATAAAAAAATCAGCCACAGGAGGCACGAAAATGGAAAAAATTAAAATGACAACTCCCCTTGTTGAAATGGACGGAGATGAAATGACAAGAATTATCTGGAGGATGATAAAGGACGAGCTTCTTCTTCCGTTTATAGATTTAAAAACCGAGTATTATGACCTTGGCTTACCCGAAAGAGAAAAAACCAAGGATCAGGTTACCTTTGATGCGGCTTATGCTAACCAAAAATACGGTGTCAGCGTCAAGTGCGCAACAATTACGCCTAACAAGCAAAGAGTTGAGGAATATAATTTAAGCGAAATGTGGAAGAGCCCTAACGGAACAATACGCGCAATACTTGACGGTACAGTATTCAGAGCTCCTATTCTTATTGACTCAATAAAGCCTGCTGTTCGCAATTGGAAAAAGCCTATTACAATTGCGCGCCACGCATATGGCGACGTATATAAGGCAACAGAATACCGCGTTCCCTCAAAGGGCAAGGCAGAGCTTGTTTTTACAGATGAAAACGGAAATGTAAGCTTCAAAAAGGAAATTTACGATTTTGAATGCTCAGGAGTTTTGCAGGGTCAGTATAACAAGGACTCCTCTATTCGCTCCTTTGCGCATTCCTGCTTTAACTATGCTATAAACACAAAGCAAGACCTTTGGTTTGCAACAAAGGACACTATTTCCAAGCAGTATGACCAAACCTTTAAGCTTATTTTCCAAGAGATTTTTGATGAGTGCTACAAGTCAAAATTTGAAGAGCTTGGCATAACCTACTTCTACACTCTTATTGACGATGCTGTTGCAAGAGTTATAAGAAGCGAGGGCGGTTACATTTGGGCATGCAAGAATTACGACGGAGATGTTATGTCCGATATGGTATCAACTGCATTCGGCTCTCTTGCTATGATGACCTCTGTTCTTGTTTCTCCTGACGGAAAATATGAATATGAGGCTGCACACGGAACGGTTACAAGACATTATTACAGATATTTAAAGGGCGAGGACACCTCGACTAACCCAATGGCAACAATTTTTGCTTGGTCAGGCGCTTTGCGTAAGCGCGGTGAGCTTGACGGTCTTTGTGACCTTGTTAGCTTTGCTGACAAGCTTGAGTGCGCTTGCATCGATACACTAAACGACGGTATTATGACCAAGGATTTAGTAGGACTTGTAGAGCCCGGCTTTAACGCAACCGCAGTAAACACAAGCACCTTTATCAAGGAAATTCGCACACGTCTTGAAGTCAAATTAGTATAAATAATATAAGCACACGAAATGCTCCGCACAGGGAGCATTTCGTGTGCTTTTTGCACTAATTATTCAAATCCTCAAAGGAGGTTGTGTTTTTGTGTGGAATTTCCTTCCAGCCCAGATTTTTTGAAAAAATTGCTACAAATTCCGCAGGGGTTGCAATGACTAAGAAAAACGGCCATATAAGCGTTGACAAAATTTTAGTGCCGAGGCTTACATTCTTTATTCTTTTCCGTTCCACTATGTAAATTATGATTGACGATATTACAAGCATGACATAGGAAAAGCCGAAAAATCCCAGCGAACGCAAAAGCCAATGGAGAAGTACTCCCGAAAGGGTGTATTGTTCAGGGAAGAAAACGGGCGCTAAGCTGACTGTAATTAAGCGGGAAAAGAACAAAACGGTTGTGATAATGAACACAGGCAATACCTTGACGGTCATATCATATAAGGAAAACTTGTTCTTGTTTCCGTTTTTCCTTTTGGGCTTGAACAGGCTTTTCATTAAATCCTTTAAACGCGCCACGCAAACAAGCCATCTGCCGCGACACCAGCGCACTCTTTGTCGCCACATTACCTTGAAGGTTGTTGGCTGCTCATCATAAAAGACAGCCTCGTCACAGTAATAGATTTTATTTTCCTCTATGATTTGGTCTGCTGTAAACTCCCAGTCCTCTGTAAGAGTTACATATTTCCATCCGTCCTTTACAAGCTCGCTTCCTATAACATATCCTGTGCCTTGAACTCTTGTGGAGCAGTTAAGAACACTGCGTCCCTTGCTTTCAAGCAAGCAGCCATAGACAAAATAAAGTCCGTAGCAGGCAGACATTACGTTTTCGCCGAAATTCTTGGAGTTTCTGAAGGATGTAATTATATCCTTTTTTCCGTGCGCCACAAAGGCATCGTTCATTTTGTTAAAATAGTTTTCGTCAAGAATATTATCTGCATTGAAAAGGAAAAATCCGTCATAGCTTTGCCTTCCGTAATCCTTTTCGATTTGGTCAAACAAATATCTGAAGGCGTAGCCCATTGTACACTCGTTTGGGTTGTTGTACTCATAAACCGTTGCGCCAAGCTCTCTTGAAATTTTCGCTGTATTGTCTGTACAGTTGTGAGCGATTACAAAAATATGAAGCTTGTCCTGTGGGTAATTGTTTTTCTGTATGCTTTTGATTAAATTTCCAACAACCGCTTCCTCGTTTCTTGCGGGAATGATAAGACCGTATTTAAGCTTTTCCTCAGTCGGCTGATACCTTTTTCTTTTAAAAAGCCCCACTATTGCAAAAACTATATAGTGAAGCACGATTAAGCCTGTCATACCGTATAAAATGTCAAAAATAATATTTACTATTCTTATGTAATCCATAAACGCTCCGAATTGTTAATAATTTGTTAACCAAAATACGTTTTGATTAACAATTTGATTAATTATAGCATATATTTCCACACAGTGCATAGTCTATTAACAAATTTAATATTTTTTTAACAATTCGACATTTTATGCGGTATTTCCTAATTGTTTACATCTATAATCGGGTTTTAACTTGACAAATTACCGTTTTTGAAATATAATCTATATAGCAAATAACAAGGGGGTAAACATATGTTCTGTCCTAAATGCGGTAAGGAAAATGATGATAATGCAGTGTTTTGCACACATTGCGGCGCCAAAATGTCACAGGACAACACCATTTCCTTTGAACAGCTAAACGCTGGCGGTGTCAGCGGCTTAGATAGATTACATGCAGAGGCGAAAAGCGCCTACTTATTTGGAATACTTTCAATTGTATTTTGTGCGTTGGGTGGCTTTTTGGGTCTTATATTTGCCTTAATGACAATAAATAAGGTAAATCATTTGAATATGATAAACTTTATGCCAAAGGATTTAAAGTATATGGACGAATATGAATCATCAAGAGCAAAAATTAAAACAGCAGGTAAAATGGCAAAAATTGCTCTTATCGTCTTTATAATTTCGTCTATTCTTCAAATTATTTTAACAACTATTCTCCAACTTAACGGAATAGATATTTATTCCTTAATGGGCTTTTAATTAAACCTTGCGTGCCACAACAGGCCTGTACCGTTGTGGCATATTTTTTAAAAAAGAAGAATTTTTGCGTTTTGCAAAAATTCTTCTTTTTATTGCTTTATTAACAAAAAATTTATTCCTCTGATGCTATTTTTTCAAATTCTTCCTTAGTGTATAAAATATTAATTGCGCTCAGCATAGCATTGGGGGACATATTTGTTGGTAAATTGAGCTTTTTCAGTAGCTCCTCTCTTCTTTTTGCGCTGTCCTGTCTGCCGCTTAAGCCATAAAAATACAAGTCGCTTTTTGTTATTCCGCCTGCGATTTTAGCGGGGGACGTGTCTGAAAACGGCTCTAAAAGTGACAAAAGCGTTTCCTTATCTATGCCCTCAACGCCAAGAGTCCCTTCCTTTGAGGCGCTCCTTTTCCTTTTCTCCTTGCCCTGCACGCGAGGTATGTACAAATTAATCACCTTGTCGGGCGGCAAAACGGTTTTTATATGGGAGCGTATTAAATGCCCGCCGCCGTCAGAGTCGGTAAGCAGTATTATTTTGTCCCTTTGGCAAAGCCGCTTGATTAAAAGCTCCTTTTCCTTGGAATTAAATATTTCAAAGCCGCCTGTTGTTATAATTGTTGCTTCAACCAAGGAGTCAAGCTTTATTTTGTCATACTTGCCTTCTACTATTATCGGATACTTTATTTTCATTTTTCACCTGCACATTAAGGCGCAAATTGAGCTTATGAGCCTTTCAACAGCAATATAAGGAGTTACATTAGACGAGGATTTGGACTTTAAGTCAGCCTCCTTACATATTTCCACAGCCCTTTCAAGCTTCTTTTCGCCAACTCCCGAAATACCGTTTAAATACTTGCCTACTCTGAACTCGTGCATATTCAAGGCTGATGAAATTTGACTTTTGCTCATTCCGCCCGAATACAGCCTTTGTATCATAAGCATATCTGTGTACAGCCTGACAACAGACGCAAGAATTGCTTGCGCAGACTCGTGGGCTGCCTTTTGTCTGTACAGGGTTTCAAAAACCATTGATTTGTTTCTTTCGAGCAAGGCATTTGTTAGCTGAAAGTCGTCGTATTCTATGGTCTTACAGCAAATATAGTCTATATCCTCACTGCTTATTTTGCCAAGCCCGTTTCTTAGTGCATATGAGCAAAGCTTGTCTATTTCCTTAGAAAGCGCCCACATATTATGACCGCACATATTAACCAAATATTCACACAGGGTGGGGTCAAATTCAATTTTGTCCTTGTTAAAGTGGCGAAGAATCCACGCCTTCAATCTTGACGCGCTTGGAAAATCGAACTCCACCATTGTCAAATATTTTGACATCATTTTGTAAATTTCAGAAGGCGCCTTTGGCAGTCTGCCTGCGTTAAAATAGTCGTTATCTGCTCTTATCAATAAAACAGTGTGGCTGTTTTCCTCTAAGCCTGCAAGCACGTCCTCAAGGGCAGACAAATCGTCCTTTTTCATAGAGTTAAAATCAACTCCGCGCACCTCGACAAGCTTTTTTTCTGCCATCATGGGAAGGCTGAAAATCGAATTGGAAAGAAGAGATGGACTATACTCCTCTGCGTAAATAACTATGTGGTTAAACTCGTCAAAGGTGCCGTCAAGCACGTTTTTCTTAACCTCTTTGGAATAGGTATATTTTAAGTAATCCTCTCCACCGAAGAACAAATACCCACCCTTAAGATGCTTTAGCTCCTCTTTAAACTCTGCTTCTGTCATAGCTTTTCAATTTCCATTTTAAAGGTTGTTTTTTGAGCGCAAGCGCCCTTGATTTCAATTAAATAATTAATTTCAAGATAACCGTCTGTTAAAAGCCTGTTGTCAACGTCCTTTGCGTAAATGCAAATTTCAAAGGGCATAATGCCTGTGTTGTATACGCAAATATGGCGCTTTCCCTTTTCAAAGAACATAAACGCTTCTATTCCGCCTGTTCTTGCAATTGAAATTTCATCAAGCTTATTTATGTTGAATTTGATTTCGGTATCAACTCCGCCCATTCCCTCAGCCTCCTCCTCGTAGCTAAGGGTATAGGTATCGCCTACACATTCAAGCTCTCCGTAAAGGCTTGTTTCAATTGTACCCTCCTCATCCATTACGGAAAAGGATTCCTCAATCATTAATTCGTCAGCGGCGCGATCAAATATTGACTTGCCCTTATAGTCCTTTTGTGTTGTTGTGGTTTTAATTCTGTATTTCATATTTCACCTATTTAATAATATGCTCGGGCTTTATAACGCTTACCTTTGCGCCCTCTGCCACGCTTTCTGTAATAAAGGAGTTACCGCCTATAACCGCATCCTTGCCGATTACGGTTTCTCCACCTAAAATTGATGTTCCCGAATAAATGGTTACATTGTCGCAAACGGTTGGATGTCTTTTAATACCGGACAGGGACTGACCCTTTCTTGGTGATAAAGCACCCAAGGTAACGCCTTGATAAAGCTTAACGTGATTACCGATAACCGTTGTTTCGCCGATAACTATACCTGTACCGTGGTCTATGAAGAAATATTCTCCGATTGTTGCGCCCGGGTTAATATCGACGCCTGTTTTTCCGTGTGCGTGCTCACTCATAATTCTCGGAACAAAGGGAACCTTGCTTAAATAAAGCAAATGGGCGATTCTGTAAACAAGAATTGCATAAAAGCCGGGATAGGAAAATATAATTTCCTCAAAGCTGTTTGCGGCAGGGTCACCCTCAAAGGTTGCGTGCACGTCCTTAATTAAAAGCTTGTGTATGCTTGGCAGCTCCGAAACAAAGTCCTCTGCTATTTTTTCCGCCTTGTCCTTTACACTTTCCTCTGAATTAAAGGAAAGGGCAAGCTCTATTTGCTTTTTTATTCTGTAATAAATCGAGCTTAAAAGCTGCTCGGAAAACTCGGCAGGCTCCTGACAATCCGCATTGCCAAAATAGGCAGGGAAAAACAAGCTCTTTAAATCCTCTAAAATCGAAATGATTTCCGTCTTATCGGGTAGCTGACGGCAGGAAAGCATAGTAATATCTGCTTCCTCATAGGATTTTGTCATTTCAGTAGCAATTTTCTTAATATCTATCATAATTCACTCCAAGAAAAAGGGTTATATATTCATATTATATAAATAATATCACAAATGATTGCCTTTTTCAATAATTTGTGATTAATTTTAGCAAATTGCAAGAAAAGCCCTCTCAGGCTTAAATTCGTTGACAAGTATAAAAAACTATGGTATTATAAAATTAACCCTTTGGTTAAATATTATTTTGGAGGACATTATGAAAACTATCGGCAATATTCTTTGGTTTATTTTTACCGGACTTGCAAGTGCTCTTGCGTGCTTCTTCATTGGACTTGTTTGGTGCATTACCATTATCGGTATTCCTTTTGGTAAGCAATGCTTTAAAATGGCAGGACTATTCCTGTGGCCGTTTGGCAAAACCGTACGTTCAAATTTTGGCGCTCACCCTATTGCCAATATTTTATGGATTATTTTTGGCGGTGTAGAGCTTGCAATCGGATTTGTATTCGTTGGCATAATTTGGTGCATTACCATTATAGGCATTCCATTTGGTAAGCAGTGCTTTAAGTTGGCTGCCTTGTCCATAGCTCCCTTTGGCGCAACAATTCATTAATTACGCAAATAGACAATCATAATAAAAAGAAATAACCGCCTCTGCCGACCAAAGCTAAGCGGTTAATTCTTTTAACTTATTAGATGGGACGCAACCGTCATCGGTGCTCTCCGTTATTATTATACCTCTTGGGTGGTATAATGTCAATACTTTTACATAAATTTATACTTGCTTTGAATTTTATACTTTCATTAAATTACAAAGCACGCGCTTCTCCAAAGCAAAGGAGAAGGCTATTTTTTATTCCTCTGAATCTATTATTTGCTTTGCCTCGTCTAAGGAAATTGCGGTTATTTCCTTTAGCTTGCGTTGCATTTGCCTTGTTCTTGTGCCTACAAGCTTTTCAAGGTCGCCGCTTAGCTGGTCTACTCTTGTTTGGGCGCTGTTAAGAACGCCTGCAAAGCTTTCAAATTCTGCCTTTACTGCCTCTAAGAGCTTAAACACCTCGTTGCTTCTCTTTTGAATTGCCAAGGAATTAAAGCCTGAACGAAGGGCGTTTAATAATGCCGCTAAGGTTGACGGACCTACTATGTTTATTTTAAATTCTCTTTGCACAATTTCAAAAAGTCCGCCCTCAATAGCCTCTATGTAAAGTCCCTCGATTGGTAAGAACATTATGGCAAAGTCGGTTGTATCGGGCACGCTTATATACTTTGTAGCTATGTCCTTTGCGTAGGCTCTTATCTTGTTTTTAAGCTCCTTACGGGCAAGGTCAAGCTCCTCCTTATTTCCGTTATCTATGCCGTCCTTAATTTTATAATAGGTTTCAAGCGGGAATTTTGAGTCAACGGGCAAATAAACGAATTCACCGCTTTCTCCTGCCGGCATTTTAATGGCAAACTCAACAACATCGCGCGAGCCCTTCTTGGTTGCGAAATTCTCCTCGTATTGATCACGGGTCAAAATTTCGCTGATAATATTTCCAAGAATAACCTCACCTACAATGCCCTTTGTTTTAACATTGGTAAGCACGTTTTTAAGTGAGCCTACGTCCCCTGCTATATTCTTAATTTCTCCTATTGCCTTGTTAACGTCGCCGATTTGAGAAACGACGCTTTCAAAGGAGCTTTTAAGCCTTTCGTCAAGAGCCTTTTGAAGCTTTTCATCAACCGCCTTTTGTATCAGGTCAAGCTTGTCCGTATTTTCTCTTCTCAAATCCACCAAGGACTTGCTTACATTGGTATCAATTACGTCAAGCCTTTCCTTAGTTGTTTTTGAAAACTCCTCAAACTTTGTATTAAGATTGGCAATTGCCTTTTCGTTTTCCTCTCTTGCGGATTTTGTCATTTCCGTAAGAGCAGAGTTTAATTTTTCGATAAACCCTACATAGCCCTTTTCGTTCTTTTCGCCAAGGCCCTTCATTTCCTTGTTCAAGTCCACAATTTTATCGTTAACGGAGCTTGAAAAAAGCTTGTTTGTATTTTCAATACTGCCAAGCAAAAGCCCTGACATACCGTTTATGCTCTCCGAAACAGCATTTCTTATCTCATTTTTGTCAATTTCACCGTTTCCCTTGCTCTTTTTAAAGATAAGAACAAGCAACAAAACGATTATGACCGCGCCCATTACAATTAACGCAATATCCATTCTTTTCCTCCTCTTATGTTAATCTACTGTTCTATTTTACCATATATATTTTATGAATTTCAACTAAAACAAAAATTTTCTTTGAAATTGCATACATTATATGATATACTATTAGAAAGCTGATTAACTAATTAACATTTAAGGAGAAAAAATGGCTAAATACAGACAAAATAGAATTAACGATGCTGTAAAGCAGGAAATGGCGCAAATTTTAAGAGATGTAAAGGACCCAAGAATTGCAGGCAGCTTAGTTTCCATAACCGCTGCTGAGGTTTCCCCCGACCTAAAATTTGCAAAAATATATTTTTCTGTTCTGGGCGAGGACAAAAACGAGGTTTTAAAGGCTCTTAAGGGGGCAAGCGGGTTTTTCCGTTCAGAGCTTGCGCGTCGTATTAATTTAAGAATCACCCCACAGTTAACCTTTGAATATGATGGCTCTATGGAATACGGCGCTAACATATCAACTATTTTAAAGACACTTGATATTAAGCCCTTGGAAGAGGACGGGGAAGATGAATAAGCAATTGACCCTTGACCAGCTTTCAGACATTATTAAGGAAGAAAAAAGCACACTTATTCTTTGTCATAAAAACCCTGACCCAGACACCCTTGGCAGTGCATTTTCACTTAAGCACATTCTTGAATATTATAATTCCAAGGTAAGCGTTGCCTGTTGCGATATGCCATCACAGAAATTTAATTTTATAACAGGTGGCATCAGCCTTGAATACGATTACGGGTCTTATGAAAGAATTATTGCAGTGGATGTTGCCTCCCCTACACAGCTTGGAGATTTAAGCTTTTTGGCTGAGTCGGTGGATTTAATAATAGACCACCACGCAATGAACACACGCTTTGCCCCCTACTATGAGGACCTGGGCGCTTCCTGTGCCGAGATAATTTTCTCAATTTACAAATTCTTGGGCATTAAGCTTCCGAAGCACTTTTTTGAATGTGTATATGCGGGAATGAGTGGAGACACAGGTGGCTTCAGATATTCCAATGTAACAACAAGGTCAATGGAATATGGCGCGCAGGTTATTGCTTCGGGCATTGACCACGCAGAAATTAACAGAATAATTTTTGAATCCAAAACAATGGGCGAAATTAAGGCGCAACAGCTTACCTTTGAAAAAATGGAGCTTTTATGTAACGGTAGCTTGGCTGTTATTATGCTCACAAACGAAATTAAGGAGCAAAACGGAATTTTTGACGAGGACATTTCGGACATTGTAAACAGTATAAGAAGCATTGAGGGAGTTTTGGTAGCGGTTTCTATTAAGCAGGGAACTAAGGACCCGCAAAGATACTCCGTTTCCTCACGTGCTAACTGTGATATTGACGTCTCCCGCGTATGCGCACTTTTGGGCGGCGGCGGTCACGCACGTGCTTCGGGCGCTATGGTAACAGCTCCTGACCCGAAATCAGCTTACGAGCAATGCGTACCGTTATTTGAAAAAGCAGTAAAGGAATTTAAAGCGAGATAAAAATGGAAAAAGAGCTTTGCGGTGTAATACTTGTAAATAAGCACAAGGGCGTTACATCTCACGATATAGTTTTCAAAATAAGAAGGCTTTTTAACACAAAAAAGGTGGGACATACAGGCACTCTTGACCCTCTTGCCACAGGCGTTTTGCCTGTTTTGGTTGGCAGAGCTGCTAAGGCTGCGGAATATTTGCTAAGCGAAAATAAGGAATACATAGCAAGCATTAAGCTTGGCATTACCACCGATACAGAGGACATTACAGGCAAAATTTTGACAAAATCAGACACTCTCCCCAACAAAAATGAATTTTTTGATGCTTGCCTTCACTTTACGGGAGAAATAGACCAGGTTCCACCCATGTACAGCGCGCTTAAGGTAAACGGTGAAAAGCTTGTTGATTTGGCACGCAAGGGCATTGAGGTTGAAAGGCAATCAAGGAAAATAAATGTATATTCCATTGAGCCAAAGACCATAAACGAGCAAGAGGGCGAGTACGAAATTAAGGTTGCCTGCTCCAAGGGTACATATATAAGAACACTTTGCGCAGATATTGGCGCTTATCTTGGCTGCGGTGCAGTAATGACGGAATTAAAAAGGACTAAAAGCGGAGCCTTTGATATTGCAGACACTCATACAATATCGGAGCTTGAGGAAATGGATTTTGATACAAGATGCAGCTTGCTCATACCTGTTGAACAGTTATTTACAGAGGCAGAAAGAGTTGTATTACCGGACTTTTACGCACGATTATGCAAAAGCGGCTGTGAAATTTACCAAAAGAAAATCAAAACCGATTTTCCCACAGATAGCTTTATCCGTATTTGCGACAAGAATGGCTTTTTCGCTTTAGGTCAGGTTAGGGACTATCCCGAGGGCAGCGCAATTAAGGCAATAAAGCTTTTTGTAATATAACGTACGTAAATTTAAGGAGATTTGCAAATGGAGCTTTTTAAGTATAGAGGCTTAGCCCTTGGATGCGGCTGCTTCTTAGCTCTCCTTTTTTGCTCATATTACTTTAATACAGTTATAAGAATAGCTATCCTTGTTGTTTCGGGGATAGCTATTGTTACGGTTACTTTAGTTTACTTAATAAGCAAAAGAGGACTTAAAATACTGATAAGGCTGATTCCCGCACTTATATTTGTTATGCTCTCTATGGTTGTTTCGCTAATTACCTTTGACAAAAGAGAGCTTTTAATGTACTGCGACCAAGATACATATTATGAGGTTGAATGTACCGTAACAAGCGTTGATTATCAAACGAAGTATATGGGAATTTATACGGTTAAAACACACAGGGTCGGGGAAAACAGCATAAAAGAAGGTGCAAAGCTATATGCCTACGGTAATGAGCTTTGTCGCGGAGATGTTGTACAAGCGCGTGGTCTTCTTTACAAAATTGAAAGTGACCCGATGAGCTTTGATGAAAAGGGCTACAATTTAAGCAAGGGTGTTGAGGTTATAATAGAAAGCGAGGAGTTTTCTGTAACATCTCACAAAAGCACACCCATTCTTGATACAATGGAGAGCGTGAATTTATACTTAGACGGTCTGCTCTCAAAAATCGAGAGCAAGGACACCTATTCCTTGCTTTCCGCACTTTTCTTGGGGAATACCAAAAATCTGACCGATAATGTGAAAAGAGATTTTACAAGGCTTGGCTTAAGCCACGCTCTGGCACTTAGCGGTATGCACATTACAATTGTGGTAACAATACTCGGCTTTGGAGTTGACAGGCTGAAAACAAGAAAATTTTTCAAGGCGCTGATCCTTGGTGCCGTGACCCTGTTTTTTGTCGGTATGACAGGTTTTTCCGACTCTGCTATGCGCGCAGGAATTATGGTTTGCCTTTCCTATTTGTTCAGCTTTTTCGGACTGCGAATAAATATGACAACCTCTCTGTTTCTTTCCGTTACCCTAATTTGTATTTTTAAGCCATACAGCATATTTTCCGTTTCTCTTATGCTGTCCTTCTTCGCTATGCTTGGGTGTCTTTCATGCTCAAGAATTTTTAAGCGGATAAAGCTTTACAGAAAAATCAGAAATAGGCTTCTTCGGTATATAGTAATTGCCTTTGTAACATCAATGTTTGCAATTTTGTTTACCCTTCCAATAACCTACGTAGTGTTCGGGTGTATTCCTGCATTGGCTCCTGTTACGAATATAGCTTTAGCGCCGATTTTTACGTTTCTTATATATTTAACGCCTGTTTATTTTGTGTGCTTTCCTATTCCCTATCTTTCCTCTTTTGTAGAGTGGTTTTTGACGCAGATTTCCACATTTTTGCTATTTGCAGGTGAAAAATGCGCATCCTTAGACGGAATATTGGTGCCCATAATAAGCGTTATACAAATTATAGGTGTGGCTGTTGCCATTGTTTCCGTTATTGCCCTTTTGCTAATCAGCAAAAAACTTTATAAATATGCTGTTTACGGAATGGCATGCGGTGTTGTTATTTTCACAATCGGCAGTGTGGCGCTTTACATTGACCGAAGCGATGATATTTATATTGGCGCATCCGCCGTTTCAACGGGAGAAACCGTGTTTATAGAGGAAAACGGTCAGCTTTCCGTTTTTGACGTTGGCTCATCCTCAAGCTTAGCCTATTACACAGCTACTCACCTTGGATATTATGAGGTTAACCGTCTTGTAATAACCGAATACAATAGCAGAGTATGCGCTCTTGCCCATATAATGTGTAACAGTCTGATTGTAAAAAACCTGTATCTTCCTCATCCTAAGGACGAATACGAGAGTAAAATACTAAATCAGGTGTGTGATATTACAGAAAACAGCGGGACAAGCCTTGAGCTTTTTGAAAACACTCTTGAAACTCAAAATACGTCAACGCTTATTTACACTCACAGAATTGAACGCTCGGAAAAAAGCATAGTTGCCATAAGCGTTAGCGTCGATGACACAACCGTTACATATTTAAGCGGTACCACCTATGAAGCGCCAACCTATATAATAAATGAAATGGCATACCGCTCCGACGTTATAATTTTCGGCTCGCAGGGTCCGAAAATAAAAGCAAGCTATGAATACGAAGCACCCTATTTGGATTATGCGGTGTTTTTAGGTAAAAGCGGTGATTATGCAAAAGAGGAATTTTATGTAAGCATACAGGACAAAACAGTACCGTATAAAAAATACCCTGTAAGATTTAAGCTAAAAAATTAAGGCTATGTCACAGAGAATGACTGATTAACGATGTTTCGTGATTTAGCGAGGAAAATACAAGAAAGACAAGTGTTTTGCGAAGGCGCATACTCTTTAGTGTCTGTAACTGAGCAATAACACGAAGTATTTCGCAGTAGTT
>JAFTZI010000025.1 GCA_017461055.1 Clostridia bacterium | reverse complement strand
TTAGTATAAATTTCTAAAAATATAAAAAGGAGCATTTTATGAAAAAGAAAATCGCGCTACTTTTCGGTATGCTTGCAGTACTTGCTTGCATGCTTGCTGTTTCCGTAAGTGCTGCGGCTTATGGCTCAGGCAAAGAAAACGGAGTAACAGTTAGGTATTTCAATACAACTGTTGAAGGTCTTGCAAGCAAAACTGATAATGATGCAATGTTCACATCTGTATGGAACAAGAACAGCATCATAACATCATACGAGGGCTCATTCCCTAAAACCAATTCAAACGGAGATGCTATTTCCTGGTACAAATTAGGAGATGCAACACAGGATGACGGTGACATTTACGTCGCTGTTGCAAGCTTTGCTACAATGGATGCCAATTATCACACCTTAGGCAGTGACGGTATGTATAAGTTCATAACTGCCAACGGCCCGACAAAGCAAAACATTGTCAGCATCAATTTTCCAAACGATGCAGGAGTTAAGAGCTTTTCCGATGGTTCAGCCTATGGCTTCTATGCACAAACAGGCAGCTATTTGCCAAGCGCTTCAGAGCTCTTGTTTGCTTATTTTCCCAACACCTTTACAAGGTCGGACCGTTTGGTGCAGGCAACACCTGTATTAGAGGTTGTGCTTGACGAAAACTGCGCCATAACCGCTTTTACAAATGTTCCATTCTATGATTGCAAAAGCTTAAGAAAGGTTAACGTCCCCAAAAATGTTACTAAGCTTGGCGACATAAATGACGGATTTGGCTGCTTCCATTCTTGTCAATCCCTAACACAAATCGAGTTTGCCGAGGATATTCAGCTTACAACAATTGGCGGTAACGCATTTTATGGAGCGGACTCACTTACTGAATTTTCTGTGCCAAACTCCGTTACGGAAATCGGTCAGAGAGCATTTGAAAACTGCGATAAGCTTGTTACAGTAAGATTAGGTGCTTCCACTCAAGTGCTGACAGGTATAAGCGTATTTTATCTCTCTCATTCTGTAAGATATGTATACTTACCAAGCACTATAGAATCAATAGTTTCTCACTGCTTTGGCACTACTCAGAACGGAATGGGCGGAAGCGATATGGTATTCTTCTACACAGGCTCAATAGAGGATTTTGCCACTATTACAATTAAAACAAATAACGAAAGATTATCCGGCGCTACAATTGTTGATTACGATGCTTCATTAGGCGAGCAACATTATAAGGACTTGGCTACAAGCGAAAAGAAGTGCTATGTTGTATGCGGCTTCAACGAGTGCGATGCCTTTTACGCAGCACAGCACGATATGAAAGGTGAAGCAACCGCTACTGTTGAAAATTATTTTAAAACAATTACAGTAGGCGATATTTGTAATCGTTGCCAAAATGGCGTTGTATCAGAAACCATAGAACCGCTCTTCACCTGGAAGGGCTACACAGTATCAACCTTTGGTGAAACCTACTCTATGGCGCAGGGCTTCGCTGTTAATAACGAAGCAATTGCAAAATATATGGAATATGTTCCAAGCTTCGAATTTGGCTTAATCGCCGCAGGTAATGCAAGCGGAGGCGAATTTTCACCCGATTTGAATACCGATTGGTGCATAAAGCAGGGAAGTATAGCTCACGACAGCTTTGACATTAAAATCAACGGAATTACAAGTGATTATATTAACAAAAAAATTGTATTCTGTGCATATGTAAAGACAGATGAAGCAGTATATTACCTTGATAATAACACCTCGGGCAAAGCCTTGACAGGCATCAGCTACAAGGAATTAAATCCAGACGCAGAATAAATATTAAAAGCTATCGCAAGATTTTTCAAGCGATAGCTTTTTTGTTAATTGATTGTGCTTTTGCGGTATTGGCTTGGCGTTTTACCCGTAACCTTTTTAAATGCTCTTGAAAAAAAGTTAAAATCGGCATATCCGCACATAGAGGCAATTTCGCTAATAGGTAAATCGGAGAACTCCAAAAGCTCCTTTCCCGCATCAATTCTCAGATTAATTATGTATTTGGTGGGAGTTACGCCCATTATCTGCTTAAAGCAAAGATTATAGCTTGTAGGACACATATTTTCCAGCTTAGCAAGCTCCGAAACCGTAATAGGCTTAGAGTAAAACTCTTTAATATAGTTCAAGGATTTTGAAATGGAGTGCTTTTCTGCTTTTGCTGAGTCAATAGACCTTGCTACCTCTATCAGCAGCATTTCAAGCAGGGCGGAAAGGTCGTTGTCACGGTATGGGTCGTCGCTTGAAAAGCCCTCAAACAGCTTTTGAAACTTGATTTTAATTTGATTGCTTGCGCACGTTTTGTCCCATATGGGATAAACAGGAAGCTTATAATCGGCAATCCTTTCCGAAGATTGCGAGCCTGTGAAATGCACACACAAAAAGTAAATGCTTTCGCCTGTGCACTCAAAGCAGTATGTGGTTTTTGGGGGGATTATTATTACATCTCCGTCAGTTAAAACAATTTCGCGTTCGCCGCTTTTGTCGCAAAGCCTGCCGGATATTACATACATAAGGCAATAATCAAGTCTCCCCACCCTGTTTCGACAGGCATGCTGCACAGGAGTTTTTACACAGCTTGCGCAATTAACCATAAGCGGTCTTTCATCCGATTCCTTGTCGCCCCAAAGAGGATTGCTCCATCCGTAATTAGGGTAGGCGCGCTTTAAATGATAAATATAGTTTTTCAAGCCTTATTCATCTCCTTGTGTTGAAAAGTGCTAATTTTATATTGGAATTTCACTTTACTTTTACCATATTATATTGTATCATAGAATTGACTAAATGTCAAATATGCTAATAAAAGGAGAAAAACAGTGAAAAAAAGATGTTTGTTTTTAATTGCTGCAATAGCAACTGTGTGCCTTTTTGCTCTTTCCGTAAGCGCGGCAGAAATTCCCGAGTGGAGCTCTGTAACCGATGTTGATATTGAAGCTAAGTCAGGCTTTGATACCACATCAAGAGTGCTTTTGTCAAACGGTGACGGTACATATTCTACTTACCTTACCAACTATATCATAAATGGCACAGACACAAAGTTCAGCGTAAGCAATGAGCTTGATTTTACAGCGCTTAGTAACGCAACAGGTAAAGACTATACCTATGCATCTGTTGTAAGAATGGAAATTCCCACAGGCTTTACGGAAATAGAGGCAAGAGCCTTGAGAAAGGACAAAGGCTTTACCTCTATGCTAACGGTTAAAATACCCGAGGGTGTTACAAAGCTTGGACAGTTTGCCTTTTATAACAATGATGTCATAGTAGAGGTTGAATTGCCCGAGTCCCTTGAAACAATCGATGGGGGAGAAACATTTATCAAAGCTAAGGCTCTTGAAAAAATCAACATTCCTTCAAAAATTACCACTATTCCGTCTATATGCTTTTCCGAGTGCACCTCACTTACAAAAGTAACAGGCTGTGCGGGATTAACAGCAATATCTGATAGCGGCTTTAAAAAATGTCCTCTCACCAATACGGATGTAAGCATTTTTTCTAACGTAACCACCGTTGGAGCTATAGCATTTTACAATGCGGGAATTACATCTATCAGTCTTCCGAAAGCTACATCAATCGGCTCTAAGGCATTCGCAAATTGCCCAAATCTTACAACGGTGCTTGTAGGCCCTGCTGCAATTGGGGACAATGCCTTTGATGAAAAATGTCCTATCACATCATTAACCCTTAACGGCACTCTGTCTATTGGTGCAAATGCCTTTAGATATATTAAGGTAGAAAGGCTTGTTATTCCGGATACATGTACAAGTATAGGAAGTAGCGCCTTTGCCTATGGCTACTACAAGGAGATAGTTGTTTCTGATGAAACGAAAATTTCCTCTTCTGCATTTACAGGACACAAGGAAAGTGTTACACTGAGCTATGTAGGCAGCGAAACAATAGATGCGTCCGCAATCGGTCTTTCCTCAAGCAAAACAACTGTAAGCACCGCTAAATACTGTGATGCTTATAACAACGGTGTTCACACCTTCGGTAGCGAAAATATTGTAAATGATGATAACTTCTTTGCTCAAATCACAATAACCAACGATTGTGTTAAATGCGGAGATAAGGGCGCCATTGTAGAAGCCATTGAGCCGTTGTTCGTGTGCAAGGGCTACACAATATCAACCTTTGGAGAAGCCTTTTCTATGGCACAAGGCTTTACTATCAATAATGAAGCAATTGCCAAGTATAAGAAGTACGTTCCGAGCTTCGAGTTTGGATTAATCGCCGCAGGTAATGCAAGCGGAGGCGAATTTGCACCTGATTTGAATTCCGATTGGTGCGTACCGCAGGGCAAAATTGCTCACGATTATTTCGATATTAAGATTACAGGCATTACAAAGGATTATCTTGATACTCAAATCATATTCTGCGCATATGTAAAGACAGATGAGGCGGTATATTATCTTGATAACTACACAACAAGCAAGACACTAACAGGCATCAGCTATAGTAGTGTAGAGCAGTTGACAAATAACTAATAAAAATCTATCACTCTTAATTGACAAGACGTCAAATAGGAGTGATAGCTTTTTTTATGGAGCTATGCTCGAAAATCTTCATTCTTATATATATCTATCATATTATATAGCTCCGACATTGCATCGCTAAGTCCGCCCACCTTGCTGATTAAGCCACAGCGCGTCGCCTCATTTCCGTCAATTATGGAGCCTGTGTCTGTGGCGATTTGGTCTGTTCTCATCATCAGCTTGGTAAATTCCTCGCTTGTAATTTTCGAGTGGTCGCAAACGAATTTCGTTATGCGCTCCTGCATTTTCTCAAAATAGTAAAAGGTCTGGGGAGAGCCAACAACCGTTCCGCTTATTCTGACAGGGTGAATGGTCATTGTGGCAGAGGGAACAATAAATGACTTTTTCGCAGAAACCGCAAGGGGAACACCTATTGAATGTCCGCCGCCCAAAACAAGAGAAACGGTAGGCTTTTTCATGCTTGCAATCAGCTCCGCAATGGCAAGACCTGCTTCTACATCACCGCCCATAGTGTTGAGAACAATCAAAAGACCGTCAATATCGGCATTTTGCTCAATAGAAACTATCAAAGGAACAATATGCTCATATTTAGTTGCCTTCTGTCCGTCGGGCAAAACATAATGCCCCTCGATTTGACCTATTATGCTCATACAATGTATTTTGCTTTTTTCGCCCCCTATGGTTAAGCCGCCGCTTTTTTCGATAACATCCTGCTCGTCAAGCTGCTCGCTAAAGCTCGTTTCCTTTTCATCCATAAAACACCTCAAAACAACTGTTTTTACTTAGTATTCAAACTTTTTCAAAAAAAATACGAAAAAAGTAAAAATAGTACTTGACAAAAGGAAAAAAGAGTGATAAAATAGGCAAGCTTGCAAGGAAGAAGGCACAAAAAAGAGTGTCAAAAAGGTCGAAAGTACGGAAAAATAAAAAAAGTTTAAAAAACTTAAAAAAAGTACTTGACAAAGTAAAAAGCAAGTGATATAATA
>JAFTZI010000024.1 GCA_017461055.1 Clostridia bacterium | reverse complement strand
CAGTTCATGATGCAACAATTTATAGGCGTAAAAAAACAAGAGAGCTTGTAGTTCTCTACTCTACTGAAGAGGGATTTCTTTTTTTCGCAGATGATATAGGCAAAAGCGTTTTTTTTGATGAAGAATCGGCTAAAAAAGTATTATTGGGGTGATAAAGTGAAATTGATTGATAAACTTTTAGAAAGAAAATATATTAAACTTGCTAAAAGGCTTCCTCCTTGTCCTCCTCCTGTGTGTACTGCTCATTCTATTGGGTTTTCTCGACATTCTTTTGCTTTGGATTTGCCGTTTAGATATTCTTGTAAGGAATTAATAAAAATAATAAGCAAAGAGTATAACTTTGAGGAAAAGATTCTTTATTTTGCTGATAAGACAGCACAGTTATAAAGGAGGGTGTGTATGACTATTGACCAAGTTCGTGAGGAACTTAAGGATGTTAAGCAATATTATTCAAGAAAAGGCTTTTTTGATAGAGCTAAGATGGATGATTTTGTGCAAAGAATAAAAACAAATGCAGAAAAGTATGATAGGCTTGTTCTTGAAGCTCCAACTACATATTTCAATGTTTATGATTTGATTTATCGTAAAGGAAAAAGTCAGTTTCAAGCATCTATTGAATTATCTTATGCGAAAAGAACAGTTGAAAGATTACATAGTGAGCTTGTAGGGTTTTTTGTGAATATTCAAAATTGAAAAAAATGGCAAGATTTTGTTCTTGCCATTTTAATTTTTTTGAAAAGTTGTCGGTGAAATGTCGGTGTTTTGTCGGTTTTTTTAAAAAGTTGTCGGCGAAATGTCGGCGAAATGTCGGTTTTATTTCTGTTATCGTTATGTTGTAGCAAGGATATAGCGACGAAACGATGAGTGCACGCATCAAAGAGTGTCGCACCGGCACAATGCCGAATTAAAAGTGCTACAGGGAAAATTGAATTAGCTCGGTGAGAGCAAAAAAATCAAAAGAAGGGATAAAGGTAAAAAAGAAATGTCAGAAAAGAAAGAAGCAAAGGTTGAAGAGGCTGTTGATAGAGTTTTGAAAATCGAAAGAGAGCCATATGTGAGTAAGAAAACAGGAAAGCCTGGATTTACATATTATCTCAAGGGAACTGTTAGAGGTCGTGAGGTAAAGGCAAAGGTTGTTCCAAAGGATAAGGGCGGCTTTGAGGTCCTTGATATCATTTATGATGGAGCTATCGCTTGTGACCTTCGTGTTGAGAAGGGCGAAATGAAAAACGAAGATGGTGATATCGTTAAATTCGAGACCTATACCGTATTTTCAAAGGATCCCACAACCGGCGAAGAATTCGATTTGAAGGTAAAGCCCGATAAGGATTCAGACAAGGCTAAATTTAAGTTTATCCTTCGACAATAATCGCTAATGCGAAATAAAGAAAAAGGAGTCGTTTATGGCAAAATTTAAATCTCGTGAAGAGAGAACTTATACAAACGAGAAAACTGGTAAGTTGTTTACATATCTTACGCCGTCTGAAAGAGCAGAAAAGTTTGCTTGTGAATTGAAGAGTGGTAATCGAAGTTCAACGGCCGGTGAAGCTTATCTTGATGAAAATAATAACCCCATTAAACTCAGTAAAGAGGCTCGCGCTTTTCGTGCAGGTTATCTTGACGCTCAAAAGGATAGCGCTAAGGCTTATAAACATCGAATGGCAAAAGGTGCTAATTTAAGCGCTGACGAAACTAAAGAGTATAAAAAGCTCAAGGGTAAGGAAGCCAAAGAATATCTTCGTTCTCATAAGAAAGCGAAGTAATTATGTCTAATAAACGAAAATTCAAATGTAAATCGGAAGCGCAGAAAAAGGTTATTGCAATATATTATGCTAAAAAAGCTAAGGCTGAAAAGGGAAAGAAAAGTAGTAATGTAAAGAAGAAAAAGCCTGTTTGGGCTAAGGGAATCAGGCTCGGAATGACTTTATCTACATATGATGAATATTTGCCGCACGAGAATGATCTTAAAGAAAACAAAGAGCGTCCTGTTGTTGTAATAGAAAAGAATAATCGTGATGAATTGGCCGTTGTTCCTTTATCTACAACAAAAGGTAGAAATAGAACGCATTTGCCGAATTATCAGCAAGGGCAGTCGTATTTTAAGCATTTTGTTGAAATTGAAGATAATGAGGGTAATTCGATTGTTCTCAATGAGAAATTCCGTGCAAATAATCCTGATGAAGATGTTTCTGCGGAGGATTTAGAAAAGATAACACGTACGGTGCTTTTCCACTCTAAACCTGCACCTGAAAATTCTAAAAAGATTGAGAGTTTTAGGCAAAGAAAAAACGCTGAGTAAAAACTCAGCGTGTGTCATAAGGATTGACCACCTTATGCAATTCCGGTGTTCGCCGGTAGGTGCAAGCACTAAATACTTGCCTAAATCATATTTTATCATTTATTTCTCAATTTGTCAATAGTAATTTTCTGAAAATTCCGATTTCGTAAAAAAACGGAAAGCAAGGGCATTTTCGCTCTTGCTTTCTTTCACTTTAGGGGGTGATTAAAATAGGCTTTAAAAGTAAAAAAGAAAAAATGGCGTATAGAATAGGCTATTCGAGGGGCAAGAATGCATCATATAAGTCTGAAAAAAAGCCCGTCGAGAAGATGATATCTATAGGCGAACGGAAAAATGTGCGTGTTAAAGAAAAATGGTATAAGGAATTCAAGAAAAAATATCCTTATGCAAATGAGGTTGTTAATAATTTGGCTTTTTTCAAACATCAAAAAGGAATAACAGCATATTCTCAGGACCAAAGATATCTTGAAGAATGGGCAGAAGCTGATAAGGAACGACTTGAATCTCGTGAAACATCTTTTGATGTGAACGATTTTTTTAACGCTGCGTTAGAACGTAGTTATCCAAATATTTATGGAAAAAACAAAAAATGAAAGGAGAATAGTTTATGAATTACATAAATGATAAGAAGGCTTCTCCGCTTGTTATAATGGCAATCGTTGTAGTGCTATTGATGCTTATAGCTGGAGTGGTAGCTGTTCTTAATATGAAGTGTGTATTCGGTCATGCTTATACAAATGGAGCGTGTGAAAGATGTTCTATTGTGTGTGTTCACGAAAAAGTAGAGGCAGATGGATTATGCGCTGAATGTGGATTGACTGTAAAGGTCGAAAACGAGGTGCCTCTTGCAGTAGATACTGCGACAGGTGAAGCTCTTGTAAGTGGACAAGCTTATGCTATGACTAATATGGCATTTACAAGAGCGACTGCTATGTCTTCAACAGAGGTTGAGGGCATTACAATTAAGGCAAATGTTTTGCCAGAATATGCAAGTAATAAAGCGGTGGATTGGCATATTTCTTTTGTAAATGCTAATTCTACTTGGGCTACAGGCAAGAATGTAAGCGATTATGTTACTTTGTCTCCTGTCTCTGATGGCTCTCTTGAGTGCGTTGTTACTTGTCTTGCTCCATTCGGTGAGCAGATTAAGATTACTGTAACTTCAAGAGATAATTCTGGGGCATATTCATCTATTACTGTTGATTATTTACAAACAGTAACTGGTGTTCAAATTAAGATAGGGGATATTGTACTCACTCCTGGCGATAATTATATCGAGGGATTTGTTATCGAAAACGGAAAAACAGGTCCCGGTGGTGAGGTAAAGGTTGAGTATGTAGGTGGAGATACATATACTCTTACTCTTGAAGAACTCTCTTATGGACTTTTCTTCCTTGATTACGACCTTGAAGGCTCTGGTAAAGAGGAAGATTTTGCTTATACATTTGAGGCTTATGATTCTTCAACAAAGCAATACGAGATTGTTAGTTCTTCTTGGTATATGAATGAATCTATTGCAGAAAATCGCAATGATTATTCTACAGTTACTTTTGATGTTGATTGGTTTTGGTCAAGATTTGGAGTTTATTGTGATGTTCCTGTTCTTGGTGCCAATAATGGTTGGGATGAAAATAGTGAGGTTTATGACAAAACCATTAGTGCTATAAGAGATTTGAAAGATGTTCCAACTGATGTGTTGGTTAAAATGTTTGAGTCTGCTATGGAAAACGGAACGGATGTTATTCTTCAGTTCAATGTTCCTGTAGCTCATGTTGGCGGCGGTCTTCAAGGCTCTTATTACTTTACTGTTCATGTTGGCTCAATTGCTGATATAGGTGTTGAGTCTGTAGAAATTGAAAATGACAATTTAACATTCGGGGGTGAATAAAGATGACTGCTAATAAGAAGAAGCCATCAAAAGGGCTTGTAATTATTTATGTGGTTGTTCTTTTACTTCTCTTTGCTGGACTTGTTACCTTGCTTGGTGTTGTTAACGAAAAGCAATATACTATGAATGTTGCTTATACTGATGGAAGTGCTTTTTGCAAAAGCAATTCTGTTTATTTTTCTCCAGGTCAAGAAGCGACATTTACAGTTGAATATTTTGCAAAGAATGGTGATCCTATAAAAGAGGATTTTTCAGTTAAAATCGTTCCTGCAAACGCTGATGATGCAGAGGTAACATATAGGCTCGGAGAGTCTATAAAAACACTTTCTTTTTCTGAAATAGAAAATTTCAATGCATACTTTTCTCTTGAAAAGAATGAGCATGGTTTTTCAATAGTTGCTCCTGAGGGCTTTTCGGTTGAAAACGCTATTAAGTGTTCGAATCCCGAAAAGGTCGTAACGCTTTTTAGTGAGGTTAATCTTTCGGCTCTTCATTTTAAGGCTGTTATTACTTCTTTTGATGGAAAAAATGTTGCTGAGATTTACTTTGACCAATTTTTTGGTGTTGAGAGTGTTGTGACGGATTCAAAACTTAATTTTGGAGGTATGCAATCATGAAAAGACTTTTGAGTGTAATTCTTTCGGTCATTTTTGTGGTTATGCTTCTTGTGCCTTTCTCGGTGGTTTTTGCCTCCGAGAAGGTGCAATATCCGTTTGATTATTCTTCTATTGAAGATGATTTTGGAGATAAAACATACGCTGACTTTTTTGAGTTAGATAAGGATATATCTGTGTATTTTACAGAGTATGCTTATTCATCTATGTCAAGCTCAGATTTTGCTCTTTATGTGTATGTTTATAATCCTAAGGGAATTGAATTTAATGCAAAGAGTAACGAAAATAGGCTTCAATTCAGCATTCAATACGATGCTGAGGGTAAACCATTTAATTTTGGCAAATATGGTCTTGAATATTGTTCACAAACAGAAGATGGTTTAATAACTAAATATCGTGTTGTTTGTAATATACATAATCAGTTATTTCCACATGCAAGAAGATATTTTGTTTCTTCTATAGAACTTGATACTGTTGAGGGCATTAGCGATTATAGTATTGCTAAAAAATATACTTTTACAGGTTATGCAAAGGGATATGGCTCTGAGGAAAGTAGTATTGAATGTATGGTTGATTCTTTTGAAACGATTTCTTTTGATACATATCATACAAGCTATCGAGTGCAGTCCTCTGAGGTTGGAAAGTATTATGATATCCAAAGTGTTTGGTTTAATATCGATAATGATTATACAGAAAATTATGGAAATATCGATTCGCTTAAAGCTATGTGGATTGAAAGACTTACCACACCTATTTTAGTCCTTGATAACGCTTCTCGTGTTAATAAGTTTAAGGATATTCTTTGTCAAGATGTTTCTTCTGACTTTCCTTATGCGATATTGTGGGAAGGTATAAACACTGGTGAAACGCTTTTTTGGAAATATCATTTTAATTATGACTCTTTGGAGTGGAATCAAAAAAATCAATGGCCTATAACAAGTACAGAAGAATTTGGTGGTGCTTTGAAGGAGATTGAAGTTCCTCGATTAAATTATTGCTTTTATGCTGAGGATGTTTTAGAGACAGAAAAGGTAGTTGTTTCTTCTCAGGAATTGTTAGATTATCTTAATACAAAGAATTGGGATAATTCTCTTTTTGAGACTGAGGATAGAACAAATTATGATAATCCTGTTACTTTTAATTCTAAAGATGTAAACATCCTTCAAAGTTATCAGGTTAATTCTTTTTGGAAGCAACTTGTTACTTTGGGCATATGTGGTCCTACGGAAGAGGCAGATGCAGTTCCATATAAAGCTATTCAATTGGTTGATTATGCTGATAAAGCTATAGCTTCTTCTGCTTTTGCAGAAAAATACAAGGTAGGGGTTTTGGAAGCTGAGAAAATTCAAAATGATTTGACATCAAATAAGGATACATATATTTTGGCATACTCTATTACTCCATATTACGCTTGGAGTAATGATGATATTGCTATTATAGGTGAATCCTGTATAGCAAATTCTTTAAACAGTGATGCATGGACTCAAATGAATGATGATTTGTTTAAGGGAATTGTTGCAAAGACTACTGCTATTCAAAACTTTGACATTATTGATGTAACATTTTATAAAAATGGAATTTATACAACTCTTGCAGTTGTTCACGATCCAACAAGTTATGTTTCATCAGTAACCGTTCCAACAACTCCTAATAATGTTAAATGCGATTGTGGTGATAATTGCTTGTTTTGCGAGGGAGATTGCGAAGAATGTCGTTGTTGGATTGATTATATTGTGTTAATTGTAACTTTGTTGCTTTTGATATTTATTTTTGCACCGTTCATTCAATATATCATATCATTTGCTGCAAGGTTAATTAGCTTAATAATTCAAATTTTACTGTTACCTTTTAAGGTAATAGCAAAATTAATAAAAAGACGAAAAGACAAAGACGAAAATCGAAAGGAGTAAAAAATTTATGGGAAAGAAAATATTTTTGTGGATTTTACTAATCGTGCTTGCTTTAGGCTCGATTGCTGTAATAACAGAGGTGTTTATACCAGATACTTTTAATTCACCTGTTGAAAGTTCAAGCGAAATACCCTCCGAAACGGAGTCTGAAGAGCCTTCACAAAGTGAAATAGAAGATCCAGTACAAAGCGAAACGGAAGAGCCTTCACAGGATGAAAGCTCAACCGCTGAGCCAGAAGAGCCTCAGGAGCCTGAGGAAATAATTGTATCAAATGCTGAAGAATTGTCAAGTGCTCTTGACAATGCACAGGATGGCGCTGTAATTTCTGTTCCTGTTGCTTTTAGCTTTGAAAAGCCACTTATGGTTGAAAATAAGAAAATAACTCTTGCTTTTACAGAGGAAGTGACAGGCGAAGAAATAAGCCTTGAGCTTAAGAATGGTGAAATTAGAATTCTTAATGGTCAGTTCAATGGAATTGATATTGCGGGCGAAGGAACTCTTGTTCTTGACAATGTAAGCTCAATTGCAACTGAAAATGGAGATAGTGGTGTTTCGCTTGCTGAAGGTGCCATTATTAATATGGAAATTGTTGGTGAAACAACTATTATAGGTGCAGTAAATGGTGATGGCATTGAGGTGCCTGAAGGAACTGTGCTTAACCTTTCTGGCGAGAAGCTTGTTGTAAAGGGTAATGCAGGAGACGAATATTCTACATATGAGAATTACGGAACAACTGACGATGCTTCTTTTGAAGGCTCAGGCTCAGGGATTGGCGACGCATATCATGGAATAGGTGTTATTACTATTGACGGTATGCAAAGCCTCACAGCAGAGGGCTATGGACTTCACGCATACGGAATTGGTGGTGGTAATAACCAAACAATTACTATTAAGAATACAACAATTGAATTTGCAAGAGGTGGCTTTGCTACTACCGAGTTTTACAATGATACAAAATATGGCGTAACTGACCTCGAGGGCGGTTGTGCTATTGGTGTAGGCATTGATAATGGTAACTCTGGAAAAATCGTTCTTGACAATATAACTATTAATGGAGCAAACGGTGGCTCAAAGAGTGCTGCTATTGGAGCTTCATATTGGTGTGGTGTTGAGATTGAAATTACAAATAGTACACTTATTGCTATCGTTGGAGGAAATAGTTCTGCTGGTATTGGTGGCTCTCGTGTTAGAGAGGATAACCCTGCCGAACAGGTAATTTCAATTAAGATAGTAGATTCAATTATCGACTCCATGGGCGGTACATATGGCTCTGGTATTGGTAATGGTTACGATACAAATTGTGCTTCAGATCCTTCACGCTGTCATATTGAAATTAGCGGTAATTCTGAGATTACTGCTAAGGGTGGTAAATATGGCGCAGGTATTGGAACAGGTTTCCATACAGGAAATCTTACAGGCTTTATAGCTGAAGGCGTTGTTGTAACTGCTCAAAGAGGTGATATTGATTTCTATAAGGATGCATATACAACTGCTCAAAATATCGGTTACGGAGTAGCCGATCCTTCAAGAGATATGCTTAACGAAGAGATAACCTTTACTGTTGCAGGAGAGGTTATTCAAAATCCTGTTGAACTTATAGGCGTTGAATAATATCTTAGGGGGTGGCGGGAATTTCTCGCCACTCTTTTTAAAAAGGAAGGGATAAAATGAAAAAGGAAAAAAGAGGTGTTCGAATACCTTTTAAGATAATTTTGAAGTGGACTTTACTTGGTTTGCTTTTTGTTTTTCTTGCGTTTTTAATTGGCTATATTTCTTTTGTGATGAGTTTGTGAGGTGGTTTTTTGCGATTTAAAGAATTTTTAAGGAAAAACTATTTGCATTTTATTTCCGTGGCTTTAATCGTCTTGAGCGCTTTTCTTGCTGTTTTTAAATATCGTATTTCTTTTAATCGATTTTGTAGCTCATGCGTGGACTTGAAAAATTCGGTAGTGTTTTTCTTTTATAAAATTTTTAAAAATATAACGGACAAGCCTATATCTGTTACTGATATGCCGAAGATAGATTTATCTGAGCTTTTACCATTTGATTTTTCAAGTGTCGGAGAAAAATTCAAAGGATTTTGGAGTGTTTTTTGGAATAAGCAAAATTTTAATGCTTATCTCGTGTCAATAGGTCCGTTTCTAAAGAAATTTTTACTGATATCAATGGTCGCCTTGCCATTTTTAATAGGCTTAAAATATGTTATAGATTATTTTTCTTGTATGCCTGTAAAGGTTGAAAAAAGGCACAAGGAAACGCTTCCTTTAAGGCTTGTTAAAAAGACCTTAGAGCCTGTTTTTTTATTAGTAAAGCGGTTGTTTATTGAAGTTATTGCGTTTTTTCATGCACATACTCTTTATACATATTTGTTAGGTTTTATTTGGGCTGTGAACTTTAATATTGTAACGATAATCTTTGAGTTTTTGGCATTTTATTTTTACTTTGTATCTTCTTTCCATTGGGGATCAATACCAAAGCAAATTCTTAAACTATTTATAGATTTTTGTATTGGCGCAGTAAATGTAAATATTATTGTTTTTGCAATTATAATTTATAATCGTTATCTTAATCGTCGTAAGGTGTGGGCTTCAGGTATTCTTCAGCATCATGAAATGATGAATAGGGGCTTTATAGCTTCTCAGCCGATTGTAACAATGAATTGTGGAGAAATGGGCTCTTATAAGACTACCGCTATGACGGATATGGTACTTTCTACCTCAGCTTTGTTTAGACATAAGGCTCTTGAAATACTTATGAGCATTGATCGTAAGTTTCCCAATTTTCCGTTTCTTAAGTTTGAGGAGGACCTTAAGCAAGGAATGGAGCACCATGAGGTGTTCAATCTGGCATCTTGTAAAAAGTATGTTGCAAAGAAAGCTTATCGTTTCCATAAAAATCCTTGTCGTCAAAAGATTTGGGGTTATGAGTTTGAAAAATATACTATGGATTATGATGATGACTTGAAAAAGAAAAGCTTGTTTGCGTATCTTGTTGATTATGCGAAGGCATTTTTCGTTTATGTAATAAATAGCTCTCTTGTTTTTTCAAATTACTCAGTAAGAGAGGATTTTGTTTGTAATGAGGGATATTTTCCTATCTGGAGCTTTAATTTTTTTGATAGGTCCAGTGAAGCTTCTCAAATGTATTCAAAGTATGCTCATATTTTAAATTTTGATATGCTTCGTCTCGGTAAAAAAATGATTGAGGAGGATAAGCAAAACGGTGCGTTTGAGTTTGGTATTGTTGCAATAACAGAAATAGGAAAAGAGCGTGGTAATATGCTCAACAACCGCGAATTTAAGCGAAAAGACGAGGAATGTAATCCAAATAATGATTTATTTAATTATTCGCTTAAAATGGCTCGTCATAGAGCTACTATTTGCGGATTTCCGTTTATTCGTTTCTTCACTGATGAGCAACGCCCAGAGAGCTGGGGTGCGGATGCCAGGGATATTTGTTCAATTATTCGTACTGTTGATAGGTCCGATGAGATTCGTTTGTATCGTGGAACTATTCTTCATCAGTTTATTGATGATGTTATTTCTCCAAAATTTGAGGCTTATAAGGTGCGTATGAAGAATCTCGGTAAAACAAATACCTTGAGATATTATCTTGCTAAAAATATTGTTTCCGCTTTTGAAGCGAAAACGGAGCGTAATGTTAATCATTATTCTTATATCAATCTTGAGTTTGAGATTGAAAGTGGAAGGCTTAACGGTAAAACAAAATTACATAATTATTACTTATCTATAAAGAAAATTCGTTCTGATAGATTTCAAACTGATTGTTATGGTGATTTGTTTGATGAAATTTCACTTAGCAGTGGTGTTGGAATTGTAGATATTCTTACATATATGGATTCTAAGGCAACCAAGCAGGAGCTTGAAATGCAGAGGTCCTATTTCTATACAGATATGACAAAGTGGCTTCCTGAAGAGGATGCGGCATAATAAATTCTTAAAGGAGGTGCTTTAATGTATAAAAAAGCAAAGGTTTATTGTGACGGAAATGCTTTTATAGCGATTCCTCATATAGCCGGTATTAAGAAAAGGGCATCTCGGCAAGAAGAAATGGTTATGGTTGAAGAGGAGATAAGGATTGATGAAAATGGAGTGATTATTGGCGCTGTAAAAGGCTCTAAAGGTCTAAAAAATGAACAAGCAGAAGATTTAAACAAGAATGTATCTTGCGAGGAAAATTTACCTATAAAAACCGTTACTATTGAAAGATTTGTTTCTAAAAAATCTTTATTTGATAAATATTATTCTGAAAGTGCAGAGCTTCCAAAGTCAGAGCGTAAGGCTTATGTTTTTGATAAGCTTGAGCCTTATTCAGCTCCTGGGCCTTTAAAGGCGTATATAGAGGAGGGCTTTAATCGAAAATTTAGAAATTTAATTTCAAAACGGAAAAGAATGGTGCGCAAGGCATATCTTTATAGTGATTGGAATTACTTTGTTACGTTTACATATAACAATGAACTTCTTAATGAAGCTTCATTCAGAAAGAAATTGAAAATATTCTTAATGAACAATGTTAATCGTAAAGGCTGGAAATATATAGGGGTTTGGGAGCGTGGCGAGGAGAATGACAGGCTTCATTTCCATGGCGTTTTTGATATTCCTAAAGGCACTTTGCCGGGAGAACTTATTGAGGTTGAGGAGTATGATTTTAAGACACATAAAATGCGAAAAACACACCCTTGTGTTGCGATAACGAATAAATTCGGTAGAAATGACTTTGAAGAAATAGACAAAAATGATTTACCAAGGACTTTAGGCTATTTGATGAAATACTTAGAAAAATCCGGAGAGAAAATAGTTTATTCAAGAGGCTTGCCCGAATATAGAATAAGCGATATTCTTGATGATGATGTTATCTGCTGTGCGGGTAAATATGAAGACAAATTAATATTATTTGATGATTTTACCTGCATAGATAACGGAGTGACAATTGGCAAATGCTCTAAAGAGAATTTGAACAAATTGCCTTATTCTAATTTTTAATTAGAAAAGACAGAAGCAACAGGGCCGTTTGTGGAAGCGGTTTAGCAACAAACGCCCTGTTGTCTTTTCATTAAAAGAAAAGCAATTCAAGTCGCAGCAGTGCACCTGTCTCGCGTGTGCGCGTAGCGCGCACGCGCTTGTTCAAGACAGGTGCACGCCTAATAATCATTTTTTTAAAATGAGGATAAAGGAGCGTAAAAAAGCCCTTCAAAAAATGAAGGACTTTTATGCGTATCAAATAATTGCTTGTGACATTCGAATGTGACTTTTTTGTGACTAAATTTTAACTAACCACAATATATAGCGGTAAAATAACAAAAAACACCCCATATTTTGAGGTGTTTTTTATGTGGGGTGGATGATGAGATTCGAACCCACGGCCTTCAGAGCCACAATCTGACGCTCTAACCAGCTGAGCTACACCCACCAAAGAACGCTCTCTTACGAGAGTTTATATAGCCCCGTGTGGTCTTAGCGGAGCCCCGATGCCCTTCGGGCTGGCGTACCCAGAGAGATTCGAACTCCCGACCTACTGCTTAGAAGGCAGTTGCTCTATCCAGCTGAGCTATGGGTACATAGCAAAAAAATGGAGCGAGTGATGGGAATCGAACCCACGCGACCAGCTTGGAAGGCTGGAATTCTACCATTGAACTACACTCGCAAATGAATTATTTTGTTTTTTGCTCTATTATAATAACACAAGAATATCGCTTTGTCAATAGAAATTTTAAATTTTTTTAATATTTTTTTGATTTTTTTATTTATGCTTGACGACCATGCTCTATTTCATTGGATTTTTGGTGAAATTTGACTTGTTTTTTACGGGAAATTTCCTTTTTAATTCTTTTTCCTTCCCTTTTTTGCCCCGCTAAGTGCTTTCTTAGCGGGGCTTTGGAGGAAAGCGGGGCAAGCGCTATTTTACAACAACCGCACCCGAGCCCATATCGGCGTAGGATTTTTCAAATGCACTCTTATCAAGCGTGAAGGTATTTCCTGCGGGGTTTGAGAGGGTTACTGTATTCCCGGTATTATCGTAGCCGACAAGAACCATGCACGCCATATTTGACTTTAGATACAGGGTTTTGCCGTCTACTACCCAAATGCGAGAAATTGTGGGGGTATTTCCAAAATCATCGCATAGCCATACTATTACGGGGTTTCCAAGGCTTACTTGTCTATAAAGCTCGCTTGCGTTATAGCCTGTGTAATCATACGCCTTATGCGAGCCACCGTTAGCGTCTATAAACTTTGTAGCGGAATTTACGATAACGGGGGCAAGACAGCCATAGGAATTATAGGTATCTCGTGGATTTCCGACATTTGCCTTATAAAAATCGGTATAACCAACGGGACCCTTATCAAGATAGAGGTCGCAAAGCTCGCTTTCGTTTACATTATATTTTAGGTATTTTAGGACCATTGCGAGCGAGGTAATTTCATCTCCGCTTGGAAGGTGGGGGTATTGCGAAATATGCTCAACGCCAAGAAGGGTTTTTTCGCTAAGCGCATCTACGGATTGATAAAGCGTGCCATTTAGGGTAAGGGCCGGCAGTACAACGCCTCCCTCGCCTACAAATTCCGTGCTTAGCTCGGCTGAAATAGGGATTTTTGCGGTGCTTGTAAAGCCGTCAATTTCACATTCGGTAGCGCACAAAAGTGAGTTATTTTCCTTTGAGGGGTTTACGCTAAATGTGATTTTTTCGCCGTTTAGGGAAAAATAGCCTGTTGCCATTTTGCTTATTCCCTCGGGATTATCAAGATAGAGCTGGGCGCTTAGGTACAGCTTGTCCGAGTCCTTATATTTCAGGCTATTCCACTCTACTCTAAGTCTTGCGTCGCAAAAGTATTCGCTTAGCATTGTTCCGCTCTCGGTCCTTTCAACGACTTTTTCGGGGGTGACGGCTTGCGTGCTTGACTCCTCAGATGAGGAGCTTTCAGAGCTTTCGCTCTCGGTGGGGTCATCTTGGTCGGGGGTTTTTGCGTTGACATAAAAAATCATTGCGCAAACAATACAGGCGACAATAAGTATGACACAGGATACATATTTTTTCATTTTGGTTTTCCTTTCCTTTACATTCGTTTTTCTTTCGTTTTTTCTTATGTAGTGCTTGTATACATATATTTTAATGCAAAATTTTTCCATTTCAACACTAATCGGTCGCAGGATTTGACACGGTTTGACAATGCGACATTTTTCTTGGTGGGGAAATGTCAAAGCAAGAAAGGAAATGTTGGTTTTGATTGCACGAAAAGCAAGCTAACATAAAAGCAAGCAGTCACCGCGTGTGGCGGTGACTGCTTGCGTAAATAAAGAAAGGGGTATTATGGACTATCAAAAATTATTTAATTTTTGATTTTAGCTTCAATTTATATATTTTATATTCAAGAGCGTGAAGGGCTTCTATTCCCTTTTCATACTCGCTATCGGTAAGATTTTTTCTTATAAGTCTTTTTACGATGGCGTCGCATCTTTTTTCAAGTCGTCTAATCATTTTTATCTCCTTATGCTATTACGAGAACTACATTGCTTTCCGCACCATCTATTATTTCAAACGCCTTGGGTGGGAAAAGCTCCTCATCGTGATTTTCGTTCATTATTCTATACCAGCCGTCCTCGATGGTGAGAACATCGTAAATTCTACCTATCTCAAACTCGCTTTGTCCGTAGCCTAAATATTTTACTTTCATATTTCTCTCCTTTTTGAGTTTCGGTTTGTCGCTTTTGTGTCTTTATTTTACCACTAAGGGCAAGGCGTGTCAATGAACGGGTGTCGTAAAAATGTGACATCGTTATATAAAAAAACAAGAGTTAGATTTTTCTCTAACTCTTGTTTTTTATTTATTCTTTTTTAATATCCTTATCAGAGAAAGTACCTGTTGCTGTATTTTTAGGAATGCTTACCTCACCTGATTTTTCAATCACGAAAAGCTCTATAAGCTTTTCTCCTTCGTAGGTTATGCTTACTATATCCGATACATTTGCAATCTTGTATATTTTTCTTGATACCTTAAACTCAAACAAACCTTCAAACGAAATGTAATAGAAGGTCATCAAGCCTGCTGATAAATTGCTCCTTTTGCTAATCACCTTAGTTCTTAAGGTTTGTTCTTTCTTTATGTTGTTCATGCCCAATCCGTTAGATGTTAGCACTCCTTTAACGAGCAACACTACACCGAATACAGCAAGACTAAGAAAGCCTAAAAACGCTACCGATCCCAATATCATGAAAATAAGGCTTTGAATTTCATATGGCGACACAGTCTCATCCCCCTTGTTATTGAGCTATTATATATCTATGTTTTCTATTAGACTTGATTTACCGTAAATTACAACTGTCCCCTCTTGTCTTGAATTTTCCCAATTAGAAGCGTATTTTTCCAAAAACTCAATTGCATCCTGCTCCAGCTCAAAATCATACACATAGATCCATTCTCCGTTGGAAACACCTATCTCTGTAAAATGAGCAATGTTTTTTATCTTTCCTTCCATTTGTATACCTATATTTGGAAGCTTTTCAGCTATTTCATTTACTTGTGCCTCACTGTAATGAGATACCTGATCAAACTTTTCATCCTCAAGTGATGAAATAACCTTTTCATATATTGTCTTTGATCCGCAAGCGGTAACGCTAATACACACGACCAAAATTAAGATTATTGATAATATTGCTTTTTTCATGATGTTCAATCTCCTTCAAGTTTTTTGTTCAGTCATATTTTACCATATAACTTTGTTTTTGTCAATGAAATTCTTGATTATTATTTATAATTAGGAATTTTTGATTAGGTCATCAAGCCTTGTAACTGCGTTATGCAGGTCCTTTAGTGCTTTTAAGGTGCTTTGCTCATCGCTTGCGCCTGTTGAGGCTACATAGCGGTCTGCCTCAAGGGTTAGGTGTCCTTTATAATTTGTCTCTTTAAGTGCCTTTGCCACGCTATTCCAGTCTATTTTCATTGAAAATGGGATTTGGTGGCTATCGCCGAGCTTATCATTATCGTGGATATGGAGCGCTTGAAGTGCGCTACCAAGGGCTTTTATCATTGTTGGGGCGGTGGTATCAAGTCCTGCCATTTCCGCGTGGCCTATATCAAGGCAGGCTACAAAATACGGGTCATTTACTGTCTTTATATGCTTTACGAAGTCATCGTGATGTGAGCATGCGGCAGAACAAGCGGTTGGGGCATCCTTTTTCCAGTTCCACATATTTTCGGTTGCGATTTTTACTCCATGTTCTTTTGCGAATGGGAGAAGTTCCATATAAAATTCGGCATTTTGCTCGGCATTTTGGTTATTATCGGGGTGGATAATACAAATTTCACCACCTGCGATTGCGGTGCATTCGATTGCTCTTTTAAGGAATGTTTTCATTCCCGGAACAAGTGATGGAAACGGTGCGTGGGATTGGTTACAGTAAATTCCGTTATCCTCTCCTATTTTACGAAGCGTTTTTGCGAATTTTACATAGTCATTTCCGTTTAGGGCATGAGGTTTATCGAGAAGTGTCCATGTGCTCCAATCGATACGAGCCATTTCAAACATTGAAAAATCCCATGCATCAAAGCCCGCTTTTGCAACGAGTTCGACCGCCTTTTCTTCGCCTACTACGCTTGCACTTGACCAAATTTCAGTTGATGTTTTCATAATTATCCTCGCTTTTAATTGATTTTTAATTAGTTATTATCCTCGTTTACGCTATTCCAGTTTATTTCCGACAGTCCGTGAGCCCTTAAAAACTCGTTTGCTCTTGAAAAGGGACGGCTACCGAAAAATCCGTTATATGCGGAAAGCGGTGAGGGGTGCGCGCTTTCAATAATCAGGTGGTTTTTGTTTGTTATGTATTTCTTTTTGCTACGCGCGTTTGCGCCCCACAAAATAAAGACTATTGGATTTGGGCTTTCGTTAAGCTTTTTTATTACCTCATCGGTAAAGATTGCCCAGCCGATGTCCTTATGGCTATTTGCCATTCCCTCTCGGACGGTTAGGGTGGCATTCAGAAGCAGAACTCCTTGCTTTGCCCACGAGGTGAGTTCACCATGGTTTGGAATTTTCATTCCTATATCGGAATTTAGTTCCTTATAAATATTTACAAGTGAGGGCGGAATTTTTACTCCCTTTTTTACCGAAAAGGAGAGTCCGTGCGCCTGTCCTATCTCGTGATAGGGGTCTTGACCTAAGATAACGACCTTAGTTTCATTATATGATGTATACTTCAGGGCATTGAAGATGTCGTGCATTGGGGGAAAGATTGTGTGGGTAAAATACTCGCTCTTTAAAAACGCACGAATGCTTTTATAATAGTCCTTTTGGAACTCGTTTGACAAGATTTCGTCCCATTCGTTGCCGAGATTAACCATTTTGTTTCTCCTTTTTACGATTAACTAATTATATGGTAGCATTTCGGCGTTAAAAAGTCAATATTTTTGAGGCAATCTCTTGAATTTATCATATTTATATGATATACTCTAATTGACAAATTTTTGTTATATATGAAAGGATTTTACTATGATTAGAGTTGTTGTATGGAATGAATACGCACACGAGAAGCTTGATGAAAAGGTAAGCTCAGTTTATCCGAAGGGTATTCACGGTGCTATTGCTGATTTTCTCGGCAAGAATGAGGACATTGAGGTAACAACCGCTACTCTTGATGATGAAAACTGCGGAATTACCGATGAGCTTCTTGAAAACACCGATGTTATGCTTTGGTGGGGTCACATTAAGCACGGTGAGGTGCCTGATGAGATTGCTATCAAGGTTAAGGAAGCGGTGCTTCGCGGTATGGGAATTATCTTCCTTCACTCTGCTCACCACTCAAAGCCATTTAAGCTTCTTATGGGAACCACCTGCAATCTCGGTTGGAGAGAGAGCAACGACAAGGAGCGCCTTTGGGTAATTGATCACAACCATCCTATTATGGAAGGCATCAACGACAGATTTTTTGAGCTTGAGGCAGAGGAAACATACTCCGAGCCATTCGGTATTCCTGACCCTGACAAGCTACTTCTTGTTGGCTGGTTCAATGGCGGTGAGGTATTCCGTTCAGGTTGTATTTGGCACAGAGAAAACGGAAAGGTGTTCTATTTACAGCCCGGACACGAAACATTCCCTACCTTCTACAACGAAAATATTCAAAGAATTATTACAAACGCTGTAAGATGGGCAAAGCCTGTTTACAGAGTTCCTGCGCTTGAATGTCCTTGGATTGCAAGGCTTGAGGAGAAATAATGTTACGAGTTGGTATTATCGGTGCGGGTAAGATGTGTCAAAACGGTCACTTGCCTGCATTTGACAAGATTGAGGACTGCGAAATTGTTGCTATTTGCGATATAAATCCCGCAAGGCTTGAGCAAATGAAGGAAAGATATCCAAGCGCTACTCTTTATGAGGATTTTCACGCTATGATTGATAGCGAAAATCTTGATATTGTAGATATTTGCACGCCTAACAAAATCCATTCGGTGGCGGCGATTTATGCGCTTGAGCATGGAATAAATGTACTTACCGAAAAGCCTGATGCGATAAACGCAAGTGAGGCGCAGAAAATGAAGGACGCTGCCGAGAAAAGCGGTAAGGTCCTTATGGCTATACGAAACAACCGTTACCGTCCGACTACTAAGTTTTTGCAAAAGTTTATTGCTGACGGAAAAATGGGTGAGATTTACGCAGGAAGATGCGGTTGGATAAGAAGGCGCGGTATCCCCGGTTGGGGCGGTTGGTTTACTGATAAGGAGCAATCCGGCGGTGGACCGCTTATTGACCTTGGCGTGCATTTGATTGACCTTGCTATGTATCTTATGGGCAATCCTAAGCCTGTAACGGTAAGTGGCTCTACTTATTCAAAGTTTGCGCACACCTCTTACTCTAAGACTGATGTTGAGGACCTTGCGATGGGCTTTATCCGCTTTGACAACGGTGCGTGCCTGCAAATTGAATTTTCTTGGGCGTCTAACATTCCCGGGGATCAGATGTTTGTTGAGTTCCGCGGTGAAAAGGCAGGCTCAAGAATGTCGGGGCTTGATAGAAAATTTGAGATTTTCACTGAGGAGTATGGCTCTTGTATGAATATCAATCCTATGATTGATGACTATAACTGCCCGCCTCACCATGAGCAAAATATTCGCCACTTTGTTGATGTTGTTAATGGAAAATGCGAGCCTGACTTTACTCCTGAGCAGGGTGTAAATATGGTTAAAATTCTTGAGGCGCTTTACAAGTCGGCGGAGTTGGGTCACGAAATCACGCTTGACTAATTTATGGCTTTAAATTAAAGGATAGCTTTATTACAGGCTATCCTTTTTATATTTTTTAGTTATATATTGATTTTTTGGGCAATTTGTGGTAAAATATTAAAAATTCAAGGACTTTAAAGGAGCTTTTTATGGGAGTTGTAATTGGAATTGATATAGGCGGAAGCACGACCAAGATTGTTGGCTTTGACTCGGACAAGAGGTTAATTGCGCCTATGTGTGTAACCGCAAATGACCCTGTGACATCTATTTACGGAGCTTTTGGAAAATTTACTGAGGAAAATAATCTTGAGCTTAACGATATTGAGAAGGTTATGATTACCGGCGTTGGCTCATCCTTTATAAGCAAGCCTATTTATAATCTTGATTGCGAGAAGGCACCCGAATTTCGCGGTATCGGTCTTGGCGGTCTTTATCTTTCGGGCTTTAAGGACGCTATTATTGTCAGCATGGGAACAGGTACTGCGCTTGTGCATGCGGTTGAGGGTCAAAAGCCTGTATATCTTGGCGGTACGGGCGTTGGCGGTGGTACGCTAATGGGTCTTTCAAAGAAAATGCTTGGGCTTGACACGATTGCGCATATTGATGAGATTGCAAGCGCCGGCGACCTTTCGCAGGTTGACCTTAAGGTTAGCGATCTTTCAAAGAAAAATGCGGGGCTTTCGGGTGAGCTTACTGCCTCTAACTTTGGCCGTGTGAGTGATATTGCGTCAAAGAGTGACATTGCGCTCGGTCTTGTGAATATGGTATTTGAGACGGTTGGAATGATGGCGGTATTTGCCTCGCGTCAATATGGAATTAAGGATATTGTTTTGACGGGAAATCTTACTCAGATGTCGCAGGCAAAGGATGTTGTTGAGATGTTTAACAAGCATTTTGATGTAAATATGGTTATTCCCGAAAATGCGCAGTTCTCTACTGTTATCGGTGCTGCGATGTCTTATTTTGACAAGAACTAATTCAAAAACAAAAAAAGGTTGTCCCAAGACAACCTTTTTTGTTTTTATTATTCTTGCTCCTTAGAAGGAACTACATATTCGGGAAGCTCCGGAATTGCTGTTCCTGCCTGTGCCTTTACGGAGTCAAGGGTTACTGTATAGAGTGTTGCATCGGTCTTTGTTACCTTTGCGCTTGCGCTGAGGGTATCCTCGCTTTGAATAAATTCAACATCGTTTACATCGGTATATGCGTAAAGTGTGAATACGAGGGACAGATTTGCCGCATTACCTGTGAAGCCATTTACCATAATTTGGATATTTGAATACTCGGCATCGCTCATATCAACCTGCAAGAAGCCCTTTTCAGCGTTTGCCTTTCCGTCCTTCATAAAAGTATCTCCAACATAGTTTGGATTTACGATTATAATACCGAAATTGAGCTTGTTGTTCTCGTTTACTCTATTGTATTCGTTAAGGGCGTCAATATTTATCGTATATCCGCCGAACGCAATTCCTGTGCCCGACTCGCTTGCTGAATAGCCCTTATCCTCACCTGCTGTAAATATAGCCTTTGCATCCTCATCAACGATGTCAATAACAGTACATCCATCGTTTGAGCAGCCGTAGTTATACTTTCCGCCTGCAAGGAAGCTTTCGTATACGAGAGTTTCATAAAGCTCGTGGCTGAGGATTACTGTTACCTCGGTGCAATCGGGGTCAGCTGTGCATTTATCCGAGGTTGTGCAATCGTGGTCATCAGCGAAAATGTGGATTCCCGTTGCGGTGTTTGCTATTTCCTGTGTGCCCATTTCGTATCCACAGAAGCATTTAAGTGTGCCGTATGCGTTTTTGATACAGGTTGCAGGGGTGATCTCGGAATTTTTTACATCGGCGCTATGGGTTGTTCCCGTAATTTTTGTCAAAACGGAGTCACTGTATGTTCCGTTATATTGAACATTCTTACCTGTAGCGCTATTATACAATAGATAATGGCAATTACCGTTGCAGAAATAGAAGCCTTCTGTTTTGTCGTTTAGGTTATAACCGCTTGTTGTATTATTGATGATATTTACATCAGCCAAACTCTTATCATTTGCGTTTGCGAAGATGTATTTAACTCCTTTTGCTCTATTACCGTTTGTGTTGATACAAATTTGTTGCATATCACCAAGGAATACTACTGTAATGCCACTACCGAGTGTGCCATTGCTTCCGCACTCGAAGAAGATACCGTCGCCAACAGTGGTCTTAACCATATTTGTGCCAAATACTACAACAGGGTTCATATTATAACAGCCTGTAAAGCATTTTCCGCTTGTCTTATTTGTGCAAAGTGCGGAAAGGGTATTGGGCATATAGTATACATCGGGTTTTGTAGGTTGAACAAAGGTTTCGGATGTATAGAAGTTTCCGTTTTCATCAACTACTTCAAAATCATCATTAACAAAATATAGATACTGGCAGCCGTTAAATGGGTCTTCGCCCCAGTTGTTGGTATCCATTCTTTCAAGGTTGCTTGGCAAATGCACCGCTTTTAGCGAGGTGCAACCTGCAAACATTCTATTAGGAATGTATTTAAAGTTATCAGGGAACGATACTGCACATAGACTTGAACAGTTTTGGAACATTCCCCAAGCATCTAAACTTTCATTAATCGTATTTGGGTTGTCGTTGAAATCGACAAATTGAAGATTTGTGCAGTTGTAGAATGCTTTTACACCGATTGATGTAACTGCTGCGGGAATTGAAATATACTTAATTCCTGCACTATTGAACGCATCTTGTCCAATAGTCTGTAAATTTGGAAACGCTTCACTCAAATTTACACTTTCAAGATTTGTGCAACCATTGAAGGTGTTAGTGCCTAATGTTGTTACTTCAGGAGAATATCCGATTGTAAGACTTTTCAAACTCCTGCATTCTTGGAATGAACCACTCAAACAACCGTTTCTAAATGTAAAGGTGTCAAGGTTGTGAATTGTTTCAAGATTAAAACATTTCCAAAATATCAATGATTTGTTTTGATCTTTAACATGAGAGTTTGGTTGCAAACGGATCTCGATAACATTATCGTAGCCTTGGAACGCCTGATCGGAACTACCATTAAGGCGTGTAACGGAATAAGGCAACTCTATACGGTAAATATTGTCAACTGTCCAGTTTGGATTTGTTCCTGTTGCAGTTTCCATTGCGGCATTGAGGCTTTTGATTTCTTGACAATAGTTATTTATTTGTCCCTCGCCGTAAATCGTTCCTTCAGAGAGAATATAGGCGGTTGGGAAGGTGTAGAAGGTTGTTCCATCACCAACTACCACTCTTGCATAGGTTGTTCCCTCTGCGTCAATGTATGGGGTGAAGCCATACTTTGTGTTGGTTCTACCAACTGAAATGCTTTCATCAAAGAACGAAAGCTCTCCATATGCGTTGTTATCCTGTGGCTTTAATGCAGTTTCAGCACTTACTGAAATTGCAAAAAGGCAAACAAAGAGAGCAAGCATAAGAGTCAACATTAAAATTCTCTTTTTCATATTTTTCTCCTTGCGGGGTCGAGAGGCTCGACACCCATTAATAAAATTATTACTGTAATATAATTATACCATACAGTGCTTTTATTTGTCAATATGCACAATAAACAAATCCCCCCCCCCGTTTTTTGTGCAATATGCACAAAAAAATCCCACTCAGCTGATAGAGTGGGATTTTTTATAGGGTTTTATGTGGGTTTTATGTACCTTATAGGCTTTCAAGAAATTCTTGAAGCTTACTTGCGAGGATTTTATGACCTTCATCATTTGGGTGGAGTCCGTCGCTTGTATATTTCTTTTGAAATTCGGGGTTATCTATCGGCATTTCTCCGTTATTAAAGAGGTCAAGCACGGGGATTGAATAAAGCGCGCAAACCTCATTTACCGCGGTTACATATGCGCTAAGGTGATGTTGAGTTACTCCCTCGGGCTTCCATGTGCCGAGTCCGCCACACTCGTTCCATCGGTGAAGCGGTGTTATAAACACGATTTTTGCGCTTGGATATTTTTTCAAAAGATTTTTACAAAGATTATGAACTGCGCCATAGAAGGTGAACACGGTATTATCGGTTATTTCGCCAAGGGGGGCTTGACCGTTTCCGTAATCGTTTGTACCGCCGAATACGACAATCAGGTCGGCATCGGGGTCCATTTCCTCTGCACGGCGCAGAAAATCATAATCGCGTCCGTCGGGGTCTTTAATTTCGCTTTGGCGTGCAATTCTCGTTCCGCCCTTACCGTAATTACGAGCTACGGCAAGTTTAGCGTTTTTCTTTAAAATTCCGTGGAAAACGAAGTCCTCTCCGCTTGTTCCGCAGCCCTCGGTAATGCTATCTCCGAGGAAATTTGCCTTTATTCCCTCAAGCTTCATATCAGAGGCTCTCCAAGAACTTTTGAAGCTTATGAGCGATTAGCTCATGTCCTGCGTCGTTGGGGTGAAGTCCGTCGGGCATATGACCCTCGCACCATGCCCAAACCTGTCCGTACATTCCGCTTTCCTTATAGAGGTCAAGCACGGGAATTGAGTAATACTCGCACACCTCTCTTATGGCTTGAACGAAATCGATTAGGGGGCGGGCGTTTTTATTACCCTCGGCTACTCGGTTATTATGGTCAAGCTGTTCATTAAGGCGGTGGAGTGGCGTCATAAATACGATTGGCTTGGATATGTATGTTTTAATCAGGTATAGGCAGAGGGTATGAAGTCCGCCGTAGAAGGTATGAACATCGCGGTCGTCCATTGTGCCAAGCGGAATTGTTCCGTGTCCAAAATCGTTTGTGCCACCGAATACGACAACAGCGTCGGCGTCGGTATCCATGCTTGGTGCGCGAAGGTTGAAGTCTTGGTCAAATTGGTGGTCGGTCACAACGGGCAATCTTGCGATTTTTGTGCCTCCAAGACCGTAGTTTCTTGCCTCGGCAAGTCCTGCGTTTACCTTTAAAAGCTGGTGAAACGGCTTTGTTCCCCAGTCGCTCGTTCCGTGTCCCTCGGTAATGCTATCTCCGAGGAAGTTGATTTTTAATCCTTTAAGCTCCATTACTGTTCTCCTAAAACAAAAAAGTTAGTGGTTTTACCCACTAACTATTTTAGCATATTTATTATTTTTTTCAAGACCTTTTAGAAAGTTTCATTAGCTTTATTTAAAAATGCAATAAGCTTCTGGCTCTTTGGGAATTCAAATACATCCTCGGGGCTACCCATTTCCTCAATGACTCCGTCTGCCATGAAAATTACCTTGTCGGAAACATTCTTAGCGAACTCCATTTCGTGAGTTACGATAATCATTGTTCTATCGCTTGTTTTAAGGGATTTTATTACCTTCAAAACCTCGCCTGTCAGCTCGGGGTCAAGAGCCGATGTAGGCTCATCAAAGCAAAGTATATCGGGGTTGAGCATTAGCGCCCTTGCGATTGCAACCCTTTGCTGTTGACCGCCCGAAATTTCGCAGGGGTAGGACCTTGCCTTTTCGCTAAGTCCGACGGTTTGAAGCATTTCAAGCGCTCTTGATTTGATTTTTTCAATTTCAAGATTTTTTTGCTCCTTGGAAAGATCCTTTCTTTCCTTTACACGGAGAATGGGGGCAAGGGTCAGATTATCTACGACATTATACTGCGGGAAAAGGTTGAATTGCTGGAAAACGAGTCCCATATGTAGACGCTTTTCTCTTATTTGTCTGTCGGTATATTTAGCCTCTGCCTCGGCATCAATTACTAAATTTCCATTGATTTCAACTGTGCCCTTATCTGCCCTTTCAAGAAGGTTCAGGCAACGAAGAAGCGTCGTCTTTCCGCTTCCCGATGAGCCGATTATGGACAGAACCTCGCCCTTTTCAAGAGTGAAGTCTATTCCCTTAAGGACCTCAGTATTATCAAATTTTTTATAAATTCCGTTTACCTTTAAAAATTCCATGATTACACCTTATAATAGCTCATTTTCTTTTCAAGCCATCCGAAAAGAAGGGTGAGAGCGCCTACGAACACGAGATAGAATACTGCTGTGTAGAATAGTGGCCAAATTATTGCGTATGCCATCATTTCCTCGGCTACCTTGATGATTTCTACAACTATGATTACGCGGGCAAGAGCCGTATCCTTTACAAGTGTTATAATTTCATTTCCCATAGGTGGAACTATTCTCTTTATAACCTGCATAAGAGTAATTCTTGTGAAGATTTGGAATTTTGTCATTCCGAGAACCTGTCCTGCCTCAATTTGTCCTCTCGGTATTGCCTCAATTCCTGCGCGGTAGATTTCCGAGAAATAGCACGCATAGTTAATTGAAAAGGCAATTATTGTTGCTACAAAGCGGGAAAAAAGCGGTGTGCCGAATAAAAATCCCGGTAGATAGAATACGATAAAAAGCTGGAGCATAAGCGGAACTCCACGAATGATCCAAACGAAAACCTTTACTACTGCCTTGAGTGGCTTGAACCTTGACATTGAGCCAAAGGAAATGATAAGGCCCAAGGGAAGCGCTAACACAAGTGTTAGCGCGAAAATTGAGCATGTCATTTTAAAGCCTTCAAGCAAGTTTAAAGTTACCTGCCAAAAAGTCATTGCAATTTTATTTCCTTAGTTTTAATTATTTTGCGGTCTTAAGAGCCATGAGAGAGTCGGTTACATGAACATTGTATTTAGCTGCGAGCTCTTCAACCTTACCCTCGTTAAGAAGCTCAACAAGTGCCTCGTTAATCTTTTCGTCAAAGTCGCTACCCTTTCTGCAACCGATTGAGTAAACCTCAGGGTCGATATCGATAGTTTCAACAATAGCGAGGTCGGAGTAGTCACCCTTTCCTACTTGGTTTTGAGCCAAGAGAATATCGATTACAGCAAAGTCAACACTTCCTGCCTTGATTTCCTTAAATGTGTTAATTTGAGCATCTACGCCTTCAACTGTTGCACCTGAATCCTTTGCGAAGGTTTCGCCTGCGCTACCTGATTCAGCAGTTGCCTTCTTGCCTGCGAGGGATGCGGCGCTTGTAAACTCAGCGAGTCTGTCAGCCTTTACAACTACGCACTGCTTGTTATCAAGGTATGCATAGGTGAAGTCAACCTTTTCGCTTCTTTCAATGCCGTCATCATCCTTGGAGTTTGATGTAAAGCCGTTCCAAATGCAGTCGATTGTGTTTGTGTTGAGCTCAACATACTTGTTGCCCCAAACGATTTCTTGGAATTCGATGTCAACTCCGAGTTTTTGTGCTACGAGCGTTGCAAGCTCAGTATCGAAGCCGATGAATGCGGAGGTCTTATCGCCCTCTACCTCGTAATAGTTCATTGGTGCATAGAGTGTATATCCACAAACGAACTTGCCCTTTTCCTGGATATTCTCCCAGTCGGTCTTTTTACCGCATGATGAGAATGTGAGTGCCATTGTTGCAACCATAACGATTGCCAATACTAATGAAAGTATTTTTTTCATTTTTCTTTTCTCCTTATGAAATGATATTACTTTATCGCTTTAATTTGCTAAAGCGTTTTATATTATAACATATAGAAAAGAAAATGTCAAGTGAATTTTGATTATTTATATAAAAACTATGAAATATTGCAAATGGATTTGGTTTTTGAAATTGATATGTAATTTGCACTTAATAGTCCTACGGACACTTTATATGTTTGTTATGCAAACGAGGATGCTTACAAAAGGATCGGGAAGGAGAAAAGGATATCGTGCAAATGAAGGTAAATTGACGGAATTTGCGACACAGGTAGGGGGTTTTTGCCCCTTCCGCACTCCAAGGTGAAGGCGGGAATGTCCATTTCCTTAATCAGCCAGTCGGTAAGTCCGCCATACTCGGCGGTATCGTTGGGAATGGCGGGGATATAGCCTGTCATACGGGCGACAAAGCGAGCGACAAATTCGCTCTTTTTCGGACACATCCCCCGTGATGTGTAGTAAAACTCCTCTCCCTGTGAATGAAGGGATATTACTCCCTTGATTTCATCGGAACGGTATCTTATGAAGGAGCAAAGCGCCTTTACCTCCGGCTCGCTTTCGGGGGACTCACCCGAGTATTTTGAGGGACCCTGTGTGATTTCTTTTATCTTTTCAATAGTTTTATACTCATAGAAATAGGCGTCATAGTTATGGTTCAGGTCTACTCCTCTTGCGTTTGCGTTCCACGCGGAAAAATCACCGTTTGTTATTTTCATTATTCTTTCATAAAGAGGGTTTTGGGTATCTATTCCGTGGCGGCGGTATTCAACGCCATCGGGATTTAGCATTGGGATTATGTAGAATTTTCTCGTTTCATAAAGCAGTCTGGAATTAAGCTGACTGACGCGCTTATTTTCCTCTATGGCGCACGCGTATTCGTTTATAAATTCAAGCATGACGCTTGTGCATAGGCTTTCGGTTGCGTGGTGGGTTGCGACATACAAAACCGCGCCCTTAGCGCCTTTATCCCCTATTGTTATAAGCGGAATCGGGCGTGAGAGTATGGAATTTCCAAGGTAGGACAGCCTTACGCAGGAATGCTTTCTTGTAATTTCATAAAGCGCACTCATCATTTCGGTATAATCAAGCTCTTTTTCAAATATCATACTATTCTCCTTTTTGTTTTTTACCTAAAGATTACAAGGTTGTGAACAAATTATAATTTTTAGGTAAATTTACTGCGTTTTTTACTATCTTATGTGACGGTTTTCTGAATTTTGCGCTTTTTTCAAACTTTTTTTAATATTAGTCTTTATTTTTTTGAGAATGTATGATAAAATAGTAAAGTAATTTGAAGGTAGGTGCTTTATGAAGAAGAAATTTTTTATTAACGCATCCGTCGCCGTAATCGGCTCATCGCTATTATCTCTTGCGATTGCCATTACTTATTTTGCGGTTTCGCTTAATATTGATGAGGGTCACTCGCTGATATTGTTCCTCGGATATATGACGGATTGCTTCAATGCTGTATCAATGTTTATCGGCTATGCCACGGTAATTTACGCCTTCTTTAGGTTTGGCTTTTACGAGGGCGTTATGTCACTTCTTATCGCGTTCGGTGCTTTTATTCCTTATTTTATCTATCAATCGGTAGCTTGGAATATTTATGCTGAAATCGGATATGATGTTGTTATGGAAGGATATGAGGCGTTTTCCTCTGCTCTTATGGGTATTTACTACTCTATGGGTCAAGGAATTATCAATCAGATTCTGCCGTCCGTTCTTATTGGCTTTATTGTCTGCAAGGTAATCAAAACGAATAAGGATAAGCCAAAGAAATTCATCAGCTGGCACAACAGGCTACAAAGGGCGATGATTATTTCATGTATTGCTCTTTTTGCAATAAACATGATTATGCTTGTGCTTACGGGAATTTTGCCCGAGCTTATTGAGCTTGACTTCGTTATGACTAAGGTTTACTTCAACGATTATATCGTTAGTGTGCTTCTTAGCATTTTGGAGCTTGCTATTGTATATTTACCTCTTGCCTATGTAGCATTTATGCTCACATACAAATTCTATGAATACAGGTTAAACAAGACGGCGCCTGCCGTTTCAAACAAATAATAAAAGAAAAGGAACAAACTTATGAAAAAGAAAATTATTTGCTTGGCTCTCGCCATTATGATGCTACTTTCTCTTACTTCATGTATCGTTGACCAAAAGTACGACTATGATATGAGCAAGTACATCACCATTCCCACAATCAAGGACAAGGAAATTGAGGTTGAGCTTGACTCCATTCAAGCGACCATTGACTCTGACATTATGAGCGCGGCAAGCGACAAGTACACAGCTCAAGAGGGCGACAATGTCAAGATGTTTATCACCATTAAGGAGCTATTCTGGAATGCTGACAAAACAATAGACTCCTCAAAGGATGCGAACGGAAATGAAAACATTCTTTTCACAACCGATGTTGAGTCAACTGCTGACATTAAGGAAACAATTCTTATTAAGAACCTTGGCGCAGGCTCATTTAACTCCGGAATTGAGGAAAAGTTCTTGAAGAAGAAGCTCGGTCAAGAGCATACTGACACATACACTCTTCCTGCTGACCTTTCCTCACTTAAAAATGTTCTTACCGAGGAGCAGTACAACAAGATTGCTCCATATGCAGGCAAGGATTGCTACATTACCTATAAGTTCTCCTCTATTCAGGTACGCGAGGGTGATGTTGTAAATGTAACCTACACCGGCTACTACATGGACGAAAACGGCAACATCAAGCTTGACGCTAACAACAAGGAACAAAAGTTTGACGGCGGAAGCGGAACAAGCAAGGTTTATGTTGGCTCACGCACATTTATTAAGGACTTTGAAATTGGTCTTATTGGTATGTGGGTTGGCGAGGAGGGTCAATTCAAGGCTACCTTCCCAGATGATTACCATGCTGAGGACCTTAAGGGCAAAACTGTAATCTTTAAGGCAACACCTAAGGAAATTTATGTTGCTCCTAAGTATGACCTTGACTTCATTAAGGAAACATATGAGGGTGACTACAAGAGCGTTGAGGAGTTTGAAAAGGAGCTTATCAAGAGCTATGCTTCACAGCAGCTTCTTGACTTCCTCGTTACCGAAAGCCTTGTGCTTGAATATCCTAAGGCTGAATACAAGCTCATTAAGAAATCTATTTCCGATATGGAGCTTGACTTTGCGGCTCAATACGGTATGGAGTTTGACACATATCTTAAGACATATCTCGGATTTGAGTCCCGTGATGCTTATATCAAGTACACTATGAAGATGGAAATGGCTTACTACGCTTATGCGCAGAAGCTTGGAATTGCTCCTACCGAGGCTGACATTGCTACTGCAAGGGCTGAGCTTATTGAGAATTACAAGGCTCAATACATGTCTTCAAGCTCTAAGCTTACCGAGGCTGAGGCGCTTGAGTATGCTACATCGTTTGTTGATGAGAGCCTTAGTGAAAGCGACCTTTATCAAGAGGCACTTTACAAGCTTGTTGGTGATCACCTTGAAACACAATATGTGCTTAAGGAGGTTGCTACAACCTACACATCAGTATCTAAGGGTGGAAGCTTGTTTGACAAATAATTTAAAGGGGGCTGTTACAACAGCCCCTTTGAATTATTCAAGGTTATATAAAACAAAAAACGGATTTTGAAATGAAGTGAACCCCAAAAAGTTCACAAAAAACAAAAAACGAAAACCTCTTATGGTATAATGAAACCATAGGAGGTTTTTAATTATGGCAAAAAAGGGACAAAAATTTAAAAAGTATACAATTGAAGAAAAAATGATTAT
>JAFTZI010000023.1 GCA_017461055.1 Clostridia bacterium | reverse complement strand
TGGTATAATTTAGGTAATGATTTTTTATGGGAGCTTTTATGATTACGGATTGCTTTGATATTGAGACGGAGCCTATTATTAGCTTGAAGGATTTTTGAGGCGGGCGATGTATTGGAGGAAAGCGGCTACGAGGTTGAGGGGCTACATAACGCAAATCACAATTTAGGCAAATTATATATTGCTCTTGAGGTAGCATTATGGGTAGGTAATTAAAATGAACGAGATTTATACAGTATGCGCCGAGGAAAAGGTGCAGATAAACAAAAAACCAAAATTTATTGAAAAGAAAAATACTATGGCAAGGGACGAGGTCTTGTCCTTTCAGCTGATATATAAAATTGACTGGCTGCAAAAGGAAATTGAGGTAAAAATCAAAAGTCCTATTAAAAAGTATATTACCTTCAGACAGGTGGAATATGTACCCTGTACCACTCCTGCTCTTGGAGAAAGCGATGAATACTATTTAACGAAAAAGCAATTTTTGTGCCCTGATGTGCTATGCTCCTGTGAAAAGCGCAAGCCGACTGCAAGGCTTAATATGTACAACAGCATATGGTTTACGGTACAGGGCGATTTATTGCCCGGTAGCTACCCTATTGAAATTTCCTTGGAGCAAAACGGATATGTTATAGGCACTGCCGAATACTGTGTTACTGTGCTTGATTTTTATTTAGGCAAAAATCAGTTTATTTACACAAACTGGTTTCACTATGATTGCTTGGCGCAGTACTATAACCTAAAGGTGTTCTCTCCTAAATACAACAAAATAATGTACGATTTTATAAGCTGTGGCGCAAAGCACGGAATGAATATGCTTTTAGTGCCAATGTTTACTCCGCCTCTTGACACACGTGTGGGCAGTGAACGACTGACGGTTCAGCTAATTGACGTAACAAAAACGGAACAGGGCTATGAATTTGATTTCGAGCGTCTTATTTCCTTTATGAAAAAGGTACAAGAGCTTGGAATACGGTATTTTGAAATGAGCCATTTGTTTACACAATGGGGAGCAAAATTTGCTCCGAAAATTATGGCAAAGGTAAACGGAAAATTAAAGCGTATTTTCGGCTGGGAAGCCTCTGCCACAGGCAAGGAATACGAGGAATTTTTAGGCGCGCTTTTGCCAAGGTTGGTTCACGTGCTTAAAGACGAGGGACTGTTTGAGCGCTGTTATTTCCACGTGTCTGACGAGCCAAACAATGGCTGTATTGAAAGCTACAAGAATGCAAGAGCCCTGTTTAAAAAATACGCGCCCGATGCTATTACAATGGATGCCCTTAGCCATTATGAATTTTACAAGGAGGGGCTTGTTGATATTGCCATTTCATCAACTGCGCACATTCAAGAATTTCTTGATAATAAGGCAAAGGGGCTGTGGGCTTACTACTGCTGTGCCGAGGTAGGCTCTTACCTGTCAAACAGGTATATGGCAATGCCCGGGGAAAGAATACGCGTTCTCGGTATGCAGATGTACTTAAATAACGTGGGTGGATTTTTGCATTGGGGCTATAATTTTTATAATTCGGTGCTTTCCGACGAGCCGATTGACCCGTACTTAATTACAGACGGTGGCGGCGGGCTGCAAAGCGGAGATTGCTTTTGCGTTTACCCCGGAAACGAGGGAGCCTTGTCGTCTGTGCGTTTTGAAAACTTTTATGACGGATTGCAGGACTACAAGCTATTAAAAGCTCTTGAAAACAAAATAGGACGCGAAAAAACGGAAGCGCTCCTTTTGGAAAACGGATTTAAAAAGACCTTTACCGATTACCCGCACAGCATACGGGCGATAAAGAAAATAAGACACATAGCGCAAAAAATGCTTGCAGAATCATAACCACCAGCCGTGCTGGTGGTTTGCACTGCCCCCTTAGGGCAAGTCAGTGGGCTGAGCCTAAAAGCTCGTCGAACAGTCTGCCATTTGCACGACTCCCACCGACCGCCCCTTAAGGGGCTTTTTTATTTGCCTT
>JAFTZI010000003.1 GCA_017461055.1 Clostridia bacterium | reverse complement strand
GAGGGTTGTACATCCCTTAAAGCGATTTATTACGTTGGCACAGCAGAACAATTAAGCGCTTCGCCGGTTAGCAACGTGATTACTGCTACAACAAAATCTTATGCTGAATACAAGGCGCTTTCTGACAAGAGCGGAGTATACGCGGTATATGATTACAGTAGATGCGAAGCATATAATAATGGTGTACACGGAGCATTGACCGGTGGAAATGCTTGCGCAGGCACTTGCAGCGTATGTAATGACACAGTTGTTAGCCATTCCGAAACAGCTGTAACAGCTGTAACAATCGAATACGCAAGCTATTTAAGTGCAGGAACAAAGATAACAAGCTGTACAAATGAAGGTTGTACACACACTACAGAGGAAACAGTAGATGCGCTCTTTATCTGTCAAGGCGTTTCAGCTTCTCAAACAGGTAACGGACTCTCCCTTGGCTTTAAGGTAAATAACGAGGCAATTGCTACATACACAAGCACAACAGGCAAAACGCTTAAGTACGGTGTATTTGCAGGCTCACAGAGCAACCTTGGCGCAAAAGATATATTTGACGCGGAAATAAGCGAAAAGGTTATTACTGCTGAAATCAAAGCAACTGAGTTTACCGCCTTTGACATTAAGGTAGTAGGCTTTCAAACAGATGTGCAAAAGTCCACATTACTTGCCATAGGTGCATACGTAGAGGTTTCAAAGGATGGCGTAACTGAATATTCATATATGCAGGAAAAGGATCCAAGTGAAAACGCAAAGTACTACTTTGCATCATACAACGATATGTTAAATTAAACATAGCATTAAAATCCCAATGAGTCAAAAAGGCTCATTGGGATTTTTATTATCAATTCATTAACATAATGTAACAAATTGCTTGAATTTTACAAATTTATGTAGTATAATTAAATATACACATAAACTGAGCTTCTTGGGACTGGACTTACAATCGAATAAACGGAGAGGAGATAGCTTTAGCTGAGTTATGAAACATAAGAGCTTTAAAAAACATTTTCACGGACATTGCAGAAGCTGTATAAACAAAAAAACAGGCGTTCATTTTAAGCATAAGAACTGTGAATATTGGGATTACCCCGAGGCTTGTGAGTCGTGCGGAGAAGTAAAAAACATAGTTACGGGAATAAGATTCTTTTCAAGAATAATGCTGTGGAAAATAAAAGAACCGAAGTCACAGGAGCAAATCGCCCAAGATAATATACAAAATCAATAGGTACGTAAAAAACCGATGAGTTTAACGCTCATCGGTTTTTGCAAGCTTTAAGGCTTTGCATATTTCCTCATTTTTGATTATTTCTGAAAAGGTCAGCAAAAGAGATGTCTCGCACCAGCAGGAAAAGGCGAACACTCCGCCAACGCAATTTTCCCCTTCCCAGTCACTTGTGTTAACTCGCTCGCAAATCCAACCGTAGCCAAGAGGACGAGGGGGCTTGTCCCAAGAAAGCATAGGTCGCTCCGGAGTGGAAACGCATTGCGGAATAAACAGCACAATATCACGCAAAAGCTCCAGTATTTTTTTGTCCCCTGTGTACTTAAACAGTCTATATATAGCCTCGCCCGAGGATGTGCAAAGGCCGGGGGCGGAGTGCTTGTTTTGCACATTGGCAAACACACTGCCAACCGTATTTATATTCAGCCTTGCAAACTCGCTGCCCACGGGAAATTTAAAGGAATAGGGCATTACCCAGCTTGAAAGCAAATATAAGCTGTTTTTAGCATAAGCAAGCCACTTTTCTTCCCTTGTTGCCTCGTATAAAAGCACCGTGCTCTCAACCATAGCATAACAGCTTTCGCTGTCAGGTGCGCACATAGCTTCTCCGGGACCTCCGTATGTAATACCTTTGGCAACAAAGCTGTTATGGTATTTTTCGCCTGCATCCAAAGCAATTTTCAAATATTTTTCATCCTTAAAAAAGTGATAAGCAAGGACAAGAGCAGAAATAACAGATGCGCCCGACGTAGTTCCGCCAAACATCATTTCTCCTGTTTCAATGTTGACAAATTGCCCAAAATCCTCATAATTCTCGTATAACCTGACAAAGCCGTCAGCACATTTTTTTGCGGCATCTACCCATTGCTTTTTAGGCTTGATAACATTAAAATGCTTAAATAAGAAATACAGGGCATCACCGTTTTTCCTTGTGAGCATTGCATTTTTCATATGAGCATAATTAAAGCCATCGTCCTTAATTATACCATTTTCAATTATGGTGTGGAAAAAACCCTTGGACGACACGTTTGAGGTCATAAAATCAAGGGTCTTTACAGCTCTTGATTTTGATAGCTCAGAACCGTATTGCAGTAAGGGCAGAGAGGACATTCCGCCGCCCACCCAGCCGCATTGCCATTTTTTAGACATTTCTGCATAGTATTCGCCGCTGAAGTTGTCAGCGTTCATATGGTTTTCCAAAACAGACCAAAGCTTGTCAGTATAACGGCTTTCGCAAGGGTCATCAGACACTAATGCCTTACGATTATTAAAGAAAAACTCCAAAAATTCCAAAACAGAATCACATTCAAGCTCATTTATAGCTACATCGGCATAAATTTTCTCTCCCTTTTGGGAAGCAAAGCCGCAATCCCTTGATGGCTCGGTTGTTCGACACATTCTGTAGCATTTTTCACGCATAGCGGGCAATTGAATTTCAATTGTACCTTGACTTACGCAAAAGCCTATATTTTTACCCTTACATTCCTGCTTGCAAAAGATAAACAATGCCTGCTTTTTGTGTCTGTAAAAAATACCCACACAGGGAACGGATAAATCTCCCGAGCTAACCTCAATTTTTCCCGACCCGTCAGGATTCAAGGCAGGAACATCGGATATAACAGGTGCAGGATTTGTGCCTAAATTCTCCTTTGCGTACATAGGCGGGTAAGAGCAATAGGACTTTTTGAATTTATTACCGTCATACACACAGGCAGGCATAAAAATATAGGCATCGCTTTCCCACTCCGTCAGATGCACAGACATAGTAATGCGCGTGTCCTGACTGTCAGCCTTGCACTCCATAATCACCTGCGAGCTATCATAGCGTGGCTTACCGTTATTTGAGCATAACAAAATTTCGTGCTTCATTTGTGTTTCCTTTCGTAAAATGCCACAATGGTTTAAGCTCATTGTGGCATATAAAATTGATGCTTCAAATAGTAATTGTTAAATTACCCTCACCCTTGCTTGATAGGGTAAACTGCTTGTTTATTGCTTTTCCGTCCTTGATTATTTCAATTTCATAATCTCCGTAAAAGCCTCTAAAATCGACACGTCCCTGGGTATTTGTGTCTAAATCGAGCTCTGTGTGCCACTTTTTATGAATTAAATCGCAAAGAACGCGGTAAGCAGGCTTTGGTGTCATATCAAAGCGAATAAGACCGCCATAGTATACGTTTTCGCCAACGGTCATATCTCCCTTGCGGTATTTTTCTATGTTAGCTTCAACCGTATTTTCAAAAAAATCCTTGTTGCTTTCAAAGTAGCTTAAAGCCTCATATCTATTGCTCATAATAGCCTCCCCGTATGTTTCATTAAGTCCATTATAGCACAAGGATGAGCAATAAAAAAGTACAATTTCCGTAAAAAACAAAAAATGTGAAGCCTGTATATGTAAAATCCACAAGTAAAATCCACATACCAATTTTTTCTTGACATTCATATTATTAGTGTGGTACAATAAATTGAATAATTATATTTAAAAGGGAGAAACGAAATGAAAAAGAAAATTCTTTTAATTGCCTTAGCGGTAGCCTTGTTTGCTTGCTTACTTGCCATTGGCGTAAGCGCGGCAACACCGGAAAAGTACATTGAATTCGGCGCAAGGTTCCCGGGCAGCGACGAGTATATTACAGTATATACCGAAAATGCGGAAACCACAGGCAACCCACGAATTGATTTTGCGGCTAAAAAATTCTATTCCGACATTGATTTTAACAACGAGGTTGATATGTCAACCGCTACGGGAATTGACTTTTCTGTTGCTAAATCATATGTTAACGGAGTACAGGGCAACGCAATTACCAGAATGGTAAAGCCATCCTCTCCATTCGTTAACTGCGTGGAGGTTAAGTGGTTTTTGGAGGGTATGCCAACCGTGTCCTATAACGGTGGCTTCTTTAAGGGCTGGACAGGTCTTAAGTCCTTTGACTTCGGTAACGCCACCGCTATTAATGACAATACCTTTGAGGGCTGTGGCTTTGAGAGCATTACAATTCCTGCGTCTGTCACTTCTTTTGGCGGCTCCGTATTTAAGAATTGCACAAGCCTAACGAGCGTTGTAATAAGTGGAAATGTTACAAAATTCGGAAACGGTAGCACCTTCAATGGCTGTACAAGTCTTTCCAACGTTACTTTGAGTGATATTTCTTACATCCCTTCAAGCATGTTCTCCGGTTGTACCTCACTTGGATCGATTAGTCTGCCATCAACAATTACCAAAATTGATGGTAGTGCATTTAGCGGATGCTCAAGCTTAACAAGCATAACAATTCCCGAAAATGTAACAACAATAGGCAGTTGTGCATTTTACAAGACCGGAATTACTTCCTTACATATTCCTGCAAAGGTAACGTACTTGGGTTATCAGGTTGCTGAGGCATCAGCAATTAAATCCTTAACCTTTGCGCAGGGCAGTGAATTAAAGCACATTGACCACCGTGCATTTAGGGATTGTGTATCTCTTGCAGGCACAGTAGTTATTCCTGAGGGCGTTGAAAATATTGAATACGGCCTATTCAGTGGTTGCACAAGTCTAAAGGCTGTCAAGCTACCGAGCACATTTACAACAAGCACAGAGTATGGAGCAATGTTCACCGACTGTACAGCGCTTGAATTTGTTCAACTTGGAGGAATGGATACAATTCCAAATTCAATGTTTGAAAACTGTTATGCTCTAAAGGCAATTTCATTTCCTGAGGGTGTGAAAACCATCAGCTACAAGGCACTTCGTAAGTGCACAAGCCTACAGGCGGTTTATCTACCGTCAACTCTTACAAGTCTTGGTAAAACAAGCGATTGGACAGCATCCGACTGGGGTGTATTCTACCAATCTCCAAATGTTTATTTGGTAAATGAGCCATTTGACGTATTTGACGGAGATACCTTACTCGGTGATAAGTTCGTAATGCCTGAAAAGCCCGAGGTTTACTATATGCCGTCGAGCTTAAGCGTTGTCGGCAACTCCGAGTTTCAGGATTGTGCAAATCTTAATGATTACATCGTATTCCCTGTAGGTGTTACAACCATTGCAGACTGCTCTCAGGGCGCGTTCTGTAATATAGGAAAGGACAGAGCATCAAATCCTGTAACCTTAGTGTTCCTTGGAGATATGAAGGCGCTTCAAATCAGACAGAACGATGCTGCATATTCAAACATTCACTATGTATTTGCAAATCCAAACGACGTTGACTTAAGCTGCGTAGCAGTAACAATCGGCGCCGCTAACAACAAAACTCAAACAAATACCTATATGTATTTCTGTAAAGGTAAGGTGTCTTATGACTTAAGCACCTTTAAGACTGCAAACGGTGCTGCTTACACGGTTTTTGAAACAGACTATACAAAAACAACCTATACCGATGAAACACAGCCACACTTTGCCGATGTAAAGAAATCAGTATTTACAGACCCAACCTGTGTTGACAACAAGCTGGAAACATCATATTGCTTCTGCGGTGCTGCAATCGGAACATCAGAGGTTGAAAATACAGCTCTCGGTCACAACCATAGCATTTACCTTGGCTTGATATACCAAAGCTACCTAAAGGAAGGTAATTACAGCTATAAGTGCGAAAGATGTGAGGACGTTAATAGCGCAGAAACCGCTCCTGCCCTCTTTGCTTGCCTTGGCTTCTCAGTATCAAAAACAGGCAACGGTATTTCCCTCGGCTTCAAGGTAAATAATGAGGCAATTGCCACATATGTCAGCGAAACAGGCAAGACCTTAAAGTACGGTGTGTTTGCCATTGCACAAAGCAAGCTTGTTGTAGATAACGTAGAAGGCGACGTATTTAGCGCAGACGGTACTGCTAATAAAAATGCCATTGCTGTCGAAATTGCAAGAACAGATTTTGCAGCCTTCGATATTAAGGTTGTAGGCTTTGCAAATGATAGCCAAAGAAACGCGCCTCTTGCAATGGGCGCATACGTTGAAACCTCAAAGGATGGCGTAACCGAATATTCATATATGCAGGCAAGCAATCCAACAGGCACTGCAAAATATTCCTACACCTCTTATAATCTTGAGGTAAATTCATAAAAGCAACATAAAAATTTATTAACAACAAGGGGCTGACACAAAAGCTAATTAGAAACAATTAGCGAAAGAGTGTCAGCTCTTTTTTTACCTTCAGAAAGAAAAAACCACGCTTTTGTTGAAAAGTGTGGTTGAATTACAGAAAAATAGGCATGTTTAAACAGAGAGTG
>JAFTZI010000022.1 GCA_017461055.1 Clostridia bacterium | reverse complement strand
TTATTTAATGTATAGTTACCGGATTTTAGAACTTGTACAAGCTGTGGCATAGAGGTGATTTCCGTTTCGGTGAAAATTCCGCCGTTTGCAGGGGAGTCGATGTAATGAAAATCTGTGCCCGAGGTTTTGATAAGACTGAATTTGTCAGCCCAAGCATTAGCTATTTCATTTCTTGAATCGTGACCCATATGTCCGTTGAAAACCTCAACTCCGTCAAGGTGACACGGATTAATAACGGTCATTCCGTTTCTGAATGGGTGGGCTTGAATAAAGAGGCAGCCGTTTTCGTTTGCAAAGCGGTGGAAGCGGTCAGGACCCATTGTAAATATATCGGGATTGCTTCTTAAAAGCTCCTCGGTTACACCAAAAACAAGGTAGTCGTTTATATTTTCGTTAAATCTTAGCTCCATACCCAAAAGTATGTTAAGCTTGCCTTCCGCCTCGTTTTTAAGCTTATAGTAGCCATCTAAATACTTATCAATCCAGTCATTCCAGTCCTTAGCCTCAAGAAATTCCATAGTGCCTCGGTTGAAGTGATTTGCCAAAACAACGGTATTGTAGCCGGCTTCAGTAAATTTTTGTACTATTTGGCGGGAGTCAACTCTTGCGCATTGGCTAACCTCTTTTGAATGACAGTGTAATTCGGTTTTAAACATAGTATCGCCTCACAATAAAAATTTTCTAATTAATTATATAACTAAAGTTGAGTTAAGTCAATAGAAAACTAAAGAGAATGTGGCAAAAGTCCACATTCTCCTCAAATTTATAATATATCAAATATTAATGTAGCCTCGCTTGGCTTTGTGTCCGTTACGGAAATAGCATTATCAAGGGTAGCTATACATTCGCTAAATTCATTTTTGGCTGAATACATAGTAGCAATTACCTCTCCCCTTTTAACATAATCGCCATAGGACTTGTGAAATATAATTCCCGCTGTGTAGTCAATTTCATCATCAAGCTTAGCTCTGCCGCCGCCCAAGTGCATTGAGGCGAAGCCGATTTGGTCAGCTATCATTTTTGAAATGTAGCCATCCTTATTAGCGGTATATTCGGTTTTGTAATTTGACAAAATCAGCTTATCCGCATCGTCAATAAATGAAGCATCACCGCCCTGACATTCAATCCACTCACGAAGCTTGGACAGCGCCTTGCCGCTTGAAATTGCGTCTGAAACCATTGAATTTGCCAACCCTGTGTCGATATTTAAGGAAAGAGCCACCATGCTTGTAGCAAGAGCCACACAAAGCTCCGTCAGCCTTTTTTCACCCTTGCCCGATAAAACCTGTATAGCCTCCCATACCTCTGTGCGATTGCCCACAGCCCAGCCGAGAGGAATGTCCATATTGGTAACAAGAGCGCGGACTCTGCGCCCGAAGGATTTGCCGATTTTTATCATTTCCTTAGCCAAAAGAGCAGCATCGTCACTTGTTTTCATAAACGCACCGCTACCGCACTTAACATCTAAAACAATGTTGTGCGAGCCTGAGGCAAGCTTTTTTGACATAATGCTTGAGGCGATTAGGGGAATAGAATCAATTGTGGCGGTAACATCACGCAAGGCATAAAGCTTTTTGTCAGCAGGGGCTAAGTTAGCGCTTTGACCTATAACGCATACGCCGATTTTGTCAACCTGCGTTAAAAATTCCTCAGGGTCAAGCTGGGACTTATAGCCTGTTAAGCTTTCAAGCTTGTCAACCGTACCGCCTGTAAAGCCAAGACCTCTGCCTGACATTTTTGCTACCTTGCCGCCAAGACAGGCAACAATAGGAGCAACAATTAAGGTCGTTTTGTCCCCCACTCCGCCTGTGCTGTGCTTGTCAACGGAAAATGTGGAAAAACGTGAAAGATCCACACTCTCCCCGCTGTTTAGCATAGCTTGGGTAAGGAAATATGTTTCATCCTCACTCATTCCCCTTAAGCATATAGCCATTAAAAGAGCAGAAGCCTGATAGCTTTCAATTGACTTATTCATATAGCCGTCAATAAAGAAATTTATTTCCTCTTGGCTCAAATTCAAGCCCTGCTTTTTCTTAGTAATAATATCGTAAATTTTCAACAAAATCACCTGCTTTATCTAATACTACGAATCAATTTATTTTATGCTTTCCTTTTTGAAGAAGTTAGGAAAAAGCTGACCCAGTGTGCATAATTTCCTCTCCTTACCGTTATAAAGAACAATTTCAAAATCCTCGGAGCAAAGCTCACTCATAACCTGCCTGCAAGCGCCGCAGGGGTAAGTAAAGTCAGTAATTTCATCAATTCCACCAACAATAGCAATAGCTGAAAATTCCGTATCACCTTGGCTGACTGCCTTTACAATAGCTGTTCTTTCAGCGCAAATGGCTTCGGAATATGCGGCATTTTCCACATTGCAGCCCGTATAAATCTTACCGTTTTTACACAGTAACGCGCATCCTACCTTAAAGTGGGAGTAGGGTGAGTAGGAAAAGCCTCTTGCAAGCATTGCTTCCTTAATCAAAAGGTCATAATTTACCATAAAACGTTTCACTCCCCCTTAATTTAGTCTTTTAAGAATACTTTTTTCGTTGCCACAATAGTTAATGCCAAGGTAGTCTGCTACGGTGTGCGCAATTACAGAATAGGTGTCAAGCGTACCTAAGCTTTTCGGCTTAATACCGCCTTTTATTATTAATAAAGGTATATATTCACGTGTGTGGTCTGTGCTGATATCTCCCGGGTCACAGCCGTGGTCTGCTGTAATAATCAGCATATCCTCATCCCTTAGCTTACCTATAATTTTCGGTAAGTGACTGTCAAAATAGGAAAGAGCATTAGCATATCCGTCTATGTCATTTCTGTGTCCGTAAAGCATATCAAAGTCAACCAAATTGATAAAAGCAAGACCGCAAAAGTCCTTGTCTAACAGCTCCTTTGCCTTTTCAATACCCTCGCTGTTTGAATGTGTTGCGTAATGCTCCGTAATTCCTCTGCCTGCAAAAATATCATTGATTTTGCCAACGGAAATTACATCAAAGCCATTTTGGCAAAGCTCATCTAAAACGGTTTTCTCGCTTGGCTCAAGAGAAAAATCGCGTCTGTTGGCTGTGCGCACATATTCACCGTTCCTTTTGATAAACGGGCGCGCGATTACGCGTCCCACGCCATGCTCGCCCTTCAGCATTTCTCTTGCTAATCTGCAATATCTGTATAGCTCGTCAAGAGGAACAATGTCCTCATTGGCGGCAATTTGGAAAACGCTGTCAGCCGAGGTATATACAATCAGCTTGCCTGTTTTCTCGTGCTCATCTCCATAGTCCTTAATTACCTCAGTGCCCGAGTAGGGAAGATTGCAAATTACACCTCTTCCACAGGCTTCCTCGAATTTTGAAATAACCTCTTTTGGAAATCCCTTCGGGTATGTGGGAAGAGGCTTTTGGGATGTAACTCCTGCAATTTCCCAATGCCCAACGGTTGTGTCCTTGCCCATTGATTTTTCCATACAACGACCAAAAACAGCCACAGGGGCGGACGTTTTTTCTATACAGTCAACTCCGTCAATGTTTCCAAGACCGCATTTAATGAGGCTTGGAATATTTAAACGGCTTGATTTTGTTAGGCTTTTTAAGGTGTTAGCTCCCATATCACCGAATTTATCGGCATCGGGCAAACAGCCAATGCCAAAGCTGTCAAGAACAATTAAAAATACTCTTTTCATTTTTTATCGCCTTCTTATTTGTAAAATATCTTTCTTTTATTATTTTAGCATATATTTTTATTTAATGCAATAAATAGTTTATGAGGGGGAAAAAGAAAAAATATTAACAAATTGTTAAAAACCTCTGTACATTTTCGACAATATGTGATATAATAATTTGTGGATTAGTCCACAAATTTGAAAGAGGTACTGTAATGAAAGAAAAAAAGCCAAAGAAAATTAAGGATAAAATCAGGCGTGTCCGTACCATTAGTCCAATGGCGAGAATAGTTCCTTACATTATGGAGGACAGAATAGGCTCTCAAAATTTTATTTTTGACAAAATTTATCTTTCTAAGATTGACAAATACATAAAAGCAAAGCAGGAACAGGGACTTAAAAGCTTCAATTTAATGCACGTTATTATCGCCGCATATGTGCGAACCTGCTCTCAACGTCCCGCCATTAACCGCTTTATAAGAGGACAAAAGATTTATACTCGCCGTATGGTTGAGGTTTCCTTAACAATTAAAAAGGAGATGAACATTGATTCCCCCGATACCGTTGTAAAAATTCTTGTAGAGCCAAATGCAACAGCTGAGGACGTTTATTACGCGCTTAATGAGAAAATCGAGGGCTACCGACAGGTTAAAAACAGTAGCTTTGACAAGCTTGCAAGGGTGCTTAACTTTATACCCGGTATTTTCTTAAGATGGACAATTCGTTTTCTTCGCTTCCTTGACTATCTTGGATGGCTGCCTAAGTCGCTCACTGCCCTTAGCCCCTTTCATTGCTCCTTCTTTATTACATCAATGGGCTCACTTGGTATTCCGCCGGTTGTACATCATTTGTATGATTTCGGCTCTTGCCCAACCTTCTGCTCATTTGGCGCAAAGCAGCGCGAATTAAAAATGGGCGCAGACGGTAATCTTCATAAGCAGAGCTTTGTTGAGGTTACCTATAACCTTGATGAAAGAATTTGCGACGGATACTATTACGCCTCTGCCCTAAGATACCTAAAGGGCATATACAAAAACCCCGAGATTCTTGATAATCCGCCCGACGAGGTAATCGCTGATATTAAATAATATTTACACAACAAGAAGGCATCGCTTAGTGCGATGCCTTCTGCTTTTGTTATTGATATTCTTACAGTTAAACTCAAGGTCGCAACGATGTAAATCGGGGAGCAACAAAGAATAACACAGGTTAATGAGTACCTTTGAATTAAGCTCAGTAAGCAAGTTAGTCAAGGCGCACCGCAAAGTGTGGGCGCAGGCGTACCGAGTGTACGTCAAGGTCACAATCGAGGAGCAACGAAGAATAACGCAGCTTAATGAGTTTAATTCCCGTGGAATAGCTTTTTTGTCTGATATACAGGCTCACAGGTAACGTTAATGCCCAGCTTTCTGAAGGTTGCTACATCTACAGGAGAGAGAATTACAGAGGAGTGAAGCTCTGCTCCCTTTAGCTCCTTCAAAGCATTCATAGCTCTTTCTGCATCTATGCTTGCGCTTGCTGTTATGGCTAAGGCAATTAGCACCTCGTCTGTATGTAGCCTTGGGTTGTGGTTGCCTAAATTTTCTACCTTTAATCTTTGTACAGGCTCTAAAACGTCGTGAGAAATAATGTCTATGTTCTTGTCTATACCTGCAAGCTCCTTTACCGCATTAATAAGCACAGCGCTTGATGCGCCCAAGAGAGATGAGGTTTTGCCTGTTACAATTCTTCCGTCGCAAAGCTCAATTGCAGCGGCAGGCCCGCCTGTTTTTACAGCCTTGTCCATAGCCGCGCTAATACATTTTCTTTGCTTTGCATTAATTCCGCTTTGGTTCATAAGCAGCATAATTTTATTGATTTCTGCATCGCAAGGAGTACCCTTTCTTTGCTGACACAGAGCATTATAATACCTTCTTATAATCTCGTTGTTGGCAGCATCCCTTACAGCCTCGTCATCAATGATACAGTTGCCCACCATATTAACACCCATATCCGTTGGCGATTTATATGGGCACTTGCCCATAATACCCTCAAACATAGCTCTTAACACAGGGTAAATGTCAACGTCACGGTTATAGTTTACAGCCGCCTCGCCATAAGCCTCAAAGTGGAACGGGTCCAACATATTAATATCGTTCAAATCGGCAGTTGCCGCCTCATATGCCACATTTACAGGGTGTGACAGAGGTATGTTCCAAATCGGGAAGGTTTCAAACTTAGCATAGCCTGCCTTTATTCCTCTTTTATATTCGTGATATATTTGGGAAAGACAGGTAGCCATTTTACCGCTACCGGGACCCGGGGCTGTTACTACCACCAAGGACCTTTCGGTTTCTATATATTCGTTTTGACCGTAGCCGTTGTCGCTTACAATATAATCTATATCGTAAGGGTAATTCTTTATGTCGTAATGCTTGTACACTCTTATGCCAAGCTTTTCAAGCTTTCTTTTGAAAATCTTAATGCTTTGAGTTGGGACAAAGCGTGTAAGAACAACACTGCCAACATAAAGACCAAAGCCGCGAAAGGCGTCTATCAGACGCAAAACGTCTAAATCATAGGTAATACCAAGATCGCCTCTTACCTTATTTTTTTCAATATCGGCAGAGTTAACCGCAATTATAATTTCAGCCTGATCCTTTAATTCGGACAGCATTCTTATTTTGCTGTCAGGCTCAAAGCCCGGTAGCACTCTTGATGCGTGAAAATCATCAAAAAGCTTACCGCCAAATTCAAGGTAAAGCTTACCGCCGAATTGGTCAATTCTTTCCTTAATCTTTTCAGACTGAAGCTTAAGGTATTTCTTATTGTCAAAGCCTATTTTATACATACTATCCCTCTATTTCAAAATGATGGGGCAAGCCCCTTACATATTTTATATCCATCTCTCCCTGAATTAACGGCGAAATATATCTGATACATTTGTCGGTTATAAAGTTACCGTCTTTATTAATAAAATCACGTGGCACACGCTTGATTTCATTTGCAACCAAGGAAGCGTTAACCGTTTCTACACTTACAGCGTAATCATCCTGCGCACGCACAAAGGAAGCCATTTTTCCACTGCTTTCGTTTTCTGCAAGCGCAACTGCCATTTTGCCAATGAGCACGCTTTCCTCAATATCGGTTTTTGATACCAAGTGAGATGCGCACCGCTGAGGCAAGCTCATTTCAATGCTTCTTACCTTGCAACCGATTTCCCTTTTTACAAGTCCTTCAAGAGCTTTGCCGATGCCTGAGAGAGCCTTGTGACCAAAGGAATCCTCCTCACCCACCGCTGTATCAAAGGAAACACCCTCGCTAACAGACACTAAAATATTATTTTTGCTCTTAAGCAGATTTTCAATATCGTCTAAAACGGATTTACAAGAAAAGCCGGCCTCGGGAATATACACCAAATCGCTTCCAACGCCAAAATAGCTCTTAGATAAGCCTGAGGCACAGCCGATAAAACCGCTTTCTCGTCCCATAACCTCTACAAAGGTCACGCTTGGCAGCCTGTATGAGGAAATATCTCTTGCAATTTCATAAACGGTTGTAGCAACATATTTAGCGCAAGAGCCGTAGCCGGGGCAATGGTCAGTTAAAACCAAATCGTTATCAATCGTTTTAGGCACACCGATGATTGTAACGTCCAAGGAATTTTGCCAAGCATATTTACTTAGCTTGTCTACGGTGTCCATAGAATCGTTGCCGCCGATATAGAAAAGTGTACCGATATCATTTTTATACAGTATATCAAAAATTTCCCGATATACAGGATTTGAAAAATCACTCGGCAGCTTAAATCTACAGGAGCCAAGAGCCGAGGCAGGTGTTAAGGACAATGAATATAAAAGCTCGTCCCTTCCGTAAAGATAGGTTAAATCGGCAATTCTGTTTTCCAAAAGACCGGATATACCGTTTTTCATACCGAAAAGCTTATTATATCTATGACTCGCTCCCTCAATAACGCCGCGAAGAGTTGCATTAATGGCAGAGGTTGGTCCGCCCGATTGACCGACAATGGCATTTAATTTAGAAAATCCCATACAAGTAAAGCTCCTGTCACCAACAAAAAATAGTATAACATATTTTGGTACAAATGTCAAACAAAATACCTTAATTTTAATAATATAATTGGCAAAAGATTAATTTTTTATGAATTTATAAGTTTTCTCACATCTTTTAGATATTTTTCACAAAAAAATTAAAAAATTATCACAAAAACTATTTATTTTTACAATGATGTGTGATATAATATTGTTACAAAGGAATTTCCTTTGAATCACTCAAGGCGAGGTGTTACTATGAAAATGAACTTCACAGCAAGACAAATGAGAGTTTACGACTCAGTTAAGGAAATGGCTCAAAAGAAGCTGTCTAAATTTGACAAGTTCTTTGCAGACGGGGCTGAAATGGATATTACATTCTCAATGCCTAACGAGCTTGAAAAGGTTGAAATTACTATTCGTTCACAGGGCTTTGTGTTCAGAGCTGAGGAGGCAAGCGAAACCTTTGCTACCTCAGTTGACCGCGCAATAGACGCTCTTGAACGTCAAATAAGAAAAAATAAAACTAAGCTGCAAAAGAAGATAAGAGATGAGGGCTTTGCTCTTCTTGACGAGGAAATGCCCGATGTTGAGGAGGAAGCATACGATAATGTAAAGATAAAAACCTTCCCATTTAAGCCAATGAATGTTGAAGAGGCTATTTTGCAAATGAACTTAGTAGGTCACGACTTCTACGTGTTTAAGGATGCAGAAACTCTTGAAACCTGTGTGGTGTATAAGAGAAAAGCCGGTGGCTATGGCTTAATTGTGCCGGAATTATAAGCAATTTAAAAAGTAAAAAGGATTTAATATAAAATGCGTCCACCCGCAAAATGGGTGGACGCATATTTTATATCTTATTGGTATTAGCTTTTCTGTCGTGGTGCTTAATACGGTTGCTTGTTTTGCCCTCGGGGTCAATTTCGCCTGCCTTTTGGAGTGAAACCTTTGTAAGGAATGGACCTACCAGCTCATAAATGAGAACAGAGAACAGCGTAATGTTTGCAACAAGGTGACCGATTTCACCGCCAAAGCTTGATGCCTTTAACGCCATACCGAGAGCAACACCTGCCTGTGGGAAAAGGGTAATGCCAAGGTATTTTTTGACATTTGGCTCTGCGTGAGAAATATCTGCGCTGATTCTTGCGCCGAAGTATTTACCAAGGCAACGGGAAACAATGTAAACCATGCCGATTAGAATAATTATTCCGTCAGTGAATACAGACATTTCAAGCTCTGCGCCGCTTAATACGAAGAACAGAATAAATATAGGTCCTGTCCATCTGTCAAGACGGTCCATAAGCTCGCTTGAGAAGTCACAAATGTTACAGAAAATTGTGCCCAGCATCATACAGGAAAGAAGGGGAGAGAATGTAACGTGCACAGGTCCTATGTGGAAATTAAGCATTGAGATTGCAACGGTTACAAATACGAAAGCAACGCTAACGCTAAGACGCTTTGAGCGGGAATGGAAAAATCTTTCGATAAATGTAAAGATAACGCCCATTAAAAGACCTAATGCAAGAGAAACGACAACCTCTAAAATAGGCTCAACTGCGATGGAAAGAACATCAGCCTTGCCCATATAAATTGCATTTGCAATACCGAATGAAATAGAGAACAGCACAAGACCGACAGCATCGTCAAGAGCAACAACAGGAAGCAGTGTGCTTGTTACAGGGCCCTTTGCCTTATATTGCTTAACAACCATAAGGGTAGCGGCAGGAGCGGTAGCGGATGCAACAGCGCCGAGAATAATGGCTGCCTCAAGCGGGAACTTATCGCCAAGAATGAAATGCAAGCCGATAAGCACAGCATCAACAACAATAGTGGTAAATACAGCCTGGAAGATACCGATAACAGTAGCCTTTTTACCAATATGCTTAAGCTCGCTCATACGGAACTCGTTACCGATGGAAAAGGCAATAAAGCCAAGAGCAACATCGGAGATAATTGAAAACTTCTTTGAGTCAATGTCCAAATGAGTGAAGCCAAGCCCCTCAATGCCAAAGGCACCTAAGCAAAAGGGACCAACCAAAATACCTGCCACTAAATAGGCAGTAACAGCAGGAAGCTTTGCAAGCTTGGCTAAGCGCGATAGCAAAAGTCCTGCGAATAAAGCAAGTGATAAGCTAAATAAGATTTCCATAAATACGCCTTCTTTACGTTAATATTTTTGGCTCTGTCCCATTACCGGACTGATTTTTAGCGGTAAAATACTGCGAATTATTGCTCGGTTACAGACACTAAAGAGTATGCGCCCTTGCAAAGCTCTTGTTTTTCTTGTATTTTACTTGCTAAACCGCAAAAAGGATGTTAATCAGTCATTCTCTGTGACATAGCCATATTTTTAAGCCTCACCTATTGTAATACTTTTGGCTTGCTTTGTCAAGGTCTTTTTCAAAATATTGGGTTAACAAAAATCGGTGGCAAGCGCCACCGCCATAAAGAATTTATGCAAAACATTCGTATTGATGATATGCACGCAAAAATGCGTGATTGATTTTCGGGCGATTTGCGAATTGTCCCTACAAATTAGGTTTCACACACCGTAGGGCGGTGGCTTGCTGCCGCCGAAATAACAAGGTACTACAGATTAGGTTTCACACACCAATCAAGCCTTGACCCAAGTCAAAGCAGATTCTTGCACAAGGCATACTGCGTAATCGGCAAGCCTCAGAATGACAGTATAATTTTGATTGTACGCACTTCCCTTTGTCATCCTGAGCGTAGCGAATGGATCTTTGACAATAGTGTGATGCCATACATTCCTTGAATGATTCCATACACGCAAAAATGCGTGATTGATTAACGGGTCGTCTAAGGTCTGACCCTTACAATTTTGTGTTTGTAACCTATCACCTTTGCTTTAGCGAAGATTTCATCGTGTTAACGATTTCATTCGCTTTAGCGAATTTCACCGAGGCAAAGCCTTGATTTCATTGCAAGTTGACCTTGTGTCAGCTTGCTTTGGCTGGTGCCTTTGAGGCGTGGAAATAAACCCCTAGTTCTACTAGGGGAAAAAGACGCGAGGAGCTGCAATAAATTCGGGCGAGCTTTACGCAAGCCCATAA
>JAFTZI010000021.1 GCA_017461055.1 Clostridia bacterium | reverse complement strand
TGTTATTATTGCCTTTACAAGGGAAGAAGCTGAAGAAGCAATCAACTTGGTAATGAATGATAAAAAGTTCGGCTCAAGTGGTGACAACATAGTAATTGAAGAGTTTTTACAAGGACCTGAGGTATCTGTGCTTGCCTTTACAGACGGAAAGACGGTTAAGCCAATGGTATCATCAATGGACCACAAGCGCGCGCTCGACGGCGACAAAGGACTAAATACAGGAGGAATGGGAACAGTTGCTCCAAACCCGTACTATACAAAGGAAATTGCTGATGTATGTATGGAACAAATCTTTTTGCCAACAATCGAGGCGATGAATAAAGAGGGCAGAACCTTTAAGGGCTGCTTGTATTTTGGTCTGATGCTTACAGAAAAAGGACCAAAGGTAATAGAGTATAACTGTCGCTTTGGCGATCCTGAAACACAGGTGGTATTACCACTTTTGGAAAGCGATTTGCTTGAAATTATGCAGGCAACAACCAATGGAACATTGGCTGATTGCGAGGTTAAATTCTCAGACAAAAACGCTTGTTGTGTAATTATGGCATCTAAGGGCTATCCCGAAAAATATGAAAACGGTTATGAAATAGTAATACCTGAAGACATAGAAAAGGACGTATACGTAGCAGGCGCAAAGTATGAAAATGGAAAAATCTATTCTGCAGGTGGACGTGTTTTAGGCGTAACCGATGTTAATGAAACCTTAAAGGGCGCAATTGAAGGTGCATACAGTAAGGTACAAAAAATAAAATTTGACAATGCGTTTTATCGCCACGACATAGGTGCAAGAGCGCTTTTGGCAACGGAGGAAAAATAATGGTATATCGCATATACGTAGAAAAGAAGGAAGGGCTTCAAAATGAAGCAAATTCATTACTTTCCGAAATTAAAACCTTCTTAGGCATCGACTGTGTTGAAAAAATAAGAATTTTCAACCGTTACGATGCTGAAAACATAACAGAAGAGCTTTTTGACTATGCTGTAAAGACAGTATTTTCAGAGCCACAGCTTGATAACTCATCAAAGTCAATTGACTTAAGCGGTGCAACTGTATTTGCAACTGAGTTTTTGCCCGGTCAGTTTGATCAGAGAGCTGACTCAGCGGCACAATGTATTCAGCTTATTTCACAGGGTGAAAAGCCTGTAATTCAAAGTGCGAAAGTATATGCTCTTTACGGAAATGTAACAAATGAGGCTCTTGCTAAAATCAAGAAGCACGTTATAAATCCTGTTGAGGCAAGAGAGGCGGAGTTAGGCGAAAAAACAACTCTTAAGGCTGAGTACGATATTCCAACTTCTGTCGCAACTCTTGATGGCTTTATCGACCTTGATAAGAGTGGCCTTGAAGCGTTTATAAAGTCCTTAGGGCTTGCAATGGATCTGGATGATATTGAATTTTGTCAAAGCTATTTCAAAACCGAGAATAGAAATCCAACCATTACAGAAATAAGAATGATAGATACATATTGGTCTGACCACTGTCGTCATACAACATTCTCTACAACAATTGACAGTGTAAAGTTCCATGACGATGTTCTTGAAAGCACATACAATGAGTATCTTGAAACAAGAAAAGAGCTTGGTAGAACAAAGCCAATTAACTTGATGGATGTTGCAACCCTCGCAGTTAGATATCTTAAAAAGGAAGGCAAGCTTGATAAGCTTGACGAAAGTGAAGAAATCAATGCCTGCACAGTTAAGATAGATGTAACAGTAAATGGTGTAACAGAGCCTTGGCTGCTCCTATTCAAGAACGAAACACATAACCACCCAACAGAAATTGAGCCATTTGGTGGTGCTGCAACCTGTATTGGTGGCGCAATTCGTGACCCGTTGTCAGGACGTTCATATGTATATGGAGCTATGCGTTTAACAGGAGCTGCAGACCCACTAAAGCCAATTAATGAAACAATAGAGGGTAAGCTCCCTCAAAGAAAAATTGTAACAACAGCAGCTTCAGGTTATTCATCATACGGTAACCAAATAGGTCTTGCAACAGGTATAGTTGATGAAATTTATCACGATGGCTATGCAGCAAAGCATATGGAGGTAGGTGCAGTTATTGCAGCCGCTCCTGCTAAAAATGTAAGACGTGAGGTTCCCGCTGATGGAGATATAGTAATTCTTCTCGGTGGACGTACAGGACGTGACGGATGCGGTGGTGCAACTGGCTCATCCAAGTCACACACTGTAGAATCTCTTGAAAACTGTGGAGCAGAGGTTCAAAAGGGTAATGCTCCCGAGGAAAGAAAGCTTCAAAGATTATTTAGAAATTACGATGCTTGCCGTATGATTAAGCGTTGTAATGACTTCGGTGCAGGTGGTGTTTCTGTTGCTATTGGTGAGCTTGCTGACGGTCTTATGATAGACTTAAACGCAGTTCCAAAGAAATACGATGGACTTGACGGAACAGAGCTTGCTATCAGCGAATCTCAAGAGAGAATGGCTGTTGTGATTGAAAAAGAAAATGTAGAAGCCTTTATGGCTCTTGCAAATAAGGAAAATCTTGAAGCAACAGTGGTAGCTAAGGTTACAGCCGAGCCAAGACTTAGAATGACATGGAACGGCAAGACTATTTGTGATATTTCAAGAGAATTTTTGAACTCCAACGGTGCTGAAAAGCATATTGATATTGAGTGTAATAAGATACAATCCTATAAGAAGGAAATTCCCGCTGACTTTGAAAATGGCATTATTGATTTGATGAGTGACTTAAATGTATGCTCAAAGAGAGGCTTAAGCGAGCGCTTTGACTCAACAATCGGTGCCGGTACAGTATTAATGCCATTCGGCGGTAAGAATCAAAGAACACCTATTCAAGCAATGGTTCACAAAATCTCATGCGAAAAGGGACATACTGATGATTGCTCACTTATGTCTTGGGGTTATAACCCATTCATAGCTGAAAAGAGCCCATATCACGGTGCCTATTTAGCAGTTGTTGAGTCTGTTTCTAAGCTTATTGCAACCGGTGCTAAATTTGAGGATGTATATCTAACATTCCAGGAGTATTTTGAAAAGCCAACCAAGAATCCAACACGTTGGGGTAAGCCTTTGTCAGCATTGCTTGGCGCATTTAAGGCTCAAAAGAACCTCGGTATAGGCTCAATCGGTGGTAAGGACTCAATGAGCGGATCCTTCGAAAAGCTTGATGTTCCGCCGACACTTATTTCGTTTGCGGTAACTACTGAAAAGACAGATGTAATCGTTTCTCCTGAATTTAAAAAGGCTGGAACAAAGGTAGTAATGCTATCTCCGGAGTATGATGAAAACAATTTACCTGTGACAGAGTCACTTTTGGCAGTATACGATAAGGTAGCTGCTCTTGTTAGAAACAAGAAGGCGTTGTCAGTATATACTCCAACAATAGGTGGTGTATGTGAGGCAATTGTTAAAATGGCTATGGGTAACGGCTATGGCTTTAAATTTGACGATGCTCTTACAATGGAAGATATCTTTGGTTATAATTATGGCTCATTTATTATAGAGCTTGACTGTACCTGCGATATTGGTAAGCTTATCGGTTATACAACTGATGATAATAAGCTTACATATAATGGCAAGGAGCTTTGTATGTGTAAGGTTAACGAAGCGTACGAAGATAAACTCGAAAGCGTATATTCCTGCAATATAGCATATAATGAGCAAAAGCCACAAACAGTGTCCTTTAATACAGAAAAGCGCTTTGGCGCCAACATCAAGGTTGCAAGACCAAAGGTGTTAATTCCTGTTTTCCCCGGAACAAACTGTGAATTTGATTCTGCAAAGGCAGTAGAGGATGCAGGAGCTGAAAGCGAAATTTACGTTATCAATAACTTAACCGCCGATGGAATTAAGAGAAGTGCTGCTGAGTTTACACAAAAGATAAAGGAATCGCAAATTATCTTTATTCCAGGTGGCTTCAGTGGCGGCGACGAGCCGGATGGCTCAGGCAAGTTTATAACTGCATTCTTCCGTGGCAACAATGTAAGAGACGCAGTAACAGACCTTCTTGACAATCGTGGTGGCTTAATGTGCGGTATCTGTAATGGCTTCCAAGCACTAGTAAAATTAGGTCTTGTTCCATACGGAAAAATTATCGACACAGATGAAAACTGTCCAACACTTACATTCAACAATATTTCAAGACACCAGTCTAAGATAGTAAGAACAAGAGTAGCATCAAATATGTCACCTTGGCTCTATGAATGTAATGTAGGTGATATTATCAATGTTCCTATTTCACACGGTGAGGGTAAGTTTTTAGCAAATGACGAAACAATTAAGAAGCTTATTGAAAACGGACAAATAGCAACTCAATATGTTGATGCAAATGGTGAGGCAACCTACGACATCCAATACAATCCAAATGGCTCAACCCTTGCAATCGAGGGTATCACATCTCCGGACGGACGTGTATTTGGTAAAATGGGTCACTCTGAGCGTATCGACAACGGTCTATACAAGAACGTTTACGGTGAATACGACATTAAGATGTTCAAATCCGCAGTTAAGTTCTTCAAATAGTTACAATAAAGGCTCTCGTTTTACGAGAGCTTTTTGTTTATAGAGTAAAACACAATATTCTATATTTTCATAGTTTATTGACATTAAATTTTCACTATGCTATAATTAAATACAGTCAAACAGAATTGAATTATTTTGAATTTCTACTTATAAGGAGCTCTATATGTTAACTGCTAAAAACCCAATATTAACAGGATTTCATCCTGATCCATGCTTGCTCAGGGTCGGAGATGATTATTATCTTGCAACATCTACATTTCAATGGTTTCCCGGTGTTCAGTTATACCATTCAAAGGACTTAGTAAACTGGGAGGAAATGCCATCCCCTTTAAGACGCAAATCGCAGCTTGATATGGTGGGCAATCCAAATTCCGGTGGTATATGGGCACCCTGCTTAACATATAACAACGGAACTTACTACCTTATATATACGAACACAAGGAACTTTCATGGTATTTTTAAGGATGTTCATAACTACCTTGTTACAACCACAGATCTTTATGGTGAATGGAGCGAACCGATTTATTTAAATTCCAGTGGATTTGACCCTTCCTTATTCCACGATGACGATGGACGTAAATATTTACTTAATATGAGGTGGGACCCACGTCCTGAAAAAAATGATTTTTCAGGTATATTAATGCAGGAATATTCTGAAAAAGAGGGAAAGCTTATAGGTGAGGTCAAAAATATATTTGAAGGCACATCTATAGGTGCTACCGAAGCACCACACCTTTATAAAATTAACGGTTATTACTATTTAATGGTTGCCGAGGGCGGCACAATGTATAACCACGGAATTCAAATGGCGCGTTCAAAAAACATTTGGGGTCCGTACGAGGCAGACCCGACACCGCTTTTGACCGTACGTAATAATCCAAGCTCTTACTTACAAAGAACAGGACATGGCTCGCTTATAAACACTCCAAACGGCGACTGGTATGTATCTTTTCTTTGCGGCAGACCTATAGGTGAAAAGGGAAGATGCATATTGGGCAGAGAAACCTGCATTGCCGAGGTGGTATGGGATGAAAACGGTTGGATTAGGTTGAAAAATGGTGGAACAACACCGTCTGTTGAGTATAAGTCAGCCTTGCCCAAGGCTGAAGTTTCAAGCTTGCCCGAACATGAAGAATTTGATTTTGATACCTTACCGCCTCATTATAATACCTTGCGTATTCCGTTAAGTGAAGTAGGAAGCCTAAGCGCACGTAAGGGGTACTTGCGGCTTTACGGACACGAGGCCATCACCTCTTGGAACAAACAGTCTATGGTTGGCAGAAGGTTACAGCATCATAAGGCAGAGGCAACTGTTGAATTAGAGTTTAATCCAAAGAATTTTCAACAAACCGCCGGACTTAGCGTGTTTTACGACACATACAACTTCTTCTACTTATATATGTCCTATGAAAGCGAGGGCAAAAATGTTCTTCGTATAATTGTAAGAGATAATCTAAAATTTTACGACCCATTAATGAAGGGTATCAGCATAGGAAATAAAACGAAGGTATGGTTGCGAGTAAAAATCAACGAGTGCAAGCTTCAGTTTTATTATTCACTTGATAACAAGGAGTACATAAAAATCGCAGACGAGCTTGATTGCTCAAACTTAAGTGATGAGGCATATGTTGATATAGGTCACGAGGGTCATACAGGTACATTCATTTCAATTTGCTGTCAGGATCAGTCCACAGGAGAGAACGAAAATCGTTGCTTTGCTGACTTCAAAAGTATTAGCTATAAATCACTATAAAATTAAGCCATCTTGAAGCATCATCAAGATGGCTTTTGCACGTCAAAAAGGTATTTCTACATAGTAAATATATACTTGTTGTATAATATTTAAAAAAATTGAATATTTTTTCAAAAAACTATTGACATTACTTTAGCGTAGTAGTATAATAAAGCATATTTATTTTTTTACAGGCTTATCATATAATGATAAAAGCCAGGTAAAAGTGTTTCGGAGGATAGAATTTATGAGTAGAGTTTACAATTTTTCAGCAGGACCGTCAATGCTCCCATTACAGGTTCTTGAAACAGCAGCTAAGGATATGCTTGACTATAAAGGCAGTGGAATGTCAGTTATGGAGATGAGTCATAGATCTCCTGTTTATGATGAAATAATTAAGGAAGCAGAAGCATTACTTCGTAAGCTTATGAATATTCCTGATAATTATAAGGTTCTTTTCTTGCAAGGCGGTGCATCAACACAGTTTGCAGCTGTTCCGCTTAATTTGATGAACAAGAACAAAAAGGCTGACTACATTGTTTCGGGTCAGTTCTCAGGTAAAGCACAAAAGGAGGCAACCAAGTATGGTGATGTTGTAATTGCTGCCTCCAGTAAGGATGCTAATTTCTCATTTGTTCCAAAGACAGACAGAAGCTCATTCAGACCTGATGCAGACTATGTACACATTTGCTTTAACAACACAATTTACGGAACAAAATTCCCATATATTCCTGATACAGGAGATGTTCCACTTGTTGCGGATATGTCATCCTGCATTATAAGTGAGCCGATTGATGTTTCTAAATTTGGTGTTATTTATGCAGGCGCACAAAAGAATATGGCTCCTGCCGGTCTTACTGTGGTTATCATTCGTGAGGACTTAATGGGTAACGCAAGAGAAGATATTCCTGTAATGCTTGATTATAAGACAATGGCTGACAATGACTCAATGTATAATACTCCTCCTTGCTATTGTATATACGTTGCAAAGCTTGTTTATGAGTGGATTTTGGGTCTTGGCGGACTTGAAAAGATGAAGGAAATGAATGAAAAAAAGGCAGCGCTCCTTTATGATTACCTTGACAGCCAAGATTATTATATTGCTCCTGTACAAAAGGAAAGCCGTTCAATGATGAATGTAACCTTCGTAACAGGCGATGGCGATCTTGACAAAAAATTTGCTAAGGAAGCAGATGCGCAGGGATTGAAGAACCTTAAGGGTCACCGTTCCGTTGGTGGAATGAGAGCTTCCATATACAATGCTATGCCATATGAGGGTGTAGAAAAGCTTGTAGAGTTTATGAAGGACTTTGCTAAAAATAATCCAAAAGCATAAGAGGTAAATTATGAAAAGTATAAAGCTAATGAATAAAATCGCTAAGGTCGGAACAGACATTTTCGACAGAAGCGTATACAATGTAGCCGAAGATGTAGCAAATGCAGATGCTATAATGGTTCGTTCAGCTGCACTTCACGAAATGGAATTTAATCCTGAGCTCGAGGCAATTGCACGTTGTGGCGCAGGTGTAAATAATATCCCTGTTGAAAAATGCACAGAAAACGGTGTTGTGGTATTTAATACTCCCGGTGCTAACGCAAACGGTGTTAAGGAGCTTGCAATTTG
>JAFTZI010000020.1 GCA_017461055.1 Clostridia bacterium | reverse complement strand
CTTTACTTAAATTACTTGTTTCGAGTATTTCTTCTTAAACTTAAAAGAATTTAGAGTTTCCGTCTTTTGTACATTAGTTCTCTATTTCCTAATTTCGTTCATTGTTCAATTTTCAAGGATCTTTTATTCCCCAATCCTATCATCGTACGGATTGGGGCCCCGAGATTTTTCTCAAAGCCTATTTACGAGCATCAAACCTTTCCTAAGGTTCTGTTTCGTGCCGCGCCTTTCGCGTCAGCCTTGCTATTATATCACTTGCTTTTTACTTTGTCAAGTACTTTTTTGATTTTTTTCAAAAAACTTTTTGAAGCACTTGGCACAGCTTTCAGCTAAGTTTGGACTTACATTTTATCATTATTTTTCTTATATGTCAAGAGTTTTTTTGCCTTTTTATTACTTTTTCTATTTTTTACAACTATTATTCGTAATTTTACATATTTTTTGATATTTTGAACAAGAATAACTAAAAAGCTAACGGGAGCGTATATGGTTACTGTTTTAATTCGTGCTGCTATTATTTATACATTCTTGTTAATTTCCTTGAGATTAACAGGTAAACGACAGGTTGGAGAGTTGCAAATTTCCGAGCTGATAATCACCTTTATGATTTCTGAGCTTGCGGCAAGTCCCATACAAGACCTTTCTATTCCTTTGATATACTCTATCGTCCCTATTGTTTTTTTGCTGTGTGCGGAAATATCTCTTTCTTTTTTGGCCACCAAATCAAAAAAGCTGAAAAAGATTTTCTTTGGAAATCCAAGTATTATTATAAGGAAGGGAAAGCTTAATCAAGGTGAGCTTTCGAGATTAAGAATCGGAGTAAACGAGCTTCTTGGTGAGCTAAGGCTAAAGGATGTCAGTGATATCAGCGATGTGGAATATGCTATTTTAGAGCAAAACGGAAAGCTTTCAGTTTTTCTAAAGCAGAACAAACAGCCTGTTTGCGCACAAGACCTTAATATTGAAAGAAAGGACTCCGGCATTGCGCACGCCATAGTCGTTGACGGTGAAATTAACGAAAGCAATTTAAAATATGCCGATAAAAATGAAAAATGGTTAAATTCATATCTTACGAAGCACGATTTGTCATTGGATTGCATCTTCTTAATGACCGTTAGCGATAATAATGATATTACTATAATTAAAAAGGAAGAAAAATGAAAGCATTCATAATTTCCACAGTAGCATTGACTTTAATTCTCTTTTTGGCTGTATTCAATTCTATCTTTATATATAATGTAACCAATTCTCTCATTGAGGATGCTCAGGGGCTAAGCATTGACAATAATAGTGTAAGCGAATACGCAGAGCGATGGGAAGACCTGCAACCGCTTATTAAAATTTCCTCATCTCACAAGGAAACGCACAGAATAGATGAGGTTATTGGAGTGTTGAAGGCTAAGACCGAGCATCAAATTTCAAGTGGGTTTGAAGAAGAAAAGTCACTTTTGATAGAATATTTAATTCAAATACAAGAGGATGAAAAAGTGACATTTGACAGCATAATTTAAGGAGCATATCACAGCTTAGACATGCTCCTTAATTTTTTATGCTATTACTTACTTAATACCAATTCCGAAAGCAGCTTTATTTCGTCAGCATAGCCTTGAAGGTCGTTTGGAGTTTCCAAACAAATCGGCAAATTTTTAATAACAGGATGAGTTATGATGCTTACAATACCGTCTAAGGTAAGGTTGCCCTGCCCGATTTTTTCGTGCCTGTCCTTGTGCGCTCCAATTACATTTTTAGAGTCGTTTAAATGTATTGCCTTTAATCTGTCAAAACCGATTATTTTATCAAACTCATCAAGCACACCGTTTACGTTTTCGGATATGTTGTAGCCACCGTCGTGAACGTGACATGTGTCAAGACAAACGCCGACACGTGTGGATAATTCCACTTTTTCGATGATTTTTTGTATCTCCTCAAAGGTCTTTCCTATCTCGGTTCCCTTACCTGCCATAGTTTCAATCAAAACTACTGTTTTCTCACTTTGAGAAAGAATCGCATTGATTGTGTCCGCAGTTTTTTCAATACCAATATCTACTCCCTGAGAAACATGACAGCCCGGGTGAAAATTGTAAAGAGCATTTGGGATTTTATCAAGTATTTTTAAATCCTCTGTCATTACACGCTTAGTATAATCTCTTATTCCCTCGTCAGCGGCGCAGGGGTTGAAGGTATACGGTGCGTGCGCGATAATTGGCGCAAAGCTATTTTTCTTCATCAATTCCACAAGAGCGTTAATATCATCGTCCGTTGGCATTTTAAATGAGCCGCCGCGTGGATTTCTTGTGAAAAACTGAAAGGTATTAGCCCCGATAGAAAGCGCCTCCTTACCCATATGCTCATAGCCCTTTGACACTGACAAATGGCATCCTAAATTTAGCTTCATTTTTACCTCTTTTCAAATACAAGTTGGCAAAAAAATATATATTTTTGCCAACCCTGTGTGTATTAAATTACAAAATCGAATTCAAAATCGTACATTGATACACTGTCTCCGTCCTTACAGCCCGCTTCCTTAAGCTTGTCAATTACACCGCTTTTTAAAAGCACGCGTTGGAAGAACATAAGTGACTCTCTGTCTTCAAAGTTAACCTGTCCAACCAGATTGTAAAGCCATTCTCCCTCTACAACGTAAGTACCCTTACCGTCCCTTGTTATTGTAACTGCATGGTCGTCTCCGTCGTTAAGGATTGCATCCTCCGGAGTGTAATCTGACTCGTAGATAGTTAGCGGCGGCAATTCAAGAAGCATTTTATCGATTTCGCTTATAAGCTCCTCGGTATTTTCACCTGTATATGCAGAAATATACATAAGCTTCCAGCCGCGCTCCTTAACATATGCCTCAAAGGCATCTACGTCTACAACGCTTCTATCCAAGGAATCCATTTTATTTGCCACAATTATGCGGGGACGTGTGGATAATTCGCAAGAAAACTTAGTTAATTCATCATCAATTGTTTTAATATCATCAATAGGATTTCTGCCCTCAATGCACGATATATCAACAACCTGTACAAGTAGTCTGCATCTTTCAATATGACGTAAAAATGCGTGTCCTAAGCCTAAGCCCTCGCTGGCTCCCTCAATAAGTCCCGGTATATCTGCCATAACAAATCCGTGACCGTCCCTCACATTAATAACTCCAAGGTTTGGAGAAAGTGTTGTAAAATGATAATCTGCTATTTTCGGCTTCGCATCGCTTACCGCTGCAAGAAGTGATGATTTTCCTGCACTTGGCAAGCCAACAAGTCCAACATCGGCAAGCATTTTAAGTTCAAGCGTCAGCTCCCACTCCTGTCCCTTTGTTCCGCTTTTAGCAAACATCGGAATTTGTCTGGTGGGCGTGGCGAAATGCTTATTTCCCCAGCCGCCTCTGCCGCCCTTTGCACATATCCAATCCTGACAATCGGACATATCCTTAAGGATTTTTCCGCTTTTTTCATCTCTTATAATTGTTCCTTCAGGTACCTTCACGATTATATCTGCTCCGTTTTTACCGTGGAACTTTGCTCCTGCTCCATCGCCACCGTTTTCTGCAACAAATTTTCTCTTATACCTAAAGGCAAGCAAGGTGTTTGACCCCTTGTCTATGGTGAAAACCACGTTTCCTCCGTGTCCTCCGTCTCCACCGTCGGGTCCGCCCTTTGCCACATATTTTTCACGTCTGAAGGACACGCAACCGTTTCCACCGTTGCCCGCCTTGACGTAGATTTTAACCTTGTCTATAAACATCTTTAAGCTCCTTTCCCGAACAACTATTCCTCTTGTTCTTCCTTCAATTCTCTTCTCTTAATTGCAAATAGTTCATCGGTATTTGAAAACTCCTTCGCCTCCATATCTTCATCACTTTCTTGCCTTTGCAGCTGTCTTTTCATCCTTGGTGCGTGAACGTATCTCCTTTTTGGAGAGCTTGGTAAAATAACAGCCTCACGCAAGGGGATGTCAATAGTTGCAGCGGTAATATCAACATACTGTATTGATACAAGCTCTTCTTCCTTATCTATCTTTATATAAGCAAAGGCAAGAGCCATTGTAACAATGAACAGTAAGAATATTCTTTTATCCATCCATACATAATTAAAGCCGCCAACGGTTAGAATTGCAAGGATTGAGCATAGTCCTGCACAGCCGTTAACACGTCGATAAGCATTTTTCGCCTGTACAGAATATGACATAATCAACCTTATGAACATAAAAATCATTATTACAAATATAACAGTTCCTATGATGCCATAGCTTGCAAGCAGTTGAAGAATTAATCCATCGGCATATTCTGTGCCGAGCACCTCCTTACAGGTTACTCCCGCAATATTAAATCCAAACGGATATTTGATAATCTCCATAAAGGTGTCCTTGAAATAAGCAAGCTCTCCGTTGACGCTTGAGCCTGCAAACGGGCCGAAGGACAGTATAGCCTCTATGGCACTATCGGGCAAGGTGAAATACAAAACAGGAATTGCTATTACAAAGAACAGCAAAGCATAAATTGCTCTCTTATTGAAAAACGTGAAAACTAAAAGTGCGCCGACGAACAATCCCACAATGCTTGATGCCGTTCCTGCCAAAATCAAAGCTGAAATTAGCAGAGCTGACAGTAAAAATCCGCCAAATTTTCTGACATCGTTTATTTCGGATATCATATGAACAAGCGCAAAAGGAATTGCAACAACCATAAAATGAGCAAGTACTCCGGAGCTTCCAAGAGTAGATGCTATTTCTGAATTTGATGGGAATATTGGCTCCAATGCTTGAACGCTTTCTGCTATTTTACCGAGTATAGCCTGCAACACCGCCACGATTCCTACTATTAAAGAGGATGTAGTGAAGGCAACTATACTGCGCTTGAACCATACCTTTGAATAAATCAGGTTGGTAAACAAGAAATACGAAAGCATAATTATTAACGTTACGGCAAGACCGCTGATTGATGAAAGGGGCTTTTTGTAGTTAATACCGCATATGAGCAGTGCAAATATGGTTATGCAGAACCACAAATCGAAATATTCAAACTTGAATATTCTCTTGCCCAAAAGCACCTTTATAATGTAGCAAACGAAGGTATATGCTATACAAATACAAGTAATGTGAATGTCGATAAACGGAATTAAGAGTATGGTAGTAACTGCTCCTATTTCCGGAGTTTTAACCGTACAATATGCAAGCACTAAGCCAAGCAGTACAAGTAGAGTTCCTGTTGGCATAATGAAATAGGAGGCTACTCCTAAGCCTGCGCCGATTAAAAACGAAAAGGTGGCAAAGCTTACCCTGCTTTTTTCCGAAGCAATTCTAAAGCCTTCACTGTCAACTCCTAAGAACTCAAACAAAATGTAGCTGAACAGTCTGCTTGACAAAACATTTTCAGCTAACGAACGAGATGAGAACAGCAAAGGTATGGAGCATACACAGGTTGCGGCTCCGAGCACGAACATTTCAAAGGTTACGTTGATAAACAAAATCATATCGTTTATAGGATACAGTACTGTTACAACCGCACCTGTCATAAACATCATTATTCCATAATCCCTTAAGGGTACACGCATTAAAAACTCCGTAATTTTAGGAATAAAGTTGATTATTGCGCTTTTTTCAAGAAGGCTTGCCAGTCTTTTTCTGCTTTTATGGTTAGACTCCTTAACCCTTCCTACAAATTTATCATTTATTCTGTCATATGAGGTAAAGAATTTACCTATAAGGCTCTTTCTAAGAGCAAGCAGCAGCCATATGATAAATCTATCAAAAATTGATTTTTTTCTCTGCTTATTTTCCAAATTATCACATCCAATTATATTTTCTTTTTCTTCTTTTTCTTTTCGAGCCTTGCAAGCTCATCCTTGTGTTGCTCTACATATTTTTCGTAAAGGTCAGGACGTCTTTGTTGAGTGAGCTCCAAGGACATTTCAAGGCGCCACGTGTCGATATTTTCGTGGTGACCCGAAAGCAAAACCTCGGGAACCTCCTTACCGTGAAACACTGGGGGACGTGTGTATTGAGGGTATTCCAAAAGCCCTGATGCTATGCTTTCCTTTTCATAGCATTCCTTATCGGACAAGACTCCCGGCACAAGTCTTGCAACTGCATCTACGATTATGCAGGCAGGTATTTCTCCGCCTGTTAAAACATAGTCGCCTATGGAAATTTCCTCATCCACTATTTCGTCAATAACTCTTTGGTCAACACCTTCATAGTGTCCGCAAAGTATTACAATGTTATCGTATTCGGTTAGCTCCTTGGCAATCTGATGATTAAAAATTCTGCCGCGAGGGGAAGCGTAGATTACATATGTTTTTGTGTTTTCACTATGCCTTTTCTTCACAGCCTCAAAGCAATCACATATAGGCTGGGTTGCCATTAGCATCCCCTTTCCGCCGCCATACGGGGTGTCGTCTGTTTTTCTGTGCTTATTCAAGGTGTAGTCTCTTATGTCGTGCGCTTCGACTGTAATGTGTCCGTTTTGCTGAGCTCTGCCGATTATACTGCTGTCGAGAACACAATTAACCACTTCCGGAAAAAGCGTCATAATATCAAATCTCATCAGTCAAGCATTCCTTCTATGGGGGTTATAAAAATTCCTTTTTCCAAGGAAATTTCCTTTACAAATTCCTTGATTGCGGGAATATAGGCATCGGGCTTGCCTTCTCTTTTAATTACGTATAAGTCCTGCGCTCCTTGGTTGGTAACATCCCCAAGTGTGCCATAGCACTCATTTGTGTTTGCATCATATACGCTTAAGCCGATGAGGTCAGCAATGAAAAAGTCGCCCTCATCCTTAAGAATATCGTTTCTGTGAGCATATATGAGCTCCATTCTCATTTTTGTAACCTCCTCGGGAGTTGTAATTCCGTCGACGGTTACAATTGCTGAGTTTTTATAAGGGGAGCATTTTTTCACCTTCAAGGGTGTATATTCGTTCCCTTTTTTCAGGTACACGGTTTTCAGCTGAGCAAAAACCTCATAGCTATCGCAAAATGGATTTATAACCATTGCACCGTTAATTCCGTGCGCTCTTGTTATCTGTCCACATTCCAAGTATTCATTTATCATAAATTGAATTCACCTTTAAACATAATTTTTCATTTTATATTCTAACATATTCAACCCAAAATATCAAGCATAATATTTATTTATATAAAAATAAAAAAAAGTACTTGACAAACTATTTCTTTTGTGCTAAAATGTTCTCACCTCGTGTAGGGGTTCTTTTTTTGCGCCTGTAAATTAAAGATTTTCCCTGCGTAAAGCGAGGGAGGTACAAGTGCTTTATGCACAATTCAATGGGCTTGTCCCAAATCAAAATTAGGAGGTGCCGCAAAAATGGCTAATGAGGCAAGAGTCAAGGTTACTCTCGTTTGCTCAGAATGCAAGCAACGTAACTATGACACAAAGAAAAACAAGAAAAACGACCCAGATAGACTTGAAATGAATAAGTTCTGTCGCTTCTGTCGTAAGCACACCTTGCACAAAGAATCTAAGTAAGGAGTAGAATCATGGCTGAAAAGGAAAACAAAATCGTTTCTGCTAAGGCAGATGCTAAAAAGAAGTCCAACAGTGATAAGCCCGGTTTTTTCAAGAGAATCGGTAACTGGTTCAAGGGTCTTAAGAGCGAATTCAAAAAGATTACTTGGGCTTCACGCAAAACTACCTTCAAAAACTTCGGCATTGTTCTCACAATCGTTATCATTTCTGCTGTTGTTATCAGTGTTATAGATATCGGCTTAGGTACACTATTCAATTTCTTACTTGAAGTTATTTAATCGAGGTGCAACAATGAGTGATTTTAACGAACTTAATGTCGGACCGAAATGGTATGTAGCTCACACCTATACAGGCTATGAAAACAAGGTAAAGGCTGCTATCGAGAGAGCAGTGGAAAACAGAAATCTTTCACATCTCATTTTTGATGTTAAAATCCCTGTTACCCCAACAGTGCAAATTGATTCTAAGGGTAGAGAGAAAATCGTTGAAGAAAAGATTTTCCCTGCGTATGTTTTTGTTAAAATGATAATGAACGACGAAAGCTGGCACATTATCAGAAACATTACCGGTGTTACAGGCTTTGTTGGTCCAGGATCCAGACCTGTTCCACTTTCAGATGAGGAGGCTATGTCAATCGAGGTTGAGGCTAAGGTTGAGATGAGCGCCTTCCAAATTGGCGATGAGGTTGAAATCATCGACGGATTTCTTACAGGACACTCCGGAAAAATCAGTGAAATCGGTGAAAACGAGGTTACTGTTATTGTTACTACTATCGGACGTGAAATGCCTGTAAGCCTTGACGCAAAGTGCGTTAAGAAAAAATAACATTAGGCTTGGCGACACCTTTTTACGTCGCTATTAAGTGGGAGAAAGAAAAATACTTTTTCAATTCTTTCGTATAGTACCACTAAGGAGGATTTTTATTATGGCAAAGAAAATTCAAGGCTATATCAAGCTTCAAATTCCTGCCGGTAAGGCAACACCACAACCACCTATTGGTCCAGCTCTTGGTCAGTACGGTGTTTCAATTCCTAACTTTACAAAGGAATTCAACGAAAGAACAAAGAATGATATCGGTTACATCATCCCTGTTGTAATTACAGTTTATGCTGACCGTTCATTCACATTTATTACAAAGACACCACCTGCTCCTGTTCTTATTAAGAAGGCTGCAGGTATTGAAACTGCTTCAGCAGCTCCTAACAAGACAAAGGTTGCTAAGCTCACAAAGGAACAGGTTCAAAAGATTGCTGAAACAAAGATGCCTGACTTGAACGCAGGTTCTTTAGAAGCAGCTATCAGCATGATCAAGGGTACTGCTCGTTCTATGGGCATTACTGTTGAGGAATAAGGATTAGGAGGATATTTGAGATGAAAATGGGAAAGAAATACATCGCAAGTGCAGAGCTCATCGAAGCTTCCAAACTCTATGATCCAGCTGACGCTATGAAGCTTGTTTGCGAAACATCTAAGGCTAAATTTGATGAAACTATTGAAGTACACGTTCGTCTTGGCGTTGACTCCCGTCACGCTGACCAACAGGTAAGAGGCGCTGTTGTTCTTCCACACGGTACAGGTAAGACTGTTCGTACACTTGTATTTGCTAAGGGCGATAAGGCTAAGGCCGCTCAGGATGCAGGTGCTGACTATGTTGGTGACGTTGATTACGTTGAAAAGATTACAAAGGAAAACTGGTTTGAGTTTGACGTTGTTATCGCAACACCTGACATGATGGGTGTTATCGGTCGTCTTGGTAAGGTTCTCGGTCCTAAGGGACTTATGCCTAACCCTAAGGCAGGTACAGTTACAATGGATACTGCTAAGGCTGTTACTGAGGCTAAGGCAGGTAAGATTGAGTACCGTCTTGACAAGACAAACATTATTCACTGTCCAATCGGTAAGGCTTCCTTCGGTGCTGAAAAGCTTGGCGAAAACTTCGCTACATTGCTCGGCGCTATTATTAAGGCTAAGCCGGCTGCTGCTAAGGGTCAGTACATTAAGAGTTGCACAGTAGCTTCTACAATGGGCCCCGGTATCAAGGTCAACAGCGCTAAGATTGGCTAATTAAAATAATAAAACTCCCTAAATCAGGGAGTTTTTTATTTCAACTGAAAGAGGCTGACACCTTAGGGAATACGTGAACCCCCAAAACTCATACTTCGTTTCGGGGAACCCCTACACCAAAACCAAAAAATGAATAAAATATATAGGTGTACTGACAACGGTTAGTACACCTGTATTTTTTGTTTGCTACTTTCTTAAGGTCGAAAAGCCTTGCTTTTCCTCTTTTAATTAAAATTTTTTGGTTTTTATTTCCGTTTTTCCCCTCTCGATGTACGCTATGTACACATACGGGAACCCCAACCCTACTAAAGAGCGGATTGAGGACCCCTTGGGGCAAAACCGAAAATTTCTCCTCCTAATCTGTCAAGCCTTAGTGAAGTAATGCTGGCTCATTAAGAATGCAAAAAACGGAATTTCTTGCGAAGTTCCGTTTTGCAATATTTGTTTTACTTGATAAAGCTGAATTCTTAATGAGCCAGCCCCTTGTTGTTATTTAGATAAAACCTTATCGGGAATCTCAATTCTTGTTTTGCCAACGTTGGAGATTACAATTTGTTCCTCGTACTTTTCCTTTTTGCTTTCGTATTTTTGAGTCAGAACAAGGCTTCCGTCGTCCATTTCTATGGTGTAGATTATTCTATATGTATATTCGTCGGTGCTTTCCTGCACTGAATACTTGTATCCCTTATCGGTTTTTTCAGCCATATCAAGAATATGTCTGTATGCAAATACTTGGTTGACTATGTCGCTTTCCTGAATAGTGTCCATATATTTAATGACATACGCTTCCTTTTTAAGTTGCGCCTTTTCTATGCTTTGAGTTTCCTCACCGTCTGACACGGTTGCGTAATAGTAGTCATTCTCGTCACTGTAAAGATAGCTTGTTTTCTCCGTTTCATCATAATCCTCAAAGAAATATACGGTGCCATTGTTTACCATATAGGTGTGCATGCCAAGGTCGTTATTTACGGTTACTGTGTAGCTGTCCGCTTTTAAAAACTTATCCATAGCCTTCTCTACATCGCTTCTGAAATCAATGCTACAAGAGGTAAGGGCAAGTAAGGAAACAACGAAAGCTACTGATAGTACTATGCTTATTACTTTTTTCAACATTTCCACTCTCCTTATTAATCTATGGCTTTGGCTTCGTTTACATTATCGGGAATTTCAACCTTGGTGCTGCCGATATTGTATATTTTGTAGCTATAATTGTTTGTATCGCCTTCATTTTCTACGGTATAAGTAATTTCTCCGTCCGCTACGGCTACGGTGTATGAGTTGCGTTCGCTTTCCTTGATTACATATTTTCCGTCAGTTTCCTCAAGGGTATCACGCAGATGCTTAAATGCGCTTAGCTTTGATGCCATATTGCTTGCAGGAGAAACTATTTCCTTATAGTAGGTTATGTATTGCTCGGAGTCAATTGCCAATTTAGTAATGCCCTCTTCTCCCTGTGTTACGTAATAATAGCTCTTTGCACCCTTATCGTAATATAAGTACATTTGAGTATCGTCCATTGTAAAATTAACCGTAGCACCGTCTACCATTAAGGTATAATTTTCGGACTCAACGGTGTAATTGTCTGACTTTATAAAGCTGTCTATCACAGAATCATACGCATTACAGGATGCAAGCATAATCAAAAGTGAAAGCATAATAACCGCAAAAATCAGCGCAGTTATTCTTTTAAAAACTGATTTCATAAAGGCTCTCCTTAATATAATATTAAAATCATTATAGCATACGCACATAGAAAAGTCAACACGCGGAATTTTTATTACTTTTTAGTTTTGGATTTAGGCGAAATTTCGTTCCAAAGGGTAAAGCCTAAAATTAAAATGCCGCCTATTATTTGCCAAGGGGTCATTGTTTCCTTTAAGATTGTAACAGAAACCAATATGGCAACAAGAGGGTCAATATAGCTAAGGATTGCTGCCTTATGTCCCGGTAGCTCTTTAACAGACGAAAAGTACATACAGTATGTCAAGCCTGTGTGAATAAGACCGACAATTAAGAGATTTACCCAGCCAGTGCCATCCATATTTTTCAAGGTTACTCCGCCTGTAAGCATTACGTAAGGGATTAAAACTATAACGCAAGACAGAAATTGCCAAAAGGTTCTATGTATTGCATCTACGTTTTTAATGAATTTATTCAGAATTACAACCGTTGCATAAAAAACCGCGGCGCCAAGACCAAACAATATACCCTTAAAATTACTGCCACTGCCCATATCACCGATGCCTGTAATTAACACAATTCCCAATGTTGACATTACAAAGCAAATAATTTGCTTAGCGGTTAGCTTTTCCTTAAAAAGAATCGGACACACAACAGTAACGATGACAGGCGCAAAATAGTAGCTTAAGGTTGCAACAGATACGGTTGTATGCTTATATGATTCAAATAAAAGAATCCAGTTTATGCCAAGGGCGGCACCTGAAATAAAAAGCAGAGGTATTTCCTTTTTTATGCTTGCAAAGGGTATTTTTTGCTTGGTAATCAGTAAAAATATTCCTATTAATACAACCGCTAAGGCGGCGCGGTAAAGCGCTAACTCCCCTGATGAAACAGGAATATTTCTTACAAACAAGCCAATTGTACCGAATATTGACATTGATACTATTAGCAAAAGACGCGGATTTAAAAACTTCTTCATACATTTTCCCCATAATTAGATAAGCATAAACCCATTATACCATAATTGTTTCGATAATAACATAATTTTTATAAAATATAATAAAAATGCTCTGCACTTACAGAGCATTTTTGAGTTGATAAGCTGTTATTTCTTTAATACCTTTTTGCACCAAGAGCGTTTGTTGCAGTTAGGGCACTTTAAGTAACGGGTAGTTCCCATGTGCATTGCATTTAGCGCCTGCGTATAGGTTGGTACGATTTCGTGACCGCAATTTTTGCATTTGTATGCGCCTACACTTATTTCAAGCTTTAGTGCATAAAAGCAAGGCATCAAAAACACAAAGCAAATTCCAAGAATTGCTATAAGCTGCCATACTCCTTCGGGTATCACAAATGCGGCAATTAAGATGCCTGCCAATAAAGCAGTTATGCTTATAATCATAATTACCCACATAGATTTCCAAACCGTTTTATTTTTTTGTTCTAATTCTTTTGCCATATCAAGCAAAAGCTGTTCATTTCTCTCATTTATATTTTCCATAATGATTTTCTCCCCACTTAATAATTCATTTACACTGATTCCGAGAATATCGCATAGCTCAAGCATAATTGAAGAGTCCGGCATTGCTCTTCCCGTTTCCCACTTTGATATTGCTCTGTCAGTGATATTCAATTTTTCTGCCAATTGCATTTGTGTTAAATTGACTTTTTTTCTGCACTCGGCTATGAATTTTCCAATTTTAATTTGATCCATACTTGCCTCCTTTCATTTACAGTATAGCTATATACGCTAATAAAATCCACATACCATTGGTTGAGTGGATAGAAATCCACCAATAGTAGAGGAAATTTAAGCAATCGAAGCTAATATCTCTAATTATTATCAAAAAAGCTCTGCACTTGCAGAGCTTTTTTGTGTATGACCAAGGTCAAAATTATCTTTTGGAGTTGTGGCGTAATTGCACATATCGTGAATATTGCTTAATAAAATATTACACCAATTTTCACTGATATTCAATGTATATTCTGCAAAGCAAATTAAACCACACCCAGCACAAGTTGAAAGGAGATAAATCCATCACCACTGTTATTGGAAAGGTAAACCACACTTAAGTAAACAGTATCGCCATCCATCAGCGTAACTTGATAGTCCACTTGTTCCTGCCTAGATTTACCGGATGTGCCCGTGGAAGTATTTACATTAATACTTTTCAATTCTATGGAGCTGACTTCTCGACCGGATAGATAGGAGCTCATTTGAGCAATAGCGTCATCCGTTTCTTTATTTGCCTGCGGATGCATCAGGGCTTTAGCATCTTCTGTTTGGTTATTTGCCAAGGCAGTCAGCATTTCCTCCACCTTTGGAGTAGCTGTTGCATTATCTGCCAAGCCACCTGATATGTTTTGAGTAAAATTGCAAGATATCAAACAACTGAGCATAGCAAGTACAACTAAAGAAAAACAAACCAACTTTTTCATAGCGAAAACTCCTTTGTTAAATTTAAGCTTATCTACAGCTATATTATATCATAAATTTTCCGAAATGTAAATAGAACGCAAGGAAAATGAAACATTTGCTCCACTGCTCTCCAAAAGATAATAAAAAATGCCCAACCGTAGTTGAGCTTTTTGTGTTCGACGAGGTCGAAAATATCTCTTTGAGCTTTGATGTGTCCGTAAAGTATCGTTCGATAATGTTAAGTATCGTTGAAAAACGTGCGAAATCTATGGAGACCACGTTCAATATCGTGCGTATCGTGTAATATCGTGAGTATTGTTTTATATCGTTTCGTGGCAAATTCGTGGCAAAAAAGCTGTTTTCGTAATATACAGAACGGCAGCTTGTTCATCTTCAAATATCCGTATTCATTATAGCATATTTCTTGTAAAATGTCAATTACAATGACAGCTCAGATTAAATAATTTTATAAATAATTATTTTTGTATAACATAATATTAACCTATGCATTTTAATCCCCTTTCGGATGATACCACCTTATATAAGCTATATAAGCAGGGGAAAGAAATACTCTGTGGAGAACCAAAAGAAAAATAAGATATAAAGATAAACCTTATGGATTCAAAATAATACAGAGTGATGAATCTGAAAATGCGTATAGTAAATATAGTAAATAATATAGGAGAATGATATTATGTATATACATACCTTTGAAGTAACGTACGAACTGCCTAAGAAGAAAAGCAAAGTTATACAAGAAGATCTGAGGAAGGATAAGAGCTGTTGGAAAGCCGAAGATAATGGTATGCTATACTTCGGATTATCCAATAAAGGAATTTTAATTAGAACATTCCTCATAAACAAAAAGAATTATCATACCTATCAAGTACAATATATTATTTCTGCCGAACGAGTTATGAACAATGATAACTATGTTCGGCTTTTTGATACCCGAAATTATTCGGATTTGTTTGATAAGGTTAACGCCTTGTTGAAAGCGAAAAGTGATGCTCTTCCCAAGGTAAACAAATGCAAATTAAGTCGATTGGATTTCTGTGTCAATGGCGTGTTGGATAACCAATCACAAGTAAAGGCATATATCAATACTATGCGTAGAGGCAAAGCTCCAAGAAATATGAAACGATTTGAAATGTATGATATATTTTCAAAAAGGGTTAAGCCAACAAAGGACGATATGACCGTGCATTCTAAGCAAAGCTTTGACAATGTGGAAATATCTATCTACAACAAATATGCTCAAATGATGAAGGAAAAAGAAAATACATACTCTAATGAGAATTTGGAGGAAGCAAAAAACATTGTCCGTATTGAG
>JAFTZI010000019.1 GCA_017461055.1 Clostridia bacterium | reverse complement strand
TGCTATCTTTCCGATAGCATCGAAGAAATTGAGGAAGAAGCATTTATTGGATGCGCTGCGCTACGAAAGCCTTGGATTCCAAAAGGCATAAAAAGGATTGAAAAGAATGCGTTTGACGATCCCTCGTGGGCTAAAATTTTTGACTGTTAACAAATAACCCCGACAGACCTTGAAAATCTGTCGGGGTTCGTTTATTCTGTTAGATAAATTGGAATTTGTTTAATTCTTGTTATACGGTATTGCAATTTCCTTATCTTGCATTTCTGAGCCGCGTAGAATAACAACTACCGCATCATCGTTCCAACAAACAGACACAATGTTGTATTCGCTTGCATTTGCACCGTCATCGTGAATTTGTGTAGATATACGTTCAATAGTTTTGCCACTATGTTCTTTGAGTGTCAGTCTGACATCTGTTGCACCAAAGGGCCATTCGGGACTTCCCATTTGCTCAAAAACAAGTGAGTATTCTTCGTTGGGACTGTGATAGGTTGCGACTTCGTTCGGAAGCATAAAATTAAATGCACCGTTCCAAAGAGCGACAATGAAAAGACAAGCACCAATTATTAAAACAACTGTAATTGTCAATGTTAACAATATAAACTTTCTTGCTTTGCCCATTCGTATACCTCGTCAAATTCTTATTTATAATTCTATTTTATCGTTAGCCTGCTTTGCTTTTTTGGATTCAAGCACTCTTGATACAACCAAGGCGACAAGAGCAAGCACGGAGCATACTGTTAAAATGATTGGAGAAGCTACCATTTTCATATCTATTATTGTTTCAAGGTAGTAACGGTAGAATATTGAATCCACCATTTCGATAAATACTATATCTAAAACAAGGTATGCAACCGTTAATAAAATTGCTACGATAACTAAAGCCCATATAGCCTTGTTTACCCTTGTGCCATTGCAAAGTGAGGCTGTTACCGCAAAGCCGGCTATGGCAAACAGCAGCCCTGCCAGCATAGCCACGTAGTATATTAGAGAGAGGGCAACACAGGAGTCCTCAAGCCAATTGTAAACTGCTAAGGAAAGCGCCATAGAAATTGACATATCAGCATCGCCGTCACGTATTTCCTTAACGGTAAAGCTTTCTGCTATGCTTTCAACTCCGTCCTTTATATCGTCACTTGTAGAATCGGAAAGCTCCTTCAGCATTTTGTCATTAAGCTCGAATTCTTGGAAATAAACTGTGGAAAATTCTGTTTTTGCTGAACGCTCTTCTGTAATTTCTACTCCATAGGCTGAGCCGAAGGCTAAAAACATGGAGGCAACTAAGAAGCATAGGCAAATTCCCATTGTCAAGGCTTTTTTAATGGAAAGCCTATTGCCATGTAAAATATAGCCATCAAGCGCTACTATCACTATTCCAACCAAGGAAATTATAAGTGAGGGAGTGCCACAGCCCATAGTTGTTGAAATGTAATCTCCCTTTGAAATGAGATATGTAAATAATACAACAAAAGGAGATAAGCAAAGCGCTATCTTAAGAAGTCTGTAGCTTGGCTCTTTTTTCATAAGAGTGCGTACAAATTGGTAAAGCGACATACCAAAGAAGGCAAGGGCAAATGCCACATATAAAATAGAGAATAACGCAAGAACAATAAATTGCGGACTTAATGAAATTGTGTCACTGCGAAGTCCTAATCTTACAGTTAGCTTTGCAAATTTTTCAATAGCCCTTTTGTCCTTGGCTGACAGGCCGTTGCTGTTTCTGATGTCCTGTACCTCTTCCAAGGCATCCTCGTATTTGTCGTAAAAGCTATCAAGCTTCATGTCCTCTTCGTCATTTTCAATTATTGAGTCAAATAAGAACATTGTGTTTTCAATTGGGGTAAAGCTAATCTTTATTGCATTATCTCGGTCAAATCCGAATTCATCATCAAATTCAAAGGTCAAAATGGGAAGAAACGAGAACAAAAGAACAAGCGCGCTTATAAGTAAAAACAGAGAGCTTTTTATGGTGGCGTAGGCTCGGCTTTCCTTAACCTCAGCCTTGGTAAGCCTTTTCATTTTTTGCTGTGGCTTTGGCTCTTTGTGTACTTTTGGCTCTTGGCTTTTTTGCAAATTACAGCCACACTCCCGGCAGAATTTTGCATCCTTGCCTGTCTGCGCCCCACACACGGGACACAGGTCGGACAAAAGCTTAGCCCCACATTCCATACAGAATTTTGCCCTTGCGTCGTTTTCTGCTTCGCAGGCTTTACAAATTCGTTTTTCTAAATCAAAATTGTTGTCCATAGGTTCACCTCGAATTAAATTTGTAACTTAATGTTATCACATTTCGGGACTTGTGTCAAGTAAGGATCGGTTGCATTTGTAAACCTACGGTTGCAACCTCTTATTTTAACAAATAGGTGTTGACAATTTATAGCTGTAATGATAAAATACAATAGATGAAATTATATTCTTGGAGGCTTAATATGGACAAGATTAGAATGGGTATTTTGGGCTTTGGCTGTCGTGCTTACGGTATGACAGAGATACTGCTCGGCTTTGATGATGTTGAGGTTGTCGCAATTTGCGATAAATATGAGGATAGATGCGAAAACGGAAAAAGGCTCACACAGGAAAAAAAAGGTAACACTCCCTTTACAACAACAAATTATAAGGAGCTTTTGGCAAGGGACGATGTAGATGCAGTTTATATCGCTGCTGACTGGGAAATGCACTTTCCTATGGCAATTGATGCCTTAAGAGCAAAAAAGGCTGTTGCGCTTGAGGTTGGCGGCGCATACTGCGTACAGGATTGCTACGACCTTGTTAATGCTTGGGAGGAAACAAGAGTTCCGTTTATGTTTATGGAAAACTGCTGCTATAACAGGGACGAGCTTCTTGCAACCGCTATTGCAAGAAAGGGCATTTTCGGAAGAATTGTTCATTGCTCGGGCGCATACTCTCACGACCTACGCGGAGAGGTAACAGGCGGCGAGGAAAACAGACACTATCGCTTAAGAAATTATCTTTCAAGAAACTGTGAAAACTACCCCACACACGAGCTTGGCCCTATGGCTAAAATTCTTAACATTAACAGAGGCAACCGTATGGTTTCCTTGGTTTCAATGGCAACTGCCTCATTCGGTATGGAGCAGTATGTGCAGGACAGACGTGACACAATTAACCCACACCTGATAGGCGTTGACTTTGCGCAGGGCGACATTGTACATACCCTTATTAAGTGCGAAAACGGTGAAACTATGATGCTTAAGCTTGACACATCCTTGCCTCGCTCATATTCAAGAGAATTTCAGGTTCGCGGAACAAAGGGTCTTTATGAGCAGGAGACAAACAGCGTTTACCTTGACGGTCAGCCTGAGTATTGGTCAAGAGTAGAGTATAACGAAAAGTACAAAAACTCTGCTGAAAAGTATAAATCAATGCTTCCAAACGCTTGGCAAGATATTACCGAGGAGGCTCTTGCGGCAGGACACGGCGGAATGGACTACGTTGAGCTAAGAGAGTTTGTTGACAGGCTAAAGGACGGACGTGAAATGGCAATTGACGTTTACGATGCCGCTTCCTGGATGGTAATTACCTGTCTTTCCGAGGAGTCTATTAAGGAAGGCGGAGCGCCTAAGGAAATCCCCGACTTTACAAAGGGCGAGTGGAAAAACAGACCGTCCTTGGACGTTCTTGATTTTAACGAATATATTGAGGAATAATTTTAGTGAAAAAGAGCTTATTATTAATTTGTCTTGCCTTGCTTTTGCTTGTCCTTGTGGGATGTAGCTGTGAAAAGGAGGACAAATTTACAGTAAAATTCACAACCTATACTGATGAAATAGTAATAGAAAAACAGGAAATCGGTATGGATGGGCTTGTAGCCTCACCCACAAGCAAAATGGAAAGGGCAGGCTACAAATTTCTTGGCTGGTACAACGGACAGAAAAAGTGGGATTTTGAAAAGGACAGAGTAACAGAAAATATAACCCTTACCGCTAAGTGGGAAATGTATTTGTCATTTGTTCCCGCCGAGGATGGAAGCGACGGACTGTGGGTGGTTGGCTGTGATTTTGATATCGAAAATGCCGTAATCCCCAAGGAGTACAGCACAAAAACCGTCACCGGCATACATTTAGGCTTTGCCGACAGGAAAAAGCTGAAAACCGTCACCGTGCCAAGCACAGTTACCTATATAAGCCAAGGCGCATTTGATGGCTGCGACAGCTTAACAACAATTTATTGCGAGGCAGAGCAAAAGCCACAGGGCTGGGAAGTGTCACTTGACAACATAAATGCCGTTTGGGGACACAAAAAATAAATAATTTCGGGTGCTGATAATGTCAGCACCCTTTTGCATTGGTGCCTTTAGGCGTGGGAATAAACTCCTACTACCTTGTTTCAACTTAAATTTTACGTTTTTGTTTAAAGATTCTTCGCTCAAGGATGACAGGCAAGGCGGGCGCAGGTTGCCTTGCAGTGATATCGAGCCTATGGCTCGGTGATATTGTGC
>JAFTZI010000195.1 GCA_017461055.1 Clostridia bacterium | reverse complement strand
TTCGAAATATTCAAGCACTTTTTTTCTATCCATAGTATTTCCTCATAAATATGTCAAGTATTGCATTTTTTAATATATTCTGTTGGTGATATTCCTATTTGTGATTTGAACTGCTTGCTAAAAAAATATACGTCAGAAAAACCACATTTTTCAGCGACATGATTTATAGAATGTCTATTCAATCTTAAAAGCTCGCAGGCATAGTTCATTTTCTTTTGTATTATGTATTTTTTGATTGGAATTCCAAATTTTTTCTTAAATAGCCGATATAAGCAAGGCTCGCTTATATTACAAATAGATGCTAAATAGCTACCGGTTAATTTTCTATCTAAAAAACTTCGCTCAATTTCAACAATTGCGGGTTCGATTTTCAAATACTGTTTGGTGGGCAAATAGTTGTTCTTTTGGATGTTAGCAAAAATTTTATAAAGCAAGGACATACATTCAAAGTAGTAGCCGTTATCCTTATTTGTCCAAATAGAAAATAGTTTTTTGAATAGAGCACCGATATATTCCTTATCCTTAGCATCTATAGCTAAAGCAGCATTCGATATAGGCCTGTCAGTTTGAAAAAATACATCTATACATTCGCCTAATTTTGTACGTTCAATTTCATATTTAGAAACAGTTCCACGAGGAAAAAAACGTATTGTATTAGGAAGCACCCTTAATACTGTATCGCCAAAATAAACGGTGTATTCACCTGAAAAATCAAAAACCAACTCGTTAGTTAGCAGTGTACTTGGATAACACTCGGTACTTTTTTGCTTTCTAAATAATACAACCATTTCAATTTTAGTAATAAGAAAATTCTTTTCCATATAATCACCCCTAAAAATTATAAGTCACTTTTTTTATAATTGCAATACAACTGAATTATATAGTATAAATTAGTGTTGAAAAAGTACAAATAGATTAGAAAGTCAATTCAATCAATATTTACAATATGCTATACTGAAAAAAACAAGTTGTAAAAATTTAGGGAGGTTATTAATGAAACAAAAATTATTCTTGGTTTTTTTAATTCTAACAATATTTTCTTGCTGTTTTTCATTATCTGTAAGTGCAGAGGAAACGGTTGCTATGGATTACGAAAGAACATATGCACTTGATGGAGTAAGCTATCCACTTTGGGAACAGGACAGAGAGGGGAATTATCACCCATTGATTTGGTATCTTAATAGTGAAAATGAAATGTGTAGCGTTTGGGCTGATGGTCAAACTAACGAATCTGGAGCATATGTAAGCTTAGGATGCTGGGAAGATCAGCTTTCGAAAATGACGGCGTATGAAAGCAGTGGAATATCATATAGGAGTGATTTATCTTTCGTTATAGTAAACCTAAACGGAGTAAAGTTAACTCATAATGGTGAACTGTACCCGTTGAAATACGTACATGCTAAAGCCTTCCATACAAATGAAACGATCCCTAGCGTAACAGAAGCTATACTAAATGAAAACACTGTGCTCAAGGCGATATTCTTGCCCGATACGTTAGTACATATTGGTTGGTCTCAAGGAATTACAAATACAATGGCAGCCTTTTATTCATTCAATAATTGTACTGCTCTTGAATACGTTGAGTTTCATCCAAACACTGTATTTAATGATAATACACTAAACAGAGGAGCTTTTGTAAATTGTAGCTCATTAAGGGCAATTTCTTTACCTAATAGCATAAAAATATTTGGAAATGCTGCATTGGCAGGTTGCACGTCGTTAACAGCGGTGTATCTCCCAAGCTCACTTACAACGTTTAGTGGTGCGGGAAATCCATTTGCAAATAGCGACAATATATACTTTGTAAATGATTCGTTTATAATAAATTCGGTTGATGATATACCAAGCAAGCCGGAAACATACTGCTTTCCACAGGGACTTACAAGCTTTGGAGCAGTGGCTCTTTCTTCTAATGCAAACAAGATAGTGGTAATTAGCGAAAAAGTAACGTCGCACTCAACGAAAATGTTTAATGGATCTGGTGTTGAGACCGTAGTTTATCTTGGTAATATGACATCCTTCGCCTTAACAAAGGAGCAAAGCACCACCTTGAGGGTGCTTATGCCTAACACGACAGCTGAGCCTGAGGTATCAGCTACAGGAAATACCAATGGCTCGGCAGTGTATCTGTGTAAGCTAAACAAAAGATACGAGCTTGACCAAAATTCTTGGATGGATGAAACCGTTCACATTGAGAATCCTGGCAAATCCGTTATGACAAAGGAGCCTAACTGTGCAGATAATGCATGGAAGGATACATACTGCTTTTGCGGAGTATATATAGGCGAAATTGAAATAGAAAATTCAAATAATATAGAGAAACACGATTTAGAAAACGCATCAATAATAAATATTGCCTATACCGACTTTAGCAAGACAGGCTGCAAAACTCTTAAATGCGAAAGATGTGGTGTAGAGAATATTACAGAAGAAGCGTCTCCTCTCTTCATTTGTAGAGGTTATTCAGCACCAGAATTTGGAGAGGGCGGAATTGCAATTGGCTTTGTAGTTAACCATGATAGCATAGATCAGTACGAGAAAGTAACAAATAGTACTGTGGAATATGGTGTTTTTGCAATAGTCAAGGATCGCCTTGGAGAAAACGACATATTCGATGAGGATGGCAATATAACAAAGGGTGCTATCTCTGCAAATATTTCAAGCTACGACTTTGAT
>JAFTZI010000194.1 GCA_017461055.1 Clostridia bacterium | reverse complement strand
GATTGTTTTTATTACAGGCTGATCCTCCTTGGGAATTGTGCCGTTATTATCGGATGGCTTTGCCTCCTCGCAAATTTTGTCAACTATTTCCATACCCGTTACAACACGTCCAAAGGCAGCGTAATCACCATCCAAGTGATGGGAATCCTTATGAACTATAAAGAATTGGCTTGATGCGGTGTTGTAATAGTCAGCCTCGGGATATCCGCCTGAGCGCGCCATTGAAATTACGCCTCTTTCGTGTAAAATTCCATTTGCGTATCCGTTATTGGAAAATTCACCTACTATGTTGATTTCCTCTCCGTTTTTGTCAACATTTCCGCCTGAACCGTTGCCATTTGGACAGCCGCCCTGCATCATAAAGCCCTCTATTATTCGGTGGAAGGTCATTCCGTCATAAAAGCCGCTTTTTGCAAGCTTAACAAAATTTTTAACGGTTTTAGGTGCCGCGCTCTTGTCCAGCTTTACGGTAATTACTCCATAGCCCTCAATTTCAATGTCTGCATAATAGGGGCGATTGGACAAAATAATGCTTATTATCAATGTAGCCAATAAGCTAACTATTATTAATCCTATGACTACTCTTTTGATCATAGTATTTCTTTTTTCAATAATCATTTTTTCTTTTTTAGATAAAACCTTAACGTTACCCATATTTGTTATAATGCTTCCTTTCGGTATCTTTTTCTCATATTGTATCACATAAAATCCAAATAATCAACAAATAATTTTCTAACATTTGTATTGACTTTAATTTGGAGATATGTTATAATTTTCTAAACAAATGTTTTTGGAGGTTTACACAATGGAACATATCAAGACAATTAAAACAGGTAATCTTTGCGAGAGCGCAAAGAACGGTGGCTGCGGTGAGTGCCAGACTTCTTGTCAGTCTGCTTGCAAGACAAGCTGCGGTATCGCTAACCAACAGTGCGAAAACAACAATAAATAATTAGCGCACAAGGGCTGTTTGATACCAAACAGCCTTTTTAATTGAAATTTTTGGTTTTTAAGTGAATTTCGGTAGCTTGGCTACCTAAGTAAATAAAATAGAAGGAAAAATTTATGGTACATCAATTCAAATTCGGAGGCTATAACATTGTGCTTGACATTTGCTCGGGCGGTGTTCACGTTGTTGACTCCTGCGCTTATGACATAATAGAAATGTTTGAAGGTCACACAAGGGAGCAGGTGGTAGCAGCCATTTCGGAAAAATATAAGGATTTAAGCCTTGATGATATTAATGAATGCTATGAGCAAATAGTCGAGCTTAAAAACAGCGGCTGCTTATTTACTCCCGACACCTTTGAGCCTATGGCTGACACCCTTAAGCAAAAAACAAGAGGTGTAGTTAAGGCGCTTTGCTTGCACGTTGCCCACACCTGTAATTTAAACTGCTCCTACTGCTTTGCTTCACAGGGTAAATATCACGGAGAAAGGGCTATTATGTCCTTAGAGGTTGGCAAGCGCGCCCTTGATTTCTTAGTGGAAAATTCCGGCTCGCGTCACAACTTAGAGGTTGACTTTTTCGGCGGAGAGCCGCTTATGAACTTCCAAATGATTAAGGATTTGGTTGCATACGCACGTCAAATTGAAAAGGAGCATAACAAGAATTTCCGCTTTACTCTTACAACAAACGGTGTATTGATTGACAAGGACGTAATCGACTTTGCCAATCGCGAAATGAGCAATGTGGTTTTATCTCTTGACGGTCGCAAGGAAATACACGACAGATACAGGGTTGACTATAACGGTAACGGAAGTTGGGACAAAATTGTTCCCAAGTTCAAGGAGCTTGTATCTGCAAGAGGTGGCAAAAACTACTATATGAGAGGCACCTTTACCCACGCAAATCCGGACTTTTTAGAGGATATAAAGGTTATGCTTGACCTTGGCTTTAATGAGCTTAGTATGGAGCCTGTTGTGTGCGCAAAGGGAGACAAGGAAGAATTAACCGAAGAGGACTACCCTATTGTTTGTAAGCAATATGAGGACTTGGCAAGCCTTATGATTAAAAGACATAAGGAGGGTAAGGGCTTTACCTTCTATCACTATATGATAGACTTAAAGGGCGGACCCTGTATCTATAAAAGGATTTCAGGCTGCGGCTCCGGAACAGAATATATGGCTGTTACACCTTGGGGCGACCTATACCCCTGCCACCAATTTGTTGGTGAGGAAAAATATAAGCTTGGCAACATTTGGGACGGTGTTACAAACAATGAGGCAAGAGAGGAATTCGCATCCTGTAACGTGTATGCACGTCCCGACTGTAAGGATTGCTGGGCAAAGCTATACTGCTCCGGCGGTTGCGCCGCAAATGCTTACCATGCAACGGGCAGCGTCAGAGGTATTTATGAGTATGGCTGTCGTCTATTTAGAAAGAGAATGGAATGTGCAATAGCTGTTGCGGTAGCAAAAGAGCTTGGTGAATAATGAAAGCTCCTATTTGTGATTTTATAAACGAGTACATAAATAAGGACACCGTAAGATTTCATATGCCCGGGCATAAGGGGAAAGCTCTTTTGGGCTTTGAAAAGTATGATATAACCGAGTTTACGGGGGCTGATTGCTTATACGATGCAAAGGGCATAATTATGGAAAGTGAATCAAATGCCGCAAGCCTTTTCGGAAGTGGGCAAAGCCTTTATTCCTGCGAGGGCTCTTCTCTTTGTATTCGTGCTATGGTGTATCTTGCAAAGACATACAGTCAAGGTAACGGTAATTATGTTTTGGCAGGGAGAAATGCACACTCGTCATTTATATCCGCCTGCGCCTTAAACGACCTTGACGTTAAGTGGCTTTATTCAGGTAAGGGCGAAAGCTATCTTTCCTGCAAAATTACAGAGGGAATTCTTGAAAACGCCTTGGGGAGTGTAGATAAATTACCCTGTTGCGTATATATTACAAGTCCCGACTATCTTGGAAATATCTGTGACGTTGAGTCGCTTTCAAGGGTGTGCAAAAGGTACGGTGTGCCCCTGCTTGTTGACAATGCTCACGGCGCTTATTTAAGGTTTTTGGAGCATGACCTGCACCCAATCAGTCAAGGGGCTGATATGTGCTGTGACTCTGCGCATAAGACCTTGCCTGTTTTAACAGGGGGAGCTTATCTTCATATTTCAAAACATGCTCCCGAATTCTTTAAGGAGCAAGGAAAGAGCGCTTTAGCTCTTTTTGGCAGTACAAGCCCCTCTTACCTTATTCTTGCATCCTTGGATTATGCAAACAAGCTTTTATGGGACGGCTACGGTAAGAAAATCAATGCTCTTGCAAAAGCGCTTAAGGAATTTGAAAAATTCGAGTTTATTAAGATAAATGAGCCTTTAAAATTAACTGTTGAAGCATCAAAAATCGGACACAGGGGTCACGATTTTGCAAAAATTCTTGAAAATAACGGTATAATGTGCGAGTTTTACGATAAGGACTTTTGCGTGCTTATGATAACTCCCGAAAATGATGCTTTGCAGCTTGAAAAGCTGAAAAATGTGCTTTCGCAAATTGACATTAAATGTGAAATTAAGCAAAGCAATTATGACTTGATAACACCCGTTAAAAAAATGAGCATAAGAGAGGCGATTTATTCAAAGCGCGTCCGAGTTCCCTTAGAAAATGCCCTTGGCAGAGTTTTGGCAAGTCCCAATATAACCTGTCCCCCCGCAGTTTCGCTGATTGTTTGCGGAGAGGAATTTAACGAAAGCGTAATTAAGCTATGCAAGGAATACAGAATTGATAGCTGCTATGTAGTTGATAAATAAAAGCAAGGCCTCGAGGCGAACCCATTCAGTTCGTTTCAAAGCCTTGCTTTTTATTTTGGTCATTCGTGGCAATCAAGTGCAAGTTAGAATAAAACGCTTCGCTTAGATCTCTACTTCAAAAACGCCTCTTTTAGCGTTTCTCCGATAGGCTCGTTAATTACAAGCTCTGCATACGCATCCTTGGGAGTCGGTGTTTTGTTTATTATGATCAAATGCTCTCCCTCATAGGCGTCAACAAGGGTACAGGCAGGGTAAACGGTTAAGGACGTACCGCCTACTATTAATGTGTCACAGTTATATATTGCTTCCTCGGCATCGTACCAGGCCTTGGCGTTAAGTCCCTCTCCGTACATAACAACATCGGGACGCACAACACCGCCACAGCTTTCACAACGGGGAATGCCATCGCTTTCCATAACATAGTCAAGGGAGTACTGCGCTCCACAGTCCACACAGTAATTTTTATGGACAGTTCCGTGCAGCTCAATTACCTTTTCGCTTCCTGCCATTTGATGAAGTCCGTCGATATTCTGAGTAATAACCGCCTTTAGCTTACCCTCTTTTTCAAGCTGACTAAGGACATAATGGGCATCATTCGGCTTCGCCCATGTGCATATCATATTGCTTTTGTAGTACTCATAAAATCCGTTTGGGTTGGTTTTCAAATAGCTAATATGTAGCTTTTCCTCGGGGGAAACATCGTCGCTTTCTCTTGTGTAAAGCCCACCGTTTCCGCGAAAATCAGGTATGCCGCTTTCCGTTGACACTCCTGCTCCGCCGAAGAATACAACACTTTCGCTATTGTCAATTATTTGTTTCAGCATTTCGTAATCTGTCATCGTATCCCTCCTCACTTTTATTTTATCACATAAAGGTGGGAAAAATCAACATTTGGTATAAAAAAGACTGTTACATAACAGTGACAGTCTTTTCGGTGTATTATAATAATGTTTTTCTTAATTCCTCGTTGCTCATAGGGCTTAGGTAAGCGGGGGCAACGTCGAAAACTGTTTTTGCTCCCACAAAACCCTCCTTGTGCATACGGTAGGTTGCGCGCGCATAGGCAACAATCACAGATGCGGTAAACTCGGGATTGGAGTCAAGCCTTAAGCTGTACTCAATTATGTGAGTGTTTTCTAAATCCTTGCCTGTTTTTCCGCTGCGAATTACAAAGCCTCCGTGAGGAATACCGCTATGGTTTTTGTTTAGCTCCTCTTGGGAAATAAAGTTAACTGTTGTATCGTAGTCGCTAAAGTAGTTTGGCATTTCCTTAATGGTCTTTTCGATTTTTGCCTTATCTGCGCCTTCTTCAGCCACTACATAGCATTCTCTTGTGTGCTTTTCACGTGTGGTAAGCTGCGGGTTGCTTCCGCTTCTTACAGCATTCAATGCTTCCTCCACCGGCACGGTATATTGCTTTCCGTCCAGAACACCCTCAACACGTCTTATAGCATCGGAGTGACCTTGGCTAACGCCCTTGCCCCAGAAGGTATAGTCGCAGCCATCAACTAAAATGGAGCTGCCAAGCGCTCTGTTAAGTGAAAACATACCCGGGTCCCAGCCAACGGAAATCATACCTACATAGCCACCCTCCTTGGCGGAAGCGTCGACATTTTCAAAATGCTGTGGAATTTTTGCGTGAGTATCAAAGCTGTCAACTACGCAAAAATGCTTTGCAAGGTACGGTGTTTGTACGGGTAAATCTGTGGCACTGCCGCCACACAAAATCATAACATCTATTTTATCCTTGAAGTTAAGAACGTCATCAGCATGACACACAGCTATCTCGGGGGTAAGAATTTTTACTGCGCTTGGGTCTCGTCTTGTAAAAACAGCCACAAGCTCCATATCCTTGTTTTGCTTTATGGCGCACTCAACGCCTCTGCCCAAATTACCGTAGCCGAAAATTCCAATTCTTATCATACAATCGCCTCCAAACGAAAAAATAACAAGGTTATTCTATCACACTATTTTTTTCATTTCAATATTTTTAACTTAATTTTTTGTAATTGTTATTGAAAACTGCTGATTTATGTGCTATTATATGTGAAAATGAAAGGGGGATACATTATGGGTAGCTTTATTACTGCACTTATAACTGTTGGAATTATGCTTTGCTATGCTGTTCCCGGCTTTTTGCTGATTAAGTCCAAGCTTGTAAAAAGCGACGCCATACCTGCCTTTGCAAGGCTTCTTATGTACGTTTGCTCCCCTATGCTTGTTATAAATTCCATAATCTCGGCAGAGTTTTCCGCCCGGCTTGTGTGGAAAATGCTTTTTGCGTTTTTCTTCATTTTAGCGGTGCTTGTTGTTTTCTTGGTAATATTCTCCCTTGTGTTTAAGAAAAGGCAAGATGACCCAAAATACAGAATATTTACGCTTTGCACTTCCTTTTCCAACTGTGCCTTTATGGGCGTTCCTGTTTTACAGGCGCTTTTGCCAAATTACCCCGAGGCAGTTACCCTGTCCGCTATGTTCTCCCTTTCTATGAACATTCTCGGCTGGACCGTTGGCTCATACGTAATTACAAGGGACAGAAAATATATGAGCATTAAAAAGATATTTTTAAACCCTGCGGTAATTGCGCTTTTTGTTGCGTTGCCACTTCTTGTTTTCGGTGTTGATTTTCCAAGTCAGATAGACGGTATGATAAGCCTGCTTGCAAAAATGACAACGCCTCTTTGTATGATTATTATGGGTATGCGCTTAGCCTGCGCTCCTTTAAAGGAGGTATTTACAAATCCGCAGCAATACCTGATAGTATTAATTAAGCAGGTTGCCTTGCCGCTTTTGGTATTGCTGATTTTATTGCCTATACCCATTGAGCACAATTTAAAGCTGACAATTTACATAATGTTCCTTTGCCCTGTGGCAAGCGTTGTATTAAACTTTGCCGAAATGCTTGGTCAAGGTCAAAAAACCGCTGCAAATATGGTTTTATTAAGCACATCCTTAAGCGCAATTACAATTCCTATTATGTGCTTACTCATTTAGCAGGTACACAAAGAGGCTGTTGCATTAATAAAATCAATTGTACAATATAAACAAATAGCCTTCTCCAGTGGGTAGCGAAGCGGCATTGTGGTAGTGAATAACACTCGGTGAGTGTTAGAGCCACAATGTGACCGAGCCGCAGCGAGAAAGGTGGCACGCAAAGCGTGACG
>JAFTZI010000018.1 GCA_017461055.1 Clostridia bacterium | reverse complement strand
AAGGTTGCCTTGCAATGAAATCGAGGCTTTGCCTCGGTGAAATTCGCTAAAGCGAATGAAATCGTTAACACGATGAAATCTTTGCTAAGGCAAAGGTGATATGTTACAAACACAAAAAACGGACGACCAATGGTCGCCCCTACGGTGTATGTGAAGCCTAATTTGTAGGGGTCAGACCTTAGACGACCCGTTAATCAATCACGCAAAATTGCGTGTATGGAATCATTCAAGGAATGTATGGAATCACACTCTTGTGTGTATGGGCAAATACCCGGCGACCCGTAAATGCTCTCTCCCTCCGTCTTGCTTACGCAATCCACCTCCCTCGTCAGATGGAGGCTTATGTAGGGGTCGACGTCCTCGACGACCCGTTAATCAATCACGCAAAATTGCGTGTATGGAATCACACCTTTGTGTGTATGGGCAAGTCCTCGACGACCCGTTAATAAATCACGAATTTATTCGTGCATATCATCACGCATTTTTGCGTGTATATCATCAATGCGTTAAGCATTGTATATCATCGACACATAGTGTCGTATATCATCAACACGGAGTGTTGCATAACTTTCCCTCGACGACCCGTTATCAATCACGCATTTTTGCGTGTATGGAATCACACCTTGGTGTGTATGGAATCGTTCTTAGAACGTATGGAATCATTCAAGGAATGTATGGAATCACACTCTTGTGTGTATGGGCAAGTACCCGACGACCCGATTATAACGCAAAGGTGATATGTTACAGATTTATATTTAATTTGATTTTAGAAATTTAAGGGATAGAATTATTAAAAAATTTAGAAGGAGTATGGAATGGAAAACTTGGAAAACAGAGTTGAAAGAGAAGAATACGGCGACGAGCAGATTCAGGTCTTAGAGGGTCTTGAGGCTGTCAGAAAGCGTCCCGGAATGTACATTGGTACAACCTCAATAAGAGGCTTGCACCATCTTGTATATGAAATTGTAGATAACTCTATTGATGAAGCAATGGCAGGTCATTGCGATAAAATTGAGGTTACACTGAATGCTGACGGAAGTGTTTCCATTCAAGATAACGGTAGAGGTGTTCCTGCCGGTATAAATGCCAAAACAGGCACTCCTACTCTTGAGGTTGTATTTACCGTATTACACGCAGGCGGTAAGTTTGGCGGCGGCGGATACAAGATTTCCGGCGGTCTTCACGGTGTTGGCGCATCTGTTGTTAATGCCCTTTCCGAGTGGTTAGAGGTTGAAAACTGCCACGACGGTAAGATGTACACCGAAAGATTTGAAAAGGGAGCTATTGCTCGTCCCTTTGCCTGTGTTGGCGATGCGCCCGAGGGAAAGCATGGTCTTTTTGTGCGCTTTAAGCCTGATGCTGATATTTTTGAAGAGGTTGAGTTTGACTACGAAACTCTTTTGACAAGATTAAGAGAACAGACCTTCTTAAATGCGGGTATCAGAATTGTTTTCCGTGACGAAAGAGGTGAGGAGCCTAAAGAGGCTGACCTTTGCCACGAGGGCGGTATTAAGCAGTTCGTTGAGTATATTAACTCAAACAAGCACGCTAATATGATACACAATGACATTATTTATATGAAGGCTGAAAAGGGTGACATTACTGCCGAGGTTTCAATGCAGTATAACGACACCTATACAGAAACAATTGTTACCTTTGCTAACAATATGTCAACAATTGACGGCGGTACACACGAAATAGGCTTTAAAAATGCCTTGACTAAGGTTACTAACAGCTATGCAAGAAAGCTTGGCTTTTTAAAGGACAGCGACACTAACTTAAAGAGTGAGGACGCGCGTGAGGGCTTAACTGCTGTTGTTTCCGTTAAATTGCCGGATGCGCAGTTTGAAAGCCAGACTAAAGCAAAGCTGGGTAACTCCGAGATAAGAACCATTGTTGATAATATCGTAACAGAAAAGCTATCGGAGTTTTACGAGGAAAACCCCGATATTGCAAAGGCTATTATAGATAAGGCATGTGAAGCGTCACGTGTAAGAGAGGCTGCAAGAAAGGCAAGAGAGCTTGCAAGACGTAAGGGTGTATTCGGCGGCTCTGCATTGCCAATTAAGCTTGCTGACTGTCAGGACAGAAGAACAGAATATACAGAGCTTTATCTTGTAGAGGGAGATTCTGCGGGAGGCTCTGCAAAGGACGGACGTGACAGTAGATTCCAGGCTATTCTTCCATTAAGAGGTAAGGTTCTTAATGTTGAAAAATCAAGTCGTGACAAGGTTTACGGAAATGAGTCCTTAATTCCTATTATTCAAGCTCTCGGCTGCGGTATAGGAGAGGAATTTAACTCTGAAAAATTAAGATACGGTAAAATTATAATTATGGCGGATGCCGACGTTGACGGAAGCCACATTCAGGTTTTACTTTTGACCTTCTTCTTCAGACACATGCGTCAGCTTATAGAGGACGGACACGTTTACTTAGCTAAGCCACCGCTTTACAAAATTACAAAGGGTAAGATAGAAAGATATGCTTACTCCGATGATGAAAGAGACCAGATTTTTGCCGAAATCGGCGGCGGTCAGGCTGAAAGATATAAGGGTCTTGGTGAAATGGACAAGGAGCAGCTTTGGGAAACTACTATGGACCCAACCACAAGAACTCTTATTAAGGTTGAAATTAACGACGCTATGAAGTGTGATGAAATATTCTCACTTTTAATGGGCGATAAGGTTGAGCCAAGACGTGAATTTATCGAGAAAAACGCTAAATTCGTTAAAAATCTTGATATATAAGGAAGGGGGAGTTTTAAAATGAGTAAGGAATTAAAGCATGAGGACCTTAACTACGAAAACGTCGAGCAGATGATAGTTGGCAGGTCCATTGAATCAAGAGTGCCGGAAGCATTCCTTGAATATTCCATGAGCGTTATTGTAAGCCGTGCCCTTCCCGACATTCGTGACGGTATGAAGCCGGGTCAAAGACGTGTTATGTACGCTATGTTTGAGGACCACTTAACCTCAGACAAGCCATTTAGAAAATCAGCTACCACAGTAGGTAACGTTCTTGGTAGATACCACCCACACGGTGACCAGAGTGTTTACGGTACTATGGTTAGAATGGCGCAGCCCTTCTCACTTCGTTACCCCTTGGTTGACGGTCACGGAAACTTCGGTAATATAGACGGTGACGGTGCTGCTGCTTACCGTTATACAGAGGCAAGAATGTCCAAGCTTGCAAATGAGCTTATGAGCGACATTGACAAGGACGTTGTTGACTTTATGCCTAACTTTGATAACTCGAGGAAGGAGCCTGTTGTTTTACCCTCAAGATTTCCTAACTTCTTGGTTAACGGAAGCGTTGGTATTGCTGTCGGTATGGCAACAAACGTTCCCCCGCACAATTTAGGCGAGGTAATTGACGGTACTATTTATTTAATGGAAAATCCCGATTGCGAGCTTGAGTCCTTAATGGAATATATCAAGGGTCCCGATTTTCCAACCTACGCTACCATTTACGGTAAGCGCGGTATTATTGAAGCTTATACAACAGGTAAGGGCAGAATAAGAGTAAGGTCCAAGGCTACAATTGAGGAGGACCATCACAGAATTGTTGTAACCGAGCTTCCTTATATGGTTAACAGACAAATGCTTATTGAGTCTATGGCTAATCTTGTTAAGGACAAGAAGATAGAGGGCATTACAGACATTCGTAACGAAAGCGGACGTGCGGGCATGAGAATTGTTATTGAATATAAGAGAGATGCAAATCCTCAAATTATTCTTAACCTTCTTTACAAAAACACTCAGCTTGAGGACACCTGCGCTGTTAATATGCTTGCTCTTGTTAACGGTGAGCCTAAAACTCTTGGCCTTAAGGATGTACTTAAAAATTACATTCAGTTCCAGGAAGAGGTTATTACAAGAAGAACAGAGTTTGACCTTAAAAAGGCTGAAAACGAGGCTCATATTTATGAGGGCTACAATATTGCTCTTGATAATCTTGACGAGGTAATTTCCACAATCAGAGCATCCGAATCTACTCCTGTTGCAAAGGAAAGATTAATGGAAAAGTTCGGCTTAACTGAGGTTCAGGCTCAGGCTATTGTTGAAATGACTCTTGGACGTCTTTCCGGTCTTGAAAGACAAAAGATTATAGACAGACTTATTAAATTAAGAGCTACCATTGTTGAATTAAAGGGTATTTTGGCTGACCCTGAAAAGATAAGAGAGATTATTAAGAACGAGCTTACCGACATTAAGAATAAGTACGCAGACGAAAGAAGAACAGAAATTATAGACAGTGACGACGAAATTGATATTGAGGACTTGATTGAAAGACACGAATGTGTAATCACTCTTACAAATTCCGGCTATATCAAGCGTATTCCTGTTGATACATATTCTGCTCAAAGACGCGGCGGTAAGGGTCTTATTGCTATGCAGACAAAGGAAGAGGACTTTATCGAAAGAGTGCTTGTTGCCAACTCCCACTCATACCTGCTTATGTTTACAGACAGCGGTAAGATATTTGTTCGTAAGGTATATAGAATACCCGAGGCTTCAAGAACATCAAAGGGCTCTAACTTAATTAACCTTATTGAAATTGAAAAGGGTGAAAAGGTAACAGCTATGATTGCGCTGCCCGAGTTTGCCGAGGGAGAATACTTAACTATGGTTACCGAAAACGGTATTATTAAGCGTACCAATGTTAAGGAATACGAATATCAGCGTAAGGGCGGTAAGATTGCCATTAATCTTGACGAGGGCGATAAGCTTATATTTGTTGGACACACAACAGGCGAAAATCACATTCTTATCGGTACTAAGAAGGGCTATGCGGCTCGCTTCCACGAAAACAAGGTTAAGGTTGTCAGCAGAACTGCTCGCGGTGTACGCGGTATTGATTTGCGTGAGGGTGATATAGTTTGCGGCGTTGTTATTGTTGACAATACAAAGAAGCTCTTAACCATTACCGAAAACGGATTTGGTAAGAAGAGTGAATTCAGCGACTTTGAGGCAAGAAACCGCGGTGTTATGGGTGTTATTATTCATAATATTAACGAAAAGACAGGTCTTTTGGCAGGTGTTGCTTGCGTTGACGATACAAATGATGTAATGATTATTACAAATGAGGGTACAATTATAAGAACTGCCACTGAGGACATTCCTACATATAAGAGAAGCACAACAGGTGTTAAGGTTATGAGACTCGATGACGGTGCTTTGGTTGCTAACTTAACAGTTGCAGACAAGGAAGAGGAAAAAATTGAGGGTCAAGAGGAAAACGCTCCTGCCGAAGCCCAAGAGGGAGCAGCTCCCATAACAGAGGACGCTTCCAATCCTGACAGCAAGGAATAATAAAAATGATAAAGCTTATTAAATCATTTTCCTTAATTATACTGATTGCCATTTTGGCACTCAGTATAGTTGGGTGCGGTAAGGTAACCGAAAATGAGGCTCTTAATATTATTGAGGTATTAATTAAGGATGCCTACGAATTAAATGAAATTTACTACGGTAGCGGCATAAAGCATAAGGATTCGGGCAATCCCAACGATTTATATATGCCTGCCTACGAAAACGAAAAATATGCCCTTAAAAATAAGCTTGTGGAAAGGACATATGAGGTTTTTTCCGAAAGCTATGCAGAGTCACTTATAGGCCTTGCCTTTGGGGGCGCTCAAAGTGAGATTAACCAAGGCTCTATACAGCCAAGATATATGACGCTTGATGATAAATACGACGGATGGATTTATGTCAATATTGATTATGAGCCGCTTGTTGAAAAGGTGGCGGAGTATGACTTTAATTCCATTAAAATTGTTAAAATATCAAGACGGTTTATTGAGGCTACAATTAAAACTACTGAAAATGACGAGGTAAAGGTTACTGTTGTAAGAGAAAGCATGGGCTGGCGACTTGACAGCGCTACCTGCTAATGTAACTATTGAAAGGAATTAAAATGGCAAAAAAAGCTACAAAGGCTACTACCAAGGCAGTAGCTATTGAATCCGCAGAGGATAAAAAGAAGGCCTTGGAGACTGCCTTAAGTCAAATTAAAAAGGAATGTGGAGATGAAGCTATAAGAAGGCTTGGCGATCAGGCTGATATGCAAATCAGCGCTGTATCAACAGGCTCACTTAATCTTGATTTAGCTCTTGGCATTGGCGGTCTTCCACGCGGAAGAATTGTTGAAATTTACGGTCCTGAATCCTCAGGTAAAACTACCGTTGCTCTTCACTCCGTTGCAGAGGCGCAAAAGCTTGGCGGAACTGCTGCATTTATTGACGCAGAGCACGCCCTTGACCCTATTTATGCAAAGGCAATAGGCGTTAACATTGATGAGCTTTTGGTTTCACAGCCCGACAGCGGTGAGCAGGCTCTTGAAATTACAGAAAAGCTTGTTAACTCAGGCGCTGTTGATATTATTGTTATTGACTCAGTTGCCGCTCTTGTTCCAAGACAGGAAATTGAGGGCTCAATGGGAGATTCTCATATGGGTCTTCAGGCAAGGCTTATGTCACAGGCGTTAAGAAAGCTCTCGGGCGCTATTTCAAAAACTAACTGTATTGTTATTTTTATTAACCAGCTTCGTGAAAAGCTTAATGTTATGTACGGAAATCCCGAAACAACAACAGGCGGACGCGCCCTTAAGTTCTATGCCTCTGTAAGAATTGAGGTAAGGAAGGCAGATATACTTAAAAACGGCTCTGAGGCTTACGGTAACCACGTTAAGTGTAAGGTTGTTAAAAATAAGGTTGCTCCACCGTTTAAAACCGCAGAGTTTGATATTCTTTACGGTACGGGTATTTCAAAGTCCTCCGAAATTATGGATGTGGCAATTGAGCTTGGCATTGTTGAAAAGAGTGGCTCTTGGTTTTCCTATAACGGACAAAAGGTTGCTCAGGGTAAGGACAATACAAGAAAGTATTTTGAAGATAATCCCGAGCTTATGAAGGAGCTTGAAACAAAGATTTTAACAAGAATTGCAAATGGAGAAACTGTTGAAACCGACGAATTTAATTTCGATTCAGACGATTTTGATTTAGACGCGCTTAAACTGGATTAGTAAAATTATGGAAAAAGAAATTTATTACACAGTAGAGAAAATTAAAAAGACACCCGCCGGCAGAGTTTACTGTATCAAGTCAACTTTGGGTACAAATTTTGAAATGCTTGTTTCAAATGAGCAATACGAAAGATTTGATATTGAAGAGGGCGAAATTATTGATGATAAGAGATTCCTTGCTATAAGAGAGGAAATGCTTTTTGATAATGCACGTCGTGCTGCCTTTTCCATTCTTTCCTGTGGAGAGAATAATAAGAAATCTCTTATTATGAAGCTTCAAAACAAGGGCTTTTCCTATGAGCTTTGCAAAAATATGGCTGTGTATATGGAGCATAGAGGCTATATTGATGAGAAAAAGCAGATAGGACTTCTTTGTGACGGCTATTTAAAGAAAAAATACGGAAAATTAAAGATTATTAATGAGCTTGTTACCAAGGGCTATTTGCGTGAGGACGTTATGGAATATGTTCAAAAGGAGCTTTCAAGCATTGACTTTGCTTCTAACTGCGCATATATCATTCAAAACAAGTTTATGCCCCTGCCAAGCGTGTCCTCCGAGGACTTTAAAAAGATGATGGGCGCGCTTATGCGCTACGGTTACAGCTTTGGCGAAATTAAGGGCGCTTTGACCATTGTTACAAGAGGTAACGGTAATGAGTAGAATAGGCTTTGTTTCCCTTGGCTGTCCTAAAAATTTGCTTGACACTGAGGTAATGCTTGGCGCTCTTGCTTCTGCGGGCTATGAAATTACGCCTAATGAGGAAGAGGCTGACATTATTGTTATTAACACCTGCGCCTTTATTGAAAGCGCCAAAAAGGAGTCCATTGACAATATTTTAGATATTGCCTGGCTCAAGGAAAACGGTAATTTAAAGGGCATTGTTGTAACAGGCTGTCTTAGCGAAAGATACAGGGATGAAATTCTGAAGGAATTTCCCGAGGTTGACGCTGTGCTTGGCACAGGCAGTGTGCATAGCATTGTTAAGGCTGTTTCGGAGATTGAAAACGGAAGAAAATTTTCCGAGTATAAGGACAAAAATACGGTTGAGCTTGGTGGGGACAGAATTGTTACCACAGGAGATGCCTTTGCTTACCTTAAAATTTCCGAGGGCTGTAACAATATTTGTACATATTGCGCCATTCCTTATATAAGGGGCAAGTTCCGTTCACGTCCTATGGATGAGCTGATTACCGAGGCTTGCGAGCTTGTTGATATGGGAATTAAGGAGCTTATTATCATAGGTCAGGACACAACTGCCTACGGTATAGACCTTTACGGTGAATATAAGCTTCATACCTTAATTAACCGCTTAGCAAATGAAACGGACATTTCTTGGCTAAGGGTTCTATATTGCTATCCCGACAAGATAACCGACGAGCTTATAGAGGAGTTTAAAACTAATCCTAAGCTTGTTAAGTACATTGATTTGCCCATTCAGCACATAAATTCAAGAATTTTGAAAAAAATGAATAGAAAAGGGGACGAAAATTTAATTCGTTCCGTTATAAAGCGCTTACGTGAAATTGACGGTATGGCTATTCGTTCAACCGCCATTGTGGGCTTCCCCACAGAAACGGAAGAGGAATTTGTTCAGCTTTGCGAGTTTATTAAAGAGGCAGAATTTGACAATTTCGGCGCTTTCCCCTACTCACGTGAGGAAGGCACCGTTGCGTACAGCTTTGACGGTCAAATAGATGAGCAAACAAAGCAGGACAGATACGACATTATAATGCGTGAGCAATTAAGCGTAATTGAAAAAAGAAAAGATAAATATATAGGCAAGAATGTTACCGTTTTATGCGAGGGCTTCGACCCAGTGTCTGAAAGCTACTACGGAAGAACCTATGCAAATGCTCCCGATATAGACGGAAAGGTGTTCTTTTTCTCAAATAAAACACACTCCGTCGGCGATTTTGTCGAGGTAGAGATAAAAGACACCCTCGACGACTACGACCTGAGCGGTAAGTCAACGCAAGGTTGACTTACAATGATATCGAGCCAAGGCAAGCAGACACAAGGTCAGCTTGCAACGAAATCGAGCCTGTGGCTCGGTGAAATTCGCCCAAGGTCGAGTGAAATGTTGCTAAAGCAACGTGAAATTTTTGCTAACGCAAAAGTGATAAGTAACAAACACGAAATTGTAGGGGTCGACGTCCCCGACGACCCGTTAATCACGCATTTTTGCGTGTATGGAATCATTCAATAAATGTATGGCATCACACTATTGTCAAAGATCCATTCCCTACGCTCAGGATGACAAAAGAGAAAAAACACACTGTCATTCTGAGGCTTGCCGATTACGCAGTATGCCTTGTGCAAGAATCTGCTTTGACTTTGGTCAAGGCTTGATTGATGTGTTAAACTTAATTTGTAGTACCTTGTTATTTCGGCGGCAGCAAGCCACCGCCCTACGGTGTGAACGTTACCCGATTTGTAGGGGCGATTCACGAATCGCCCGAAAATCAATCACGCATTTTTGCGTGTATGGAATCACACCTTGGTGTGAATGGAATCGTTCTTGGAACGTATGGAATCATTCAAGGAATGTATGGCATCACACCCTTGTGTGTTATGGGCAAGCCCCGACGCTCAAAAAAACCTCACCCTGTGTGTATTATTTTAACTTGATTGGCAAAAAACTGCACCCTGTGTGTATAATTGGAGGATTTATATGGAAGAAAAAAATGTTTCTAATGTAAATGAAAATGCTTCAAATGTTAATGAGGCTCCTAAAAAGAAGAAAATGAATTTACCTAACAAGCTTACAATATTAAGGGCTCTTTTGGTGCCTGTGTTTATAGCTTGTATGATGTACATTCCCGACGCCTTGGTGTGCGGATTTGTTTCTGCTATGGTGTTTATGATTACATCCTTTACAGATATGCTTGACGGTAAGATTGCAAGAAAATATAACCTTATTACAAATTTTGGCAAGTTTATGGACCCTCTTGCTGACAAGTTTATGGTTTTCTGTGCGCTTCTTATGATTGCTGTAAGAGTAAAGCCACTTTCCGGTATTATGGTTTGGGCTTGCGCTATTGTATTTTTAAGAGAGCTTGGCGTTACATCCTTGAGAATGATTTGCGCCAACACCGAGGCAGGTGTTGTGGCAGCGTCCTTCTTCGGCAAGGCAAAAACCGTTACACAGGTTGTTGCCATCGTCGTTATTCTCGTTGAATATGCCATCAACGAGGGTATGAGAGTTAACACCCTTTGGATTGCATCCTACGTTCTTATTGTCGCAATGATAATTATGACAATCGGCTCAGGTCTTGACTACCTCAAAACCTACGGAAAATACATTAATCCAAACGAATAAAAAACAGGAGCAGACACGTGTCTGCTCTTTTTTAAGCAAGGCAGGCACAGGTCGTCTTGTGAAATGATATTGAGGCTATGCCTCGGTGAAATTCGACCAAGGTCGAGTGAAATGTTGCACAAGCAACGTGAAATATTTAATGGTAGGGGAGGGGCTTGCTCCTCCCGTATTGTGAGAAAACGGACGACCAATGGTCGCCCCTACGGTGTGTGTGAAATCTAATTTGTAGGGGCGATTCACGAATCGACCGAAAATCAATCACGAATTTATTTGTGCATATCATCACGCAATTGTGCGTGTATATCATCAATGCGTTAAGCATTGTATATCATCAACACGAATGTGTTGTATATTCCTGTAGGGGTCGACGTCCTCGACGACCCGTTAATTAATCACGCATTTTTGCGTGTATGGAATCACACCTTGGTGTGAATGGAATCGTTCTTAGAACGTATGGAATCATTCAAGGAATGTATGGCATCACACTTTTGTGTGTATGGGCAAGTCCTCGGCGACCCGTT
>JAFTZI010000193.1 GCA_017461055.1 Clostridia bacterium | reverse complement strand
GTCGCCACCTACTGACTTGTTTCAATTTAAATTTTACGTTTTTGTTTAAAGATCCATTCGCTACGCTCAGGATGACAAAGGGAAGTGCATACAATCAAAATTACACTGTCATTCTGAGCAAGGCGATTACGCAGTATGCCTTGTGCAAGAATCTGCTTTGCCTCGGTGAAATTCGCTAAAGCGAGTAAAATCGTTAACACGATGAAATCTTTGCTAAAGCAAGGGTGATATGTTACAAACACAAAAAGCGTACGACCAATGGTCGCCCCTACATAATGTGCGCTACGCACTTGAAATAAAATACATCCTTATGTCCGCAGACATTTCACGCTCTTGTATTGCCAAGAATTTCAAGACCGTAGGTCATTTCACAAATTCGCCCTTGGCGGATTTATTTCATTGCGTGATGCTAAAGACATTACGCTAATGCTCCCCTACGGTGTGAATATTACTTAAAAAGATTTGTAAAACAGGGCTCATTTGAAAAACAAAAAGGCAGAATTTCGTGAAAAATTCTGCCTTTTATTCAGTATAATCAATTTTTATAAATTCGCCTTTTTTACTGCTTTATTGTACAGCTTGGTAATACCTATGTATACAAAATAAGCTATGAAGAATAGAATTATAACAATAACGCTGAGCAGAGCCAAGCGACCCCAGACATTTGGCGCTATTTTTACCATTATGTCCATAACCGAGCCGCCGCCATCGGTTGTGCCGATTGCAAGATACAGATAGTTTGCGCCCTCAATGTTAAGGTTGCATATCATAGCAAAGGTGGTAAGAACAGCCATAAAGCCTGTTGCAGATATAATTCCCTTTAGCTTCGGGCGGTAGCCATGAACAAAGGTCATATAAAGAATACCCACCATAGGGAGTAAATGCTCTAACCAATATTGATAATATCTGTAATAAGCAGGGCCTGCCATTGTAATAACAGACGGTGTAAGAAGTGGGAACACGCCAAGCGTAAAGCTTATAAAGAAGCATAGCTGATAAAGCGATTGGCTCTTTTTCATCATCATAAAGGACGCAAAAATGCAGGTCCACTCGCATACCTGTAACGGTAGCTTATCTAAAAGGTCGATAACCTTATCGGGCTCGCTGCTGCCAACGTAAAGCAGACGCCAGAAATAAGACATTTCCACCATAAGCATAACAAACGCAAATATAAAACGGAAATTTTCCTCGTGCTTCCAGCTCTTTAGCTTTTCACGGAAACGGAAAATTAAGAAAATAGCTATGCCGAACAATATCAGCGGAATGAAATGAGCAAGGGACCAATATTGAAAGTCACCCTTTTCGCCATACCCAAAAAAGCCGTCCTTATAAAAGAGAACCTTAGTTACAGCATTTTCCATAAGCAATCTCCTGTAAAAATAACATAATAAAGTTAACCTATTATAGCACAGTTTTCTTCAGTTTGCAATGCTTGTTCACAATTTTGTAATTTTTGCACAAATATAGGTGATTTACTCTACAAATATAAGTGTAATATCATTTAAAATGACAAAAAGTGAGTAAAATTATGTATACTTTTTTATGCAAAATAAAAAATTCTGAAAAAATTTCAAAAAATTTCAAAATGTACTTGACAAACTGTGGTAATTAGGCTAAAATATATTAGGTTAGACAAACCTAACTCACTTTGGAGGGAGAACAGTATGACTTTACGAAACGCCGAAGAGGGCAAAGAGTATATAATCAAGGCTATCAATACTGATGACGAGGATTTGAATGCGTTTTTGTTTTCACTTGGCTGTTATAGTGGAGAGCCTATTACGGTTGTTGCACATCGTAAAAGTGGATGTACAGTTTCCATTAAGGATAGCAGATACAATTTTGATAACAATCTTGCAGAGGCTATTGAAATTTAAAAATAATCGAAAGATTATTTTTTTACAGGTGAGTTAGTCAAAGCTAACTACCATTGCCAAGGACAATTATTAGGAGGAGAAAAATGAGAATTGCATTAGCAGGTAACCCCAATAGTGGTAAAACTACTATGTATAATGCCCTGACCGGCTCTAATGAAAAGGTTGGTAACTGGGCAGGTGTTACAGTTGACAAAAAGGTGCATCCTATCAAAAAATCTCTTTGCGGAGAATATGAGGATGTATTAGCGGTTGACCTACCGGGAGCTTATTCCATGTCACCGTTCACATCAGAGGAGAGCATAACAAGCTCTTATGTAAGAAACGAAAATCCCGATGCTATTATTAACATTGTGGACGCTACCAACCTAAGCCGTAGCTTGTTCTTTACAACACAGCTTTTAGAGCTTGGTATCCCTGTTGTTGTTGCTCTTAACAAGGCAGACGTTAATAAAAAGAAGGAAACAAAAATCGACTCAGTTCTATTATCAGGCTTGCTCGGTTGCCCTGTTGTTGATACAATTTCAACAACTGCAAACGGTCTTGAAGAGGTAGTTAAAAAGGCTATTGAGTCCTGCGGTAAGGGTCAAAAGGCTCCGTATGTACAGGCTGACATTGACTTGACCGATAAAAAGCAGGTTGAAAATGCCGACAGAGACCGCTTTGCCTTTGTTAACAGGGTTGTAAAGCAGGTAGAAAAGCGTAAGATTAAAACAAACGAAAAGAACAAGCAGGATAAGGTAGATGCGGTTCTTACCAATAAGTGGCTCGGTATTCCGATTTTTGCTCTTGTTATGTTCGTGGTATTCTGGATTTCACAGTCAGGCCCCGGCGTATGGCTTGCAGAGGGCTATACCTTCAATGCAGGCGAGGAAAATGAGCTTCACATCTGGGGACTTGTAAACGTTATTGAGTGGTTTGGCGAGGTTGCTGCCGGTTGGCTTACAAATGCTCCTGCCTTCCTTTCCTCATTAATTGTTGACGGTATTATCGGCGGTGTAGGCGCAGTTGTTGGCTTCTTGCCACTTGTTATGGTAATGTATTTCTTAATTGCATTGCTCGAGGACTGCGGCTATATGGCGCGTGTTTCCGTTGTTTTAGACCCAATTTTCAAAAAAGTTGGTCTTTCGGGCAAATCCGTAATTCCGTTTATCATCGGTATCGGCTGTGCTATTCCGGGTGTTATGGCTTCACGTACTATTCGTAATGAAAGAGAGCGCAGAGCAACAGCTATGCTGACTCCCTTTATGCCATGTGGCGCAAAGCTCCCTGTTATCGCATTGTTCTCACGCTTCTTTATAAATGACTGGTGGGTTGCTCCTTTAATGTATTTTGCAGGTATTGCTATTATATTCTTAGGCGCACTCCTTGTAAATCTTTTGACAGGCTACAAGAACAGAAAGTCCTACTTTGTAATGGAGCTTCCTGAATATAAGGCTCCAAGTGTAGTTGGCGCGCTTAAATCTATGTGCTTGCGCGGTTGGTCTTACATAGTTAAGGCAGGAACTATTATTCTTGTATGTAACGCAGTAGTACACCTAATGTCCTCATTTACTTGGGGCTTTGCTCCTGCGGCAGAGGATGCCTCTGACTCAATCCTTGCAACAATCGCTACTCCGTTTGGCTACTTGTTTGCGCCTATCTTCGGTGTTATTGCGGTTGAGTACCTTTGGAAGCTGGCGGCAGCAGCTATCACAGGCTTTATTGCAAAGGAAAATGTTGTAGCAACACTTTCAGTATGCTTTGCATTTGCAATCAATGACGATTTAGAGGCTATTGGCAGCTTAGGCGAGCTTGCAGTTCTTCCTAAGGTGTTGGCAATAGCATACCTTATGTTCAACCTCTTTACTCCGCCTTGCTTTGCGGCAATCGGTGCTATGAACTCCGAAATCAAGAGCAAAAAATGGCTCTTTGCAGGCATTGGCTTGCAGTTTGGCGTTGGCTTTACAATCGGCTTCCTGGTAACCTTCTTCGGAACTATATTTAATCCAAACGTTTCATACGCTTCCGTATGGATGCCTATTTTAGGCTGGGCTATTGTGGCAATAGTGGTTTCTGTTATAGTATGGCTCGTTATAAAGAGAAAGAAGAGCTTAAAGGCAGAATACTCCTTAAAGGGCGAGGGTCAGGCTGAAAAGGTGAACGCATAAAATGGGTCCCGTGCTTTCAACAGTTGTAGCTGTACTCATAGTTGCGCTTTTAGTCGGCGGCGCCTTAGCCTACATAATCCACGCAAAGAAAAGCGGCAAAAAATGTATCGGCTGTCCCGATGGCGACGTTTGCACAGGCAAGTGTGACAAGTGTAATTGCGGGTGCGGAGCAGAGAACAAAAAATAAATAATAAAATCAAGCTGTTGCAAAAGCTGATTTGAAAAAATCAGTTAAGAGCAACAGCTTTTTATATTTTAAAGGAAAATCTACGCTTTTGTTGAAAAGCATGGTTGTGCCGGCCATTAGTATTTATGCATTAAGGCAAACAACCGCTCTTTATCTTTTTGGTAAAGAGCGGTTGTTTTTTTAAAAATTTTTCTGTTTTCTTAAGGCAACAGTCTATTTAATGAATTTAATATACTTTTATTGTTTAATTAAGATGATGTATGGCGATATTGAGGTTGCAGAATTTGGTGTAAAAATGCATTTTATTTTAATCAATTGTTTACCACGTCTGCAAATACAGCCTTTAGAGTTAGATTTTTTACACTATAAGTGCTGACAACAACTATTATCGGGGTATCGACTACTAAATACATTTTTCCTTGTTGAAGTAATTTTGCGCTTATGGTAAATTGTTTTTCAAATTTAATATACTTGTTTTCGTTTAGAGCTGATTTTCCGTCTATAATAATGAACTTTTCCCCGCCCGTTTTTAAATTAGTTAAATAGGTATCTTGTAAACTCCAACCCTCGTTATGTGTGGCATAAAAACTAACGGTTACCATTAATTCACTGTCAGGATTGCTAATAATTGCTTTTTTAAACTCTTCGTTGAATTCAAACTCAAATCTGATAGCTCCGGACTCCCAAGAATAAGGGTTTTCTTCACGAAGTGTTATAGTACACATTTCACTATCTGATAATCTGTATTGGCATCTGGTGCATTCACCGATACTGTAATCCATTTCATGACCAAGCGCGGGAATAGTCTGAGGCTGTACTATATAGGTTTTGCACATAGAACACTGAGTTCCGGTGGTGTTACCTGTAACGGTACAAGTAGGCGATGTAGCAGAAACTTCCACAAAATTGTGACTTACTTTGGGTATAACCTCTTGCTTAACTTTAACGAGAAGACATACCGAACAATGTAATCCCTGAGTTAAGCCATCACGCACACACGTTGCAGATACAGCGGCGTCGGTGACCCAAGTATGATTGACAAGAGGGAGCTCTGTCTGCTCTTGAAAAACGGTATCGCAATCCGGGCAGTAGCTTCCGCTGGATAACCCTGTGTTTATGCACGTAGCAGGAACCGTATTTTGGTGTATGGTGTTGGGGTGCTTTGGTATAATTTCGCTGACAAGCTCCTGAGAACAAACTTTACATGTCTTTTTTCGCAATCCATCGGATGTACAGTTTGCGATTATAGAGGTTTCCCATCCGCTGCTAATATGGTCTGTCATGGCTACTTTTTCGGTTGATAGGGTTTCGCCACAAGCAGTACAGTTATTTGTACGTTCTCCAACCGATGTGCAGGTGGGTTCTACTGTAATATTCCATTTGCCCGTTGAGTGACCCAATGCCGGTATGGTCGTGCTCGATATTTCTTCATCACAAAGCCTACACTTTTTAACTGATGTGCCTTCAAGCTTGCAGGTGGGGGCAATCGTAGTTTCCCATTCACCTGCTTGGTGTGCATGCGGTATTTTACCCGTACTCCAAGCAAAGATAATTAGTACTGCACCTACGATTAAAAATAATACGAACAAAATCTTACCTAAATTATTGCGTTTCATAAATTATCCCCTTATATCTTTGTATGATAAGAATTATTATAACAACCGTTTATAGATATAAAAACTTTGCAGTCTTTTTGTAAATGCATAAAATTCTTATCTTTAACACAATTATAGCATTGAAATGTGTTAAAGTCAAGAAAAAATTAAGCGTTTGGAGAAAAAGATGAAAATCTATGATTTTGATGGAAAAAAGAATATATGCGGCGAACGCGTAAAGTTAGCTCGAAGGAAGGCGAGACTAACACAAATTGATTTGGCTGCAAAATTACAGTTAGCAGGTGTTATAATAGAACGTGACAGTGTAAGTAGAATAGAGATAGGAACTCGCTTTGTGACAGATTATGAAATAGTAGTTTTGTCGAAGACGTTAAACGTTTCTCCGCTTTGGCTTTTAGGCTTGGAGGAATAACATCGGCATTATGTTGTAAATGGTGAACACGATTTACTTTAGCAAATAGAACAGACAAAAAGATTTACCTTTTGAACAACTGCTCTTTTGCTATTGATGACACAAAATGCAAGCTATATATTTTCACAAAGCCAAAGACCCTGTGCGTGAAGTAATGCGCACAGGGTCTTTGGTTAAAATTATTTATATTGGAGATTAATTTGCTTTTTTACTGAGTCCTCTATTCAGTTAAAGCCACAAGTTAGTCTTGACTAACTTGTATAGTTAGTTTACCATAGCTTGCTTTAAATGTCAATAGCTTTTTGCAAAAAAATTATAATTTTTTGTACTTTTTAAGGTTGACAAATGCGGGAGTATGATTTATAATAAATATACCCTGTGGGGGTATATGATTTAAGCGAGGTGATAAGTGTGAGCGATTGCTGTCAATGCTGTACTGAAAGAAAAAAGGAAAGAGATACCAAGGAATTTAAGAGCTTAATGAACAGGCTTAACAGAATTGAGGGTCAAATACGCGGAATTAAGGGCATGGTTGAAAGGGACGCCTACTGTCCCGATATTATATTGCAGGTGTCTGCCATAAACGCGGCATTAAACTCCTTTAACAAGGAATTGCTTGCAAGTCACATAAAAACCTGTGTAAAAACAGATATTAAAAACGGAAACGACGATGCTGTAAACGAGCTTGTAAGTGTTTTACAAAGGCTTATGAAATAACGAGGTATAAATGGAAAAATACGATATAACGGGAATGAGCTGTGCCGCTTGCGTTGCAAGAGTGGAAAAGGCTGTTTTGGGCGTGCCTTCGGTAAAGAGCTGCTCTGTAAACCTCTTGACTAACTCAATGAGCGTTGAGGGCGAGGCAAAAAGCGAGGACATAATTAACGCGGTTTTCAAGGCAGGCTATGGCGCATCCTTAGCAAACGGTAAGAAAAATGAGGGACAGGAAAAAAAGCCGCTTAGCGACACGGAAACACCAAGGCTAAGAAAAAGGCTGATTTATTCCGTCGGCTTTTTAATAGCTCTTATGTATGTGTCTATGGGCTATACAATGTGGGGCTTTCCCCTGCCGTCCTTTTTTGAAAACAATCAAATAGCCGTAGGGCTTTTACAAATGCTGTTAAGCGGTATTTTGTTAATAATAAACCAAAAATTCTTTGTAAGCGGCTTTAAGAGCCTAATTAAGGGCTCACCGAATATGGACACTCTTGTAGCCTTAGGCTCAGGGGTTTCGTATGGGTACAGTGTGGTATGCCTGTTTTTAATGACTAAGGGCGAGCATCTTTTACACGATTTGTACTTTGAATCCGCAGGAATGATACTTGTGTTAATTACCGTCGGCAAAATGCTTGAAGCAATTTCCAAGGGTAAAACAACAAACGCCTTAAAGGAATTAATGTCCCTAAAGCCCAGAAGCGCCACAGTTATAGTAAACGGTGTGGAAAAGGAAATTGATGCTGACCAAATTAAAAAGGGAGATATATTTATTGTTAAGTCGGGTGGCGTAATTCCCACCGATGCCACCGTCATAGAGGGACAGGGCGCAATAGATGAGTCTGCCTTGACAGGCGAGAGCTTGCCCTGTGACAAGACGGTAGAGGAAAAGATATATGCAGGCACAATTCTTAGGTCGGGCTTTATTAAGTGCAGAGCCGAAGCATCAAGCGAGGAAACGGTTTTAAGTGAGATTATAAGAACAGTTAGCGACTCTGCCTCATCAAAAGCGCCTATTGCAAGGGTGGCAGACAAAGTAAGCGGAGTATTTGTACCTGTTGTTATTACTATTGCTGTAATTACAACGGTAATTTGGCTACTGGCAGGGCAGAGCGTTGGCTATGCCTTAGCGCGTGGAATTTCCGTTCTTGTAATCAGCTGTCCCTGTGCCTTAGGTCTTGCAACTCCAGTTGCCATAATGGTTGGTAACGGTGTTGGCGCGCGCAGAGGTATTCTCTTCAAAAACGCAACCGCCCTTGAAAATGCAGGCAAGGCAAAAACGGTAGTCCTTGACAAAACAGGCACAATTACGGTAGGCAAGCCAATAGTAACCGATATAATTCCTTACGGAATGAGTGAAAATCAGCTCCTTAGGTATGCCTATTCCCTTGAAAAGAAAAGCGAGCATCCTCTTGCCCTTGCCATTGTAGATAAGGCGGAAGAAACGGGTATTGAAGCATTGGAGATTGATAATTTTACCGTGCTTTTGGGAAACGGTGTTTCCTGTACCTTAGAAAACGAAACAATAGTTGGCGGAAGCTATAAGCACATTTCCACTATTACGGAAATAGACAGAAGCGAGTTTGAAAGGCTGTCAAAGGACGGAAAAACTCCCCTATACTTTACCAAGGGAAGTGAGCTTGTTGGCATAATTGCGGTAAGAGATGAAATAAAGACAGATAGCTGTGAAGCAATCAGCGAGCTTAAGAAAATGGGTATGCACGTTGTTATGCTCACAGGCGATAACGAAAACAGCGCAAATGCAATCGGCAAGCAAGTGGGCGTTAGCGAGGTAATTTCGGGAGTTATGCCCAAGGACAAGGAAAGGGTAGTGGCGGAGCTAAAGAAGCAGGGCAGCGTTATTATGGTAGGCGACGGAATAAACGACGCTCCCGCCTTAACAGAGGCAGATATCGGAATTGCCATAGGTCAAGGCACCCAAATTGCCATTGAGTCCGCCCAAGTTGTTCTTATGAATAACAGCTTAATGGATGCGGTCAAGGCTATTAAGCTAAGTCGGGCAACCTTAAGAAATATTTACCAAAATCTGTTTTGGGCATTTATATACAATATTATAGGTATTCCACTGGCGGCAGGAGCCTTTATCGCGCTTTTGGGCTGGGAGCTAAACCCTATGTTCGGAGCGCTTGCTATGAGTCTGTCCAGCTTTTGCGTGGTAACCAATGCATTAAGATTAAATTTAATTAAATTAGAAAAGGAGAATAAAAAAATGCTGTTTAAAAAGAAGGAAGCAGGAATAGTGCTTAGTGTTGAGGGTATGATGTGTCCTCACTGCGAGGCGCGTGTTAAAAAGGCAGTTGAGGAAATAGAGGGGGTAGAAAGAGCCGAGCCAAATCACAAGAAAAACACGGTTGCGGTTTTTGGCAGCTGCGACATTAATAAGGTAAAAGAGGTAATAGCCAAAGAGGGCTATACAGTAAAATAACAAACCATTTGACAAAACCGTAATTATGTGCTACAATATATGCAGTGAATTTTACGGAGGTTGGCTATGATAATTAAGGAATCAGCCGAAAACTATCTTGAGGCTATTTTGTCAATAAAAAAAGCAAAGGGTAGTGTAAGAAGCATAGATGTGGCAAATGATTTAGGTGTTTCCAAGCCAAGCGTTAGCGTAGCTATGAAAAACTTTCGCGAGGAGGGCTACGTAACCGTTGACAAAAACGGATTTTTAGACCTTACGGAAAAGGGCTTGGCAATTGCCAATAAGGTTTACGAAAGACACCTTATTATTGCAAAGGCGCTAATGGCTCTCGGAGTTAATGAGCAAACCGCCTACGAGGACAGCTGTCGAATAGAGCATTGCATCAGCGAGGAGAGCTTTGACAGGTTAAAAGAATTTTTAAGCAAACAGTAAAAAGAAAGAGGCTGTTGCATTAAAGTAAAATTGCACAAAAGAAAGCCTTCTCTTGTGAGAGAAGGGGGACCGCTTTAGCGGTGGATGAGTAGTTGTTTAACTATAAAACACCTCATCCGTCACGCTTTGCGTGCCACCTTCTCCCACTGGAGAAGGCTATTTGTTTATATTGTACAATTGATTTTCTTAATGCAACAGCC
>JAFTZI010000192.1 GCA_017461055.1 Clostridia bacterium | reverse complement strand
CCTACCTCTTTCGAAGTAGGTCGATTTTCTTAACTTAATGGTATTGGGCAAAAACCCTGTTTAAAAATGCTTGTATTGAACTTGAAACATCTCAACAAAAAGTAAAAAACCTAAACCGAACCGAGTGGTTCAATTTAGGTTCTATTTGGGTGCGGAGGTGGGATTTGAACCTCACGACCTCCGGGTTATGAGCCCGACGAGCTACCAAGCTGCTCTACTCCGCGATATTGCCCTAACGGGTTGGTGCCGATGACCGGACTTGAACCGGTACGGGAATTTCTTCCCAACGGATTTTAAGTCCGTGGCGTCTGCCGATTCCGCCACATCGGCCCGTTTGCTCAATAAGTATAGCACAAAAAAGCCTATGTGTCAAGAACTTTTTTAAAAAAATTGATTTTTGTTTTGAATTTTGTTTCTTACAATTTAATTATATGTAATTACGGTAAAATTATTCATCTTTTTTCAAAAAAAGTTAAAAACTCATCTACTATTCTTTCAGTATTATCTTGCGAATATTCCAATTCCTCAGAAATTATACGTGCGCAAGAAAATATATCGGCAGGGTCGTGACAGATAGAGCATAGCAGCCTTTCGCAAAACATGGCAAACCCAAGTCGTGGGTAAAAATCTGCTTCGTCACAGGCGTCACTGCAATGCCTGTAAATAAAATAGGCAAGTGCACGTTCAAGATATAATTCAAGCTCCCTTGGTGTTTCATAGGACGACGAATAATTTAAAAACATTTTTCTGTGGCTTTCGTCCAAATATTCAAGCTGTGAAAGTATGGCTTGCCACTCGCTATCCTCTAAAATCTCGGGGGACGTGGCTGTAAGCTCATACAGAGCATCCAATTTTTCCTCATAGGGAATAGAACGGCTGCGAATAACAGAGTAAATAAATTTTCGGATTTTTATAGCATCAAAATCGCAGACCTCAAGCTCCTCGTTTATATCTTCCAGCTCAATTGTTTCACAATAGTCATCTGAGCTTAAAATAATGCGGCAAGCCTCCTCACAGGACATGCCTAAGCCAACCTCTTTTCCGTAGTTGGTGTAATTGTAAAAGCGCGGATGCTCACGGCAAATATGGCACAAATAATCATTTCCCACATTAGTAATTATTTCGCATAAGCCACGCTTGTTAAGGTGAGGACATCTTTCGTTTTTTCTAAGAATAAAGTGGGGAGTGTCGCTAATTTCAATACTTTCCCGTATTTTTTTGCCATATTCACACTCAAGAGAATTGTATTTTTCAAGGGTGCTTTCGTCTATATCTATTTCCCAGCCAATACAGCAGGAATGGGTGCATTTATCTGCAATACATTTAAAGTCCTTATAATATTTTGGCGCATAAAGCTTCATATTCTTACCTCACATCAATGCCAATAAAAGCACCGTTACTATCAAGTGTTGCTTGTAAATTTTTTACGTCAATCTCACGGATGCCGCATTTCTTGCGTATAGCCTGTCCAATAGCTGTGCCCGCCGCCTCGCAAAGAGCATTCCCCTTTTCCATAAGCAAAACATCAGCACCCCGGCGTGCTGCCGCAAGGGCAGCGCTAACTCCGGCAAAGCCACCGCCGACAACTATCAAATCATATTTTTTCATAAGGCTCGTATTCCTTTAAAAACCCGGCAAAAATGGTTAAGCTCATTCTGTAGGGCTTGTTTTTTTGTTAGGTGATAATTTTTCGATAATTTTATCAATTACCGCTTCGAAAAAGTCCATACGGAATCTAACACCGTTATAGCGGGAAACATCTTGAATGTCCGGAGGCAATTTCTTTGGAAAGCTAAAGCCATCCAACATAACAGGAATGATGTTCTTTTTCTTTGTCAATGCACACCTTATCTCTTGTCTTACCCAGTCATTTTCGTTCTTGCAACGCGCAAGGGCATTTTTAGGTAAAATCAAAACAACATCACTACACTTATCAATAGCATCTAACAGTCTATTGTCAAAGCATCCGCCCTTTAAGGAATCGTAATCAAAGAAAACAGTGTAGCCCTTGTTCTTTAACGTCTCGCAAATCAGCTTTGCTGTGGTATCTCCGCCGTCACGACGGTAGCTGATAAATATACTATGCTTTGATTCTGCCTCTAAACGGATAGCCTCCATCTGCTGACGATGTGTGACTTCGGCAATATCAGCAAGCTGTCGAAAGTGTAATTCCTTCATTTTTTCATATGTTTTGTCATCATCCGGCACATTAATGCTGATAATAAGAAATTTCTCAACAGCGATTCCGTGGGATGCAAACTTCGGAATTAACAGTTCTTTGGTTGCTTCGGTGATTGATACAAGACTTTCGTCAATGTTGAAAATGTTAATTGAGCTACTGTTAATGGCTTGGGTAATGTATGACTTTATCTGAGAGCATAAAATTCCGTGAAAATGTCTCTTGAACACTTGTGGGTCAAGATAGCTTTGGACAACCTTCAGCTTTGAAAGTAATTTGTAAGAATCCTCTATTTTGATGTGTAATTCACCAAATGCTCCCAAAGATATCAAAAATCCATGAGTGGGATCCTCATATTGAATTCTCGAAGGAGTTCCCCACTTCATAGTAATCGTTTCAGCCTTATTAATGAAATACAATTCACAATGGAACGGAGTCGCATCACCTGATATGTTAAGCCATTTTGCCAGAAGAGGAATGTTTTTTGTTTCAAGAGCATAAGCTCCCGGACCGAAGGAATCAAATGCCTGACCGTTCATAAACAATACAGCCTCTTGATTTTCTTGAACGACAAGCGTGGTGGAAGAACTGAAATCCTCGCACGGATGCTTCCAAATAAAGGTGCTACTGTCGTTATTATGCTGGATAACGCTTATAGGTTGTGTCATGTTCTTTCCTTTCTAACCGTATATGTTATTGAAATTGTAACAGTTGAAATTTTCTCTTATCTAAAACATTGTAACAGAAATTTACAAATATTTCAACAGTTTTGATGGACAAAAAGAATTAATGCAAATTTGGTATATGCTTCACTGCTTCAAAATCGGTCAATTTTAAAGCTGTTGATTAAACGGACAACGCTTGCCGATACATTGATTGTTTTGTGCTGAATGCAAGCAAGTAATACTTTCAATCTCCATTTCTATGCCAAGGTGCGCCTTTGTAAATTCCGCAGCCTTAATAATGGCAAGATAGGAATCACGCTTACAGCAGCGCGGACCGCCAATGTCGCCAATTGCGCTAAGAGCAGAGGATGTCATTTTGTTTGATAATCCCCAAGCCTCATTTGCAAGCGGTGTTGAGCCTGTTACAATGGAAACATACATTCCCGCACTCAAGCACCCACAATTGTGCTTATTCCTTGGGCGTGACACTCGTTGCATATGATAAGCCCACTCCTAAAGCGCTCAATTAAAATGATTTTAACATCAAAAAAAGAACTGACACTTTTTGCTAATAAGAATAATTAGCTTTTCGTGTCAGTCCTTCACATTTAGTAAAGCATAACTGCTAAATTAAGGAAACTATTTGCCTTCTCCTACAATAACATCCTGCCACCGCTTGTGTGTATCGTGTCTGTTTTCCTGAGAGTCCATTCTTTGCTTGTTTCTTTTTCCTCTCTGGATGCAAACGTCTTCGTATTTATCTTGACCGCCAAACAATTCTTTCATTGCTTGCTTATATTTGCTGTCTGCAATTTCTTTGCAGGAGAACACGTCCATAAATACTTCACCGGTTTTGTAGTTATAGTGCATAGCGATATGACTTTCGGCAATTACAGCAATGCCGGAAAGATACGTAGGTTTTTGAATGGTATCGTGAAGAACGCAAGGACGCGAAATTGGGTGCATTCCTGCCTTGTCAGGTAAATTATCAAGAATTTCCATATACTCGCCAAGTGTGGGCGCTTTATCCATATGAGAGTGAATCATATAATGAGGACCAAAGTCATTTGATTGATAAATACCTAAATCTTCTTTGTACAGTTTTTCATCTCTGTCAATACGGCGAATAAACAGGGAATCACACGGAAATTCTCTTTCAAGAAAGGCTTCTATGTTATCTTTGTCAACGAATTTATCACAAAGCAGGTCTGCAAAATAGCAACCCCATTTTGGAAATGTGTGGATGGTAAAATGTCCACCCTGCAAAAGGACAAAAGCACTAATACCTACATCTCTTTCGTCTTGGCAGTAGTAGTACGGTATCAATTGTGGAGGCATAATTGCATTTAAATCATTTTGGTTTACAATCTTATTGATAACCTCATATACGTCCATTAAATTATTGATACGATCTGAACTGCATCCGTAGGAATCTACTAAAATATGTATCATTTTTATCTCCTGTTAGCTTTTTTTATTACTGTTTCATATGTGAGATCATCTATTGTCATATAATGATAAAGTGCGTCCTCTTTGTCGTATCTAATATCCATTAGTATAAAACGATTACCTGCTTTATCAATGTGAACAATGTCCCACGTATTAAGAGGAACACCTTCAAATGTGAAGTTCGTTTTTAGCTCTTTTCCGTCTTGTACCGTGACAACATCTGTCTTTAGTAATGCTTTCGCCATTGTAATTACGGAAATAAATTGATTTAAAATTTTATCAATCATTTCTTCGGAGGTCTGCAAATTGTTCATCCAGTCATCAATCATACCGTATATTGCACCGAAATCGCATTTCTTTGTTGCATCAATGAAAGGGTAGAAGAAAGATGCTTCACCCAGTTCAATAACATCCTTTTGACCTTCGGTAAGAACATAGATAACGACATCGAGGTTAAACTTCTGAGTGCGATACAAGTTTCTCATTACCTCTGAGGCCTTTTCAAAATGTATGCTTGAATAATGACGAAGCTGGCTTCTTGGGGTGTTTATCCAGTTAAGATATATCAGTAGAAATTCAACTGTTAAAACCTTATTTATCGCTCCAATTCCCTTAATATCACGGAATGATATTTCACTAAGTCCGAAAACAAAGCTTTTAAGAGAGGGATATTCGTATGCTTCGTTTATATAAGCAGCAGCTTGTTTATAGCTTTCAATTTTCATAAGGCTCCTTAATCATCGCTAATGATTTGTGCAAGTTTTTTATAGCGAATAAGTGCAGATTCCTCATCGGGAGTAACTGCGTCTTCATTTCTCAATTTGAAAAGAATGCCTTCCTTCCACTTGAAACGCATAACCTCGTTAATTCCAAACATATCCTTTGAAGATACAAATTCGTCACGCACTTCAATGTTAGTTAAATTGTTGATACGGTTCGAAATATCATCTAACGATGTCTCAAGCTGAGACACACCATCAATTATTGCATCCTGCGGTACAACGGTAGGAAGAAGAATAATTTCCTTTTCGTCAGCAGTCCTACCGAGATTACGGCCTAACTTGTTTAGGTAATTAAAAGTACCGATGCGGAATTGATGTGTCATTTTCATACAGAAAACTATTTTATCAGCAAGATTAACTGCTAAGCGAGCAGATACCTGATCGCCAGCAGCAGAATCCATAACAATACCCTTGCAGTGATAGTTTTGAGCAAATCGACGCAATTTAGTCATAACTTCTACGAGCTTTCCTGTTACCTCAGTATGATTCAATTGAGGACTGCTATCGTCCACTCCTAAGAACATAACAGCGCGATTGTCCTCAAGACCAAATTTGTTGCCAACAGGCACAAGCCATTGATAAAACGGATGTTCAAAAAGCTCACAGCTATTATCGGAAGACCAAGAGTCTTCATTTTTCAAAAACATTTTTACGTCATTTTTACCTTCAAAAGCATCTTCTTGATTTAAAAGGTAAGTCATACCTGCACTTTCAATATCCATATCAATAAGGATAATAGGTGCACGCGAAAAAGCAGCCTTGCTTTCAACAAGAAAAGGAATTGTATTCAAGCAAGTAGTACTTCTGCCGGCTCCGCCCTTATAAGAGAAAAAAGTTGTTGTAGTCATTATTTATCCTCCTTTATGAATTTAGCTATAACCTCTTCCTTAGTGGAAAGTGCATTTACCCAGTTTGTAAGGAATGTCGATGCGTCATTCTTTAATCTTTCCGGGGTCTCTGCGTTGAAGACTTGTGAGGTGGTGTTGCGAATAAGAGCTATTATGTAAGAACTGATGAATGCTTCAAGTGAATTGTACAATTTTTTCTCATTGTCATTCAATTGTTTATTGCCGGCAAGCTTTTCAGCAATTGCGTTAATTACCGTGGTGAAAGCTTCGATAACACCGTTTTCAACAGTTTGTCTGATAGCATTTTCAATTATGTATTCAGAACGAATTTCCTGTTCACGTTCTTGTATGTATTTTTCAGCCGCCTCTCGCTCCTTTGCTCTGGCTTTTTCTTCTCCTCGCTTTTCAGCAGCTTCCTTTATAGCGGCGATTCGTTTATCCTTTGCCTTCTTTTTATCAGCGTAATCACGTTCATAATATTCGTAGTAAGCATAGAAATCAGCAATTGCTTCTATATATCTTTCATTGATTTTTACGTCGTAGCCCTTATTTTCCCAAATCCATTGAATATCATCGCTATCCTCGGTAACATCAGTGCGCATATTGTCGAAGAGGTTTTCATAAAACACACTCATTTGTTTAACCGGATACTGGGAAATATAGTATGCTATAATGTTGTTAGCTTTTACCAGCATAGGCATGAGTGAAGCATCTACAAGTGACTTGTAATTAAGACGTTGATACACATTCACATTCTTGCCATCGTTATCTATATACTGCGATTTAAAAGGAATAATGTATGTATCAACCAAATATTCCATGCCATCACGGCGAAGCTGATTGTAAACACGTTGAACGTTTTGGAGAGCAGCCTCCATAGTCATAACAACATCATCCTTATCATCGGCACGTTTGTTAACATAACCGTAAAGGAGAATGGAAACGAGATAAATATTGTTGAAAAGCGCATTGGAACGTTCGGATTTGAGAATGTCATCTTTTGTTACAACGCGATAGTTTTTCAAGAAGGAGTCATCTACAAAGTTATCCTTCAAAACATCCTTGTATACTGCCCATACATGATTAGCTACGGAACGACAATTTTCCTTCCATTCTTCTTCTAAGCGCTGGTCACCTTTGCCTCTGCCCTTGTTCAAAGCGGTGAGCAGTTCCTCGTCCTTTACTGTGCGGTATTCCTCATCATTTATGAATGTAATGTCAAAAACGTTGTCCTCGAAGTCTGAGTATGCTTCAAGAACGGAGTATGTAAAGAACAAGGAAGAGTTTGCACAACCCTGAGTGTAGCCCCAACCCATAGGAACATTAGGAACACCATCGCACTTATCAATAAAAGAGCTATTAAAGAAGTTAATGATGTATTTGATTTTTGACATAAGCCTTTCCGACAAGCTTTTTTCTTCATTTGGATCCTCGAATGTGATCAATTTGTTTTTGATAGCACTACGAACGCTGGTGAAAAAGCTGAGTGCCCATGTCATAGCACCTATATAGGGTGATTTTTCACCTTTGTCTCGAGACACTTTGCCGAAAAGCACTCCATCGCCACAGCGATTTTCATCTTCGGTGACATATGGATAAAGAGTATATCCATGGTTGTCAATAGCGTCCAGAATCAAGTACACATTATCTATAATGTTATCCTTTAGTCCATCAAACTCCTCAATGTCAACTCCCATTCGAACTGCAAGAGAAAGCACGCCGGTATAACCATATATATCGCTCAAATATCCAACCTCTTTGTCGATGTCGTTATTGAAAAAGGCGATATGCTTTCCGTCTTCAGTCTTGTTGAACTTTTCGTCTGTTGTAGTCGTTTTGCTTAAATAGCTTTTGAGCAACTGTCTGCCAAGAGTGGTTTTATCAACGTAAGAATTAAAAATTGTGTCGCCTTCGGCTTTATTAATGATGATTTTTTTCTCAATCTCTTTTTTCATAATTTACCTCTTTTTTGTTTAACGTATTTTTAATTTATATGCTTTGTTAAGCAGTGGAAGCATCCGCCTCCAAGAGTTGCTTCGCGACCGTTTAAAGGAATGACCTCACGATTTGGAAAGGCTTCCTTTATCACTTTAACAGCCTCATGATCCAACTCGTGACCAAACTGTGGAACAACTACTACATCGTTGGTAAGGGCAAAATTGATGTAGGAATCTAAAATAACATCCCCCTCGTTGCGTGGGAAGGAGCCACTCTCATTCACAATAGTGTTTGAGTCATCGCCGGTTCTATAGTAAAAGCCAGGTATCGGTACGTGGACAATCTTGTATGATTCACCGTCAGCGTTTTTAACTGCGGTAAGATATGAGTCGATTTCGTGAGTTACCTCATAATGCGGATTGCTTTTGTCATCTGTATAAGAGAGAAGGATGGTGTGCGGATCACAAAAAGCCATTATGTTGTCAATGTGTCCGCCGGTTTCATCTCCGCTAAGACCTCTTTCAAGCCAAATGATTTGACGTGAGGAGGTTGCCTTTAATAATATTTGCTCAATTTGCTCTTGATCGAGATTTGGATTTCTATTATCATTTAATATCGAATCCTTAACTGCAAAAATAGTACCGTTGCCATCAGGAAGGATGTTTCCCCATTCGAGTGTTAGAGGATTTGTGCAAACCGGATAACCGAATTTTTTCGATATGGTGTAATCTAATCGCACGTCGTCATCCCAATCAGCATATAGCTCTCCACCGTAAGCATTAAATCCGAAAGCGGTAATATAGGGATCATCTCCTAACATAACACTCGAAATGCTGTCTCGTGCCCAGCAGTCGTTGTATTTCATTCTTACGAGCTCTACGCCGTCTTTGAAGGAATACTCCTTTTGTGCAGTTTCCATTAGCTCGGGAAGGACTCCCATTATTACGGGAACATATTCTGAAAGAATATTTGCAAGTAAAACCATAGATTCACGGATAGGCTTACAATCCTTGCGCCAAACATCGTTTCTTGATGGGAAAAGCATTATAATAGCTCGTTGCTTTTCAAATTCTCCGGGCAAACGATTCACTTGTGTGCACCTCTTTTCTTATTATCACGCAAAAGATGTAGCAAATTGCTTCCGTGCTGAATCAGTATTTCTTTTGCTTTTGGATTTACTGAAAGCAGGTAAGACCAAGCATCGAGAAGCATTTTATATTCATTGGTTTGCTTCTCAAAGGCATATGTTGTAACCATGCTTTCCGCTCTGTTATTTGAAAATCCACTGCCTGTGGTGTACCATGCACCGCTTGCCTCAGTACGTCCCAAAAAAATCGCAAAGCTATAGCAAAGCTGCAACACTGTGTCATCATCTTCTATCGGAACGCATATTAGATTATCAAATGCTTTCTGAATTGTTTTTTCATCAATGTCCACAATTTCATCGGACTTATCGTATTGGAATTGCATCCAGTTAGCAAGGCGTGGGAATTTTTTAATGCTTCTATTTCCGGAGTCTGCTGTGTGGTCAAGCAAATAGTTAACAAGACGCTTGGTCTTAGAGGACGGAAGCGATATCTTGCCCATTTGCCAATTCTCTAATTCTCTGAAGCGTTCAAGATATGTATAACGCTTTTTCATAAGCTCATAAGATACGTTATTTATATCCTTGGCATTTTCGAGAAATTTAACAAACGCCTTAATAAAGTCGATGAAATTATATGAAATTTCAATCATTGTACTGTATGTATATTTAGAATTATTGCCACTAATCCAAGCAATAAATTCATCAGGCACGCTGAATACATCATCCTCGTCTGAGTAAGCAAAATAGTTTTGAGCCAGCTCACCTTCGAAAATTTTATTGAAATTTTCAATATCTATTGGTTCTTCAATATGGTATTGGTCCATGAAATCCTGCACGGTCATATTGTTTAAGCCGCGGAAGAAGGTAACTACCTTGTTTCGAATAGAGAATTCACGACGTATCAAGCTTGTTACTTGACGGCGGCTTTCCTCTGTTTTTCTAATGAATTCCTTTACTGTTTTAAAGGCGGTTGCACATTCTGTTTCATAGCCCGAAGGAGTGTAATAAAAATATTTTACACCGTTCTTCTCGGGACGGAATACCTTGTTGCCATTTACAATTTCCTCGTCTCCAAGAAGATTGCTGGCAATTACCATACAGGAATATGTGTTGCAGTCATATTCCATCATTTCGTTGGAAAGCACATGCATTTCTTCCAAGGAATCTGTTGAAATTTCGGTGCTTTCCTTAATATCGTCACTGATAGAATTAGCAGAGCATTTGTTGCGAACACAAGCATTCATCAATTCGATAAAGACCTGTGATTTCTTTTGCTTTTCAAATTTCTTGCCTATTTTATCGAAAATAATGTTAAGGTATTGCTCCAAAATCTCGCTGCAGATAGTGTCCATAACCTTTTCACTGCTTGATTCATCGTATCTTCTAAGAATTGTGCCTGAGTTTAAGCCAATTAACTCGGTAATTTCTTGCGGAATACCTGAATTCGGAGTATCGTCAACAAAGATAGGTATAACCATTGCTTCTCCGGACTTAACAGCCTCAGATATTTGCTTAAGCTCTTTTTTTACCTCGTTAGAAACAAGAGAATGCTTTGACATTAAATAGATAAAGATGCAACTGTGTGAAATTGCATTAGATATAGTTTCAGGATAAACGTCTCCACTAATATTTCGATCAAGACCATTCTCATGATACATACACCAGTGTTTAAAATTCATCTGCCCCAAGCGCTTAACAAGGCGCAGCGCGATTTCCTTGTCGACGCTGGAAATAGATGTGAAAACAGTGTCTCTTTCAAGTCCTATTCCTTCCACAAGCTTTTTGATGTCGAGCATAAAACACCTCCTACTTTTTGATATTATGCACGAAAATGCGTGCGAAAAAATAAATATATAACTTATTTAAACATATTATATCCTGTTTGTCAACAAATATCAACAAAAAACACCGAGTGGAGATTGCGTATTAATAACTTTAGAAATAATGAAATGCTCGCAAATTAAATCACATTATTGTTGATAAAACGGGCAATGCTTGCCGATACATTGATTGTTTTGTGCTGAATGCAAGCAAGTAATACTTTCAATCTCCATTTCTATGCCAAGGTGCGCCTTTGTAAATTCCACAGCCTTAATAATGGCAAGATAGGAATCACGCTTACAGCAGCGCGGACCGCCAATGTCGCCAATTGCGCCAAGAGCAGAGGATGTCATTTTGTTTGATAATCCCCAAGCCTCATTTGCAAGCGGTGTTGAGCCTGTTACAATGGAAACATACATTCCCGCACTAATGCCTGCACCGCAAGCGCCCCAATAACCGCAAGCTCCGCCGGGCACTTTTTTGCCTCTTGCCTGCATTTCGGATAATGCCTTTAGCAAATCTATTTTTCCGCCGGCATTCTTGTAAGCGGTCAATAATGCAGAGCCTACAAGAATGTGATGCTCAGGACCGTGCATATGGCAAAAGGGCATAGCCATTAGCATTTGTGCGATTTCAACAGGATTTTTGGAAACTGCGGAAAGGCAAGCGCCTACAATTGTGCTCACTCCTTGGGTGTGGCACTCGTTGCATATGTAGTGTCCCTTTTGACAAATGGATTTACTGCCTTCTTTTTTGTGGCAAAGAGCGCACTCCATTATCTCGTCATTGTCTGAATATTTTAGCGGCGAGCCGCAAATGATACATTCATTTTTCATAATCTACTCCTTATAAAAGTCTAAAATGATTTTTCTCAAATTCCAAAAGTCCCTCGTCACGCATCTTACATAGCTCGTTTGACATAGCACTTCTGTCAACCGATAGAAAATCGGCAAGCTGTTGACGGTTGAACGGAATAACAAAGGATGGGCTGTTATTGCGCTTCGCTTCCTCGGAAAGATAAGAAATCAGCTTTTCTCTCGTTGTGCGCTTTGATAAATGCCCCAGCTTTAATACCAAATTTTTAGTCTTTTCGGAAATGGAAAAGAACAGATTTTGCACAACGGTAGAATGAAATTTGCAAGCAGAGGAGCAGACAGTCATAATCCTTCGCACATCAAAAAAGATTACATTACTGTCCTCAATTGCCACAACATCATTAAGCAAAGCTCCGCTTTCAGGTGCAATGTATGCCTCGCCAAACATTTCTCCTACGGTGATACGGTTAACTATTGAACGGTTACCCCAATAATCATCTCGCTGAACGTGTAATTCACCGCTGACAAGCACCATAATGTCGCTGATATGCTCACCCTGACGGAGCACATTCTCGCCTTTTTTATATGAATGCAGTCTTGCGTCAAGACAGGACAGCATAGAAGTAATATCTTCCGCTCCAACTCCGGCAAATAAACGTGATTTTTTCAATATTGGAATAAATTTCTTCATAAAAATAGCTCTTTCTGTTGTAAAAACAACCGATTTGTTTTAAATATTATACTATAATGATGCTGTAAAGTCAACAGGCTTCACATTGAAAGGAGTAATTACTATGATTAGAAAAATTATTAAAATTGATGAAGAAAAATGTAATGGCTGCGGTGCTTGTGCCAAGGCATGTCACGAGGGCGCTATTGAAATGATAAACGGTAAGGCTCGTTTGGTTCGTGAGAATTATTGCGACGGACTTGGTGATTGCCTTCCCGTGTGTCCTGTTGATGCCATATCCTTTGAGGAGCGAGAAGCACCGGCATATGATGAATCGGCTGTGCTTGCATCTAAGCAGAAAAGCAAGCCAACCCTACCCTGTGGCTGTCCGGGTACACAGTCAAGGGCTATCAAGCGTGAAGAAAGCACTTGCCAAGCCGCTGGCGCACCTGTTCTCAGCCAGCTGTCACAGTGGCCTGTGCAAATCAAGCTCGTTCCAATAAACGCACCGTATTTTGACGGAGCAAATTTGCTTATCGCCGCCGACTGTACCGCATACGCATATGGCAATTTTCATAACGAGTTTATGCGCAACCGTATAACGCTTATCGGTTGCCCCAAGCTTGACGCAGGAGATTATGCCGAAAAGCTTACAGCAATTATCGCAAATAACAACATTAAGAGCGTAACCGTTGCTCGCATGGAGGTGCCCTGCTGCGGCGGTATAGAAAATGCTGTCATACGCGCCTTACAGGCAAGCGGCAAAATGATTCCTTGGAGCGTTGTTACAATCTCCACAGACGGAAGAATCATACCAATGTAAATACAAAAGCCTTGAAATGCTCAATGATTTCAAGGCTTTTTAAAATTTTACATTAAATTCATACACCAAATAACACCAAGCGCAGTTAATGTCACCAGGGTATCAATGGTAATTCCGTAGAGCATAGGTCTTAGTCCTGCCTTTTTAAAGTCAAGAATACTTGTTCCCAAGCCGATGGCGGCTAATGCTGCAACCATCAAAAATTTACTGGTCCCCTTGATAATGCCGCAGGCAGCCACAGGAATGGCGCCAACGCTGTTTAATATAGCCAACAGCAAAAAGCCTCCGATGAACCAAGGAATAATCTTTACCAAATTTACCTTCTGTCCTTGACCGGATTCCTTTAGCTCTTTTTGCTTCATACGGGTTCCAATATAGGCAAAAACCAAAACGGTAGGAATAATTGCAATTGTACGGGTCAGCTTAACCATGGTGGCAAAATCGCCTGCTACCTCGGAAAAAGCATAGCCGGAGGCAACAACGCTTGCTGTATCGTTGACAGATGTGCCTGCCCAGATACCGTAAGCAATGTCCGACATTCCAAGCGCCTTTCCCATTATAGGATACAGCGCAATCATCACCATATCAAAAAGGAAGGTGGATGACATAGCAAAGGCAATATCTTTATCGTCTGCATCAATTACAGGAGCAATAGCCGCTACTGCCGAGCCGCCGCAAATACCTGTTCCTGCGGAAATTAAATTGCTAAGCTTCCAATTAAGCCCAAAAATTTTACGAATAAAGAAACCGCCGCCAAAGCACACAGCGAAAGTGAATATCATTACAAAAAATGTCATCTTACCGACAGACATAATAGTATTTATAGACAAGGATGCACCCAAAAGAACAATGGCAACCTTCAAAATTTTCTTGGAGGTGAATTTAAGTGCAGGCTTCATCCATGCAGGATGAAAAAAGCTGTTAATGATAGTGCCCATAAACAAAGCAATAATCGAAGCGCCCAGCAACCCTCCGGGTATCAAATTTTCCAACAAAACAGATAGCCCTGCTACTGCAAAGCAAATGACAAGCCCCAGTATAAATAGGCCTCGCTCCTTGATTTTAACGTTCATAATGTAGCTCCTCAGTTAGTTGTGATGTTAATTCGGCTCACTTGATATACTCCGTAAAGAATAGCAATGAGCAACAAGGAAAGCATTACCTTCCATACAATCGACCATATTCTTTTTGGTAAGCTTTTTTTATTCTTCTTTTCATATAAAAGCAAGGGTGAAGTATCTTCGCAGTCTTTTCCACAGGTTATACCGTAGCTTTTGCAATAGTAAAATTTCATTAAGTGCATAACTGCAATTACAGAACAAAAAACCGCAATACAAGTAAACCCTATCATAACAAGCACTGTCGCCAAAGAGGAGCTCATGCCTCGAAGCATTCTTCCCACACGCACACCTGCAAATGAAGCACCGGAAATAACAGCTATATTAATATTTGTTTTTGAGGATTTTTTTGCTTTGAATATTCCTCTGCTTATTCTTTTTCTTGTAATTAAAAAGTATATGATTGATGACACTATTTGCAAAGTAACGACAAGCAAAATATCCCAAGCATCTATGTATTTGCCAACCAAAAGAAACAAAAACATCCAAGACTGCAAAATAATACTAAGAGATAATGTGCTAAATGCGCTCATAGCAAAGCGGCAAGCAAAGGAAGGGCTCGGGCACCACAGATGGAAGGTGTAAACCACCGTCGCATATATGGCAATGAATGATAAAAAGATAGCCATTAAGATAGGGGCATTTCCCACGATTCCGACAACTGCTCCGGTAAATCCCAAAAATAAATATGCTGCAGGAACCATTGTTCGCAAAGATGATAATGAAATATAATTTTCAGACCCGTAATATACAAAGGATTTGATTTTGTCTTTCACGCTATAATTCCTTTCCGTGCTTTAAGCTATACTGCTTTTACAATGCAAGCTTATATAGTGCCAAAAAGACGGTCGCCTGCATCACCGAGTCCGGGGAGAATATAGCCCTTGTCGTTAAGGCATCTGTCCATTGTGGAAACATAGATGTTAACATCGGGGTGAGCAGTCGCAACCTTAGATATTCCCTCAGGAGCGCCGATAATAGCCATAAACTTTATGTTCTTGCAGCCCTTGTCCTTCAAAAGCTGAATTGCATCGCAAGCACTGCCGCCTGTCGCAAGCATAGGGTCAACAATGACTACCAATTTTTCCTCAATATCCGAAGGAAGCTTACAGTAATATGTGTCAGGCTTTAAGGTTTCCTCATTTCTGCACATACCGATGTGACCTACCTTAGCAGAAGGGAATAAAACGTGAACACCGTTTACCATTCCAAGTCCTGCACGCAAAATCGGTACAATAACTATGGCATTGTCCTTAACCACCTGTTGCTTACAGGTTTCAAGAGGAGTTTTCACCTCTATTTCCGTGGTAGGAACACCGTCCTTCAAGCTCTCAAATGTCATTAAGGTAGTAATTTCCTCAACCAACTCGCGAAATTCCTTCATGCTTGTCCGTTCATCGCGAAGAATAGCCACCTTGTGACGAATAAGCGGATGGTCAAAAACTACAACATTCTTGTATTGGTTCATAACTCATTCTCTCCTTGTTTTTTGTTATAATTCTAAGTCTTCCTTTTCTGTGATTATATCACAATCGCTTCACTTTGTCAATGAAGCATCTTCATACGCCACAAGCGCGCCACACTAAAAAACGACAAGTCGAAGCTTGTCGTTTTTTCTGCCTTATTGCGGATAAAAGGTCAAAAATCGAGGCAAAAGCGAACAAAAAGTCGCCACCGATATTGGCAAATTAGACTTCATCTGTTTTGAACTCTTATGTCAAATCAAGGGAAGTAAATCCCAAAGCGTTAAGCTTCTTTTGAAAGGTGTAGAATTCTGAATGCTCCTTTGTATATGGATTCCAACCGATTTTTTTCAAAAATCGTGTGAATACCGTTTTCTTTAATGGTATGTAAAATCTTGTATGGTGAGTGGGCGTGAAAAATTCAAAAAAAGGGAAAAATCTACCACCGATGCATTTTAATCTGCCATCCCTTGCTTCGGACGTTATGCCTTGCGCCAAATCAAAGCTTTTAGCGCATTCGTCGAGATTGATTTTTTCTACCGTGCCATAATCGTTTTTAAAAATCAATTCTTCCGAGGTGATTTCAACGATATTTTTAAGCGGTATTTTTATTACAGTAGCTTCGTCTTCTATATGATATGCCTCTTGAATTGATTTATAAAATTCGTTTCGGCTCATATTTTCACCGCCTTTCTTGATTTGAGAATTTGTCGAGATACTTCTCAAATTTTCTTGCTATAAAAGGCGTATATTTTTTGTTCAATGCCTTAAATACAAAGTGAGCAACAATTTCTGCAATGATAAATAAGGCAATGTATCCGCCGATCGTGATTGTATAATACTGCCAAGGGAACGAATTAAGCAGACCTATTGTCACAAACAACGCAGGGAAAGCCAAAAATTCTATTATGTCCCACATTATCATTCCAATATAAAGAATATTGCCTATAAAATTCAACAGCTTTTTCATTTGATTCT
>JAFTZI010000191.1 GCA_017461055.1 Clostridia bacterium | reverse complement strand
GGTGTCAAAACGGGAGGTGCTTGCTTCTTCCAAAAAAAACGGACGACCAATGGTCGCCCCTACGAGTATGCTCGTTATTTTTGTAGGGGTCGACAGGCAAGGCGGGCACAGGTTGCCTTGCAGTGAAATCGAGCCTTTGGCTCGGTGAAATTAGACCAAGGTCGAGTGAAATGTTGCAAACGCAACGTGAAATTTTTGCAACAGAGTTGCAAAAGAGATAAGTAACAAAAACAAAAATTATGATGGCAATAGAGGAAACGCAAACTAATCTGTCATTCTGAGGCTTGCCGAAGAATCTGCTTGGACTTAGTCAAGGCTTGATTGGTATGTGTGCGTAAATTGTAGGTGAGCATTCTATATGCTCCCGTTAATCAATTACAAATTTATTCGTACATGCAATCATTCAATAAATTTTGTAAAAAATTGTTAATATCGTAAAAATTACCGTCATATAAGTTAGTGTCACTGATAAGAAGTGACGCAAATCCGGTAAACAAAAAATGCTTTGGAGGCTTGATTGTCCGAAGAAGGAGCATAATGCAAAAATTACCAGATTTGTAAGTCAACAAGGGGGAGTGTATGAAAAAGAGAAAATTACACCCCGTTATATGAGGATTTTCCAAAATATATCACATGTAAAACATACTTGTTGCAAATAATTATTTAGGAGTTCTAAAAAACTCGCAGAGAAATTTTTTGAAAAAAGAAAAAACGCTTTGTAGAAAGCCACTGACAGATTTTTCTGTCAAAGTATTCCGTGCCATTCCCCCCGAAAGATCCGTGTCTTTCAAATGGCAGATGTGAGTAAGCCCTGTCAATTTTGGGATACCGTATAATGAAAAGTGCGTCAAGTAATGCAAATATTTGCAAATGCTCCACTCACTTGTAAGTGTACTTAACAGAATTGCCGCATGCTCGCATAGCCGCAGCCAACCCCAATTGAACCCGTCTATCACGCATAATAGGCGGCGCCTTCCAACAGATAAAGGCTTGAAATATTTTTATATATCTGCACCTTTCTCTATTGAAATTTACTCACCTATTATGTGTGAATAGATTGCATACAAAATCGGGTTTAATTGGAGTTGGCTGTGGCTACGGAATACAAATCCGCAATCACCGTCTTAAAATTTGTCACTTTTTTTAAGACGCAGAAATATATATTTTGAAAAGGAGAAACGAAAATGAAAAAGGTAATCATAAACGAACGCACCATAGGCTTGCTTTTCAAAAACGGAAAATTTGAAAGAGTATTAAGGGCAGGAAGATACATAGTATCAAAAAACAGCATAGTTGAGGAGATCGACATTGAAAAGCCGCTTAAGTCAGCAAACGCAACTCTTGACACCTTAATGGAAAATAAGGACATTAAGGCTATGTATAATCTACACGTGGTCGACCAAAATCAAGTTTTGATAAGATATATTGACGGAAGAGTAAGGGATGCCTTTACCCAAGGCGTATATGCTCTTTACGCAGGCTTAAAAAATGAGAAAATCGAATACGTGGACGCGCAAAATGCTATGATTGAGGGCTTAAGTGCCGAAACAATCAGACAGCTTCCATACTCAATGTATAAATTTCACGAGGTAAGCCCATACGAAAAGGGTATCTTGTTTGTTGACAACAAGCTCGAAAGAGTTCTTGACGGCGGAATTTATTACTTTTGGAGCAAAAGAGAAACAGAGGTAAGATTAGTCGACACAAGAGCAATAGTTATAAACGTAACAGGACAGGAAATTTTGACACAGGACAAGGTAAGCGTAAGAGTTAACCTTGTAATATGTATTCGTATCAAGGATTACGTTAAGGTAATAACCGAGCTTAACGACTACGAGGAGCATATAAGAATTTGCGCTCAGCTTGCTGTAAGAGAGTATGTAAACAAGTATAAGCTTGATGAAATTCTCGAAAATAAGGAGAAAATATCCCAGCACGTGTACGAAAAGCTTAAGGAAAAGGAAAAAGAATTCTACGTTGAGGTTAACGAGGCAGCGGTAAGAGATATAATTCTCCCCGGTGAAATAAGAAGCATAATGAACACAATCCTCTTAGCCGAAAAGAAGGCTCAAGCCAACGTCATTACAAGACGTGAGGAGGTAGCTTCAACAAGGTCACTCCTGAATACCGCCAAGCTAATGGACGAAAACAAGACCCTTTACAAGCTAAAGGAGCTTGAATTTTTGGAGAAAATCTGCGAAAATATTGACAGCATCAACCTAAACGGCGGCACAGGCATCCTCGGCGATTTAAGGTCTTTGATTTCCTCAAATAAAACTGAGTAAGAAGGCTGACACCTTAGGGAATACGTGAACCCCAAAAACTCATACTTCGTTTCGGGGAACCCCTACACCAAAACCAAAAAATGAATAAGATATATAGGTGTACTGACAACGGTTAGTACACCTATATTTTTATGTTTGCTACTTTCTCAAGGTCGAAAAGCCTTGCTTTTCCTCTTTTAATTAAAATTTTTTGGTTTTTATTTCCGTTTTTCCCCTCTCGATGTACGCTATGTACACGTAGCCTTACGGAAACCGAACCCATTTGTCTCGGAACGATAAATCCGTGAGCCTTTCTCCGACCTTTGATTTGAAAGTTTTTTAACTG
>JAFTZI010000190.1 GCA_017461055.1 Clostridia bacterium | reverse complement strand
TTCACCCTGCCACCTACTATATACCCACCGCTGCCCGTTTTCGCCTCGGACAGCTTTATTGCATGGTCAAGCTCGTTTGTTATGCTCATTTTAAATTCCCCTTTGCTTTTGCAATTAATCCTTCTTATCGGGTGAAATAAATGGAAGAATTTTGTGCCAGGTCTTATCAAGGTGAGGTGTCATTACCAAGGCTTCCTCATCACCGTTGGCTACTTTTTCATCCATTGTGCTAACGATGTATTCATAGCTTCCATAATAGTTATCGCGTTCTTGCTTTCTTTCCTCGTTGAACTTGTCAACCTCGCCTGCCTCAATACCGTAAACTGCACGGTAGCAGTCAAGCTCGCACTTGTCATAAGCCTTGTTTTGCTGAGTTTCTGTATTTACGCCAAGGATTTGTCCAAGCTCAGGACAAGCCTTTGCAAGATCTGGGCTGAAGCCCCAAAATGTCGTTTGCTTACTAGGGTTACTCTTTATATCGTCCTTAACAAGCAGATATGGAGAGCTGTTGCTTTGTACTCTTGCAACCCAGTCCTTCATTGCCTTCATATGACGCTTAGCTCTTGAATTGCTATCCTCCTCGGCGTCTCCGTTTTCTCTCTTGTATTCAAAATCGGAGCTCTTGCAAACAGCTGTGTAAAGGTCAAGGTCTATTTTATCATTACAGTCGTTTTTAATAATATCGCCATATGTATTAAGTAACTCTGTGAAGAATGTGGCTATAACACTTTGCTTCTCATATTTTATGTTGTTGCGAGCTATTTGGTTATCCTTAACGCAGAATTGAGCATAGAAGGCATCAACAATTGTCTTGTTTATGCTTTTATCGCTATTACCGGTGTCAAGATTGAGAGACTCATATAGATACTCCTTTTCTTCACCTGATGCGAAAACGTAAAAAATTTTATTTGCATTTTCATTGTTCTCCTCAATGTTTGCTGCAATATCATTGTTTAACTTATCATATACTTGATCAAGATTTCCAAAGAAGTTTTCAACCACCTTTGTAAGAACCTCTATTCTCTGTGCAAGGAGCATAGCAACCTTTTGCATAACAAGCTTTTTTGCAAAATCAGAACAAAGGTCAGTATATTGACTATTGTAATCATAATAAACTCTTTTGACATTTTTAATATGTTTCTTTTTAGATATAAAGAAAGGTTTGTCTTCAATGAACTCTGGTAATGTTATTCTTGTAACTATCGTTGTTTTTTTATTGTCAAGGGTCATTTCAGGACCTTTTATCACCGCTTCGCGCGCCTCGTCAACTATGCTTTCATTCTTATATCCTTCAAGTAAGTCCGCAAGCTTATATAATATGTATCTTACCGCTATTGGATGAATAAAATACGATTCACCATTTTCATCCGTCTTGGTAAACATTCCCTTAATGGATGCAAGATTCGCCTCATCAACATCACCCATATCGTTAGGACAAACAATATTAACAACATTTTCTGCAATTTCTTCAAGTCTGTAGTTGATATCAGCCAAGAATCTTTGAACCATTTTTGCTTGGTTGGCAACAAATACTTTAAGGTCATCACCTTTGCTGCAAGCATCCGACTCAACCCAAGCCTCGCAGTCTTGTTGAATCTTAAGTTGGCTTATATTGCCGGGATAAACATTGCTAATGTCCTTGTCAATCAAGCCTTGAAGAGTTGTTATGAAGTCCTCAACCTTGTCGTTTGACTCAATGATTTCTGTACCATCGTCCTTCGGTACATATTTTTCGTTACTTACGTCTGCTGCTATATTTACAAAAAGTCTATTCTGATCTATTTCATCACTGGTCTTTGATGATAATTCATCAAACATACGCACGTACTCAGCACGGGGGTTAATGCACTTCTTTACAGCACTACTGTTTTCTTCATGCTCAGCCTCCTTCCTTTGCCTAGCGCTAATCCGTTCGTCAATTCTTTGCCAGCCGGCAAATAATGTATCCTTAGCCGCTCTTAATGAGCAGTATTTTAAAACGGAATCAGCAGGATATTTTGCCTTAGCAGTACCGCAAGAACCATATAGCGGGTCATTTGCTATTTGGAAGCGTTTGTAAATGGTATCCTCCATAGAGTTCGTATTCCCGAATAAAGGAGGAAAGAGCTGCATATATGCAATGCGAGCAACTGTCTTTTCATAATCTGCAATGCTCATAAACGCACCGCCTGTCTTTGCTTCATAGTCTATAAGATAGGTTCGGTCAAACACAGGCTTGTCACCCAACCCATTGTCGCTACTATAGCCCACCTCGTCAAGCTTTATAGTATCAAATAGCTTTGGGCTCGCTGTCTTAGACTTTGAAATTGCATTTATTTCTCGAATGGTAGCATACGCATTAGCACGCAAGACCCTGCATTCTGCTTCATCATGTCCTATTTGCGCAATGGTTCTGATAAACACATCGGGAAGAATAAGTATGCCTGATATGCTCACAGAAATC
>JAFTZI010000189.1 GCA_017461055.1 Clostridia bacterium | reverse complement strand
TGTATTCTGCATCAAAGGAGAAACCAACCTCCGGAGCTGCATCAACATATACTGCATTCTTGTGTGTACCGCTAACTACGAGATCCATGTACTTTGTAGCGCCTTCAACTGTTAGAGTAATATAGTAAGTACCCTCTGTAGGACCTGCTACAACAGTAACCTTTGCAGCTTCTTCAATATTAGATGTTGAAGCCATGTAGTACTTAGCACTGCCTGAGCCCATAGCACCGGTAATGAAGTAAACCACATCATTCTTTACCATTGCAAAGTAATATTCAGTATCAACTATTGGGTTAACAGGCTTGAAGTCAACTGTTGGAGCAACCTCAACCTTGTTGTCCTCGTGAACAGTGTGCTCAACAACCTTAGCATTCTTAAGCTGAACGTCATTTTTGTATTTACCGATAGAGGAAAGAACCTTAATAGTATCCTTAACGAGTGGCTGAGGATTCATTTTATCATATCTTACCTTGCCGGTAGCGTCATAAAGACCATAAGTAGAAATTGAAAATTCTCCGTCTACTATTAATAGGTTACCATAAGTGGAGTTATCAATGCTATCAATAACGCCTGTAATATAGTAAAGCTCTTCTGTATATGTATTATGAGCCATATTCATACCGATATTGTTAGCTTCCAAAATTGTTATAGTGGAAATTGGCTTAACGATTATGGTGAAATCCTTAGAGTCAGATACATCACCACATGTAGCCGTTGCCTTAAGTGTTACAGTTTGAGCTGACTCAGGAATAGTAACAGTAAGAATATTACCGTTAAGAGTTGCACAATTTACACCCTCTGTTGCAACAAGCTCCCAAGTAAGTGTTACATCAGAGAAGCCTGAGAAGGATGTAGGAAGCTTTGTATCGCCGGAAATCTGAATCATACCGGGAAGCTTTGTGTTTGTCAAAGCAGTGTCAACCTTTACGTCAGCAGGCTTTTCAAGCTCAACAATGTTTGTAAAAGCATCAACAGAAACAGGCATTAAATAGAAGCTGTTATTATATACTGCAATAATACCTGTTACATCTGCACCGTTGTAGAAGTTGTTTTGGAAGTTAGCAGTAAGTGTTTCGCCCTCTTCCTTAGTAATACAGTTAGAGGATGATGAAACTCTTAAATAGGTCTTGTGGTCGCCAAGCTTAAAGTAGTGGTAACCGTTACCCTCTACATACTCTAAAATAGTAACGCCCTTGATTGTTACGAGCATACCGTTCTTATTAGTAAGCTCTTGCGCATCAAGAGAAGCTGCTCCTGCCAACACTTCTGTAAAATCTACAGGAGTTACAGGCTTAATTTCGGAATCAATTACAGTAGCAACAGGATTAACAAGCTCGAATGTACCATTGTAGTTCTTCTTGTCACCTCTTACTTCAACTGTCATACCAACGGAAATAACACCGTTTGGATCCTCTGCGAGATTATAAGCATAATAACCGCCATTACCGTTAAGATCCTGAATGAACAAGCTGTTTTCCTTACTAGAGTTGGTTGACTTTGAAATAACACCTGTTACGATGCCCTGAATAATAAGCGGTGTGCCATCCTCAGCGGCTACATACTCATCAAAGGTATTTACAGCAAACTTAGGAATTGTAAGGTTAAAGCTGCCTTCCTTTTTCTCACCCGCTTCATTCTCTATTGAGAACTTGAGTGTGTAGTTAACTGCAGCATCTCCAAGAGCAGGAATGTTTACAACGTAAAAGTTACCATCTTCAGTTTCTGTGATAGTAATTGCATCGTTGTCTGTGCTCCAAGTAATTGCGAAGACTTTGTCGCCGATAGGCGCATTCTTCATTATCTCAAAGCTTGTGGTTGTAGTGCTAAGAGTCTTATAAGTTAGCTTAATGTAATCATAAGCCGCTTGAAGATCCTCATCAGCACCTGGGGTGTCTGGGTTTACGTTCCCATTATTTGAGCTGCTTGGGGGTGTGTCAGTCTCGTCATCGCCACAGCCGGCGAAAGCGAAAAGCACAAACACAAGAGAAACAATGAGAAGTAAGAGTGCGATTTTTTTCATGATAGTGCTCCTTTTTATATTATTTTAAAAATGATAAACTAATTCATGGTCTGCCCTCACAGCAGAAAATACAATGATTTAGACAAAATTACTCTGCAATAATAATGTCATCAATATTAAATACCTTTACCTGATATTGATCGTAAACATCAATAATGCCCTTAACACTGATAACGGTTCCTGCCGGAAAGTCAGAAGCAACCACTACAGTTTGGTCATCTCTTACAAGCTTTGATGCTGTACGAATTTCAATGGTTGTACCCTTTTCATCCTTACAGGTAATGGTAAGAGCGCCCTTTGAGGCGGTATCAGCGTTTGTTGTATAAACACTGGTAACTGTAAGATTTGAGAGCTTTACGGTGCTGTGAAGTGCAAGCTCTCCGTAGTCTAATTCGACAGTTTGAAGCTCCTCTACGATTTCACCGTTTTCATCCTCGCGCTCAACATAAGAATCAATATTAATCTTTCCGTTCATAATCTTGTCTACATCGATTTCGCGATAAGAAGCCTCTAAGCCTGTTTCAAGAACTCTGCATCCTCCTTCCCAATCAGGGAACAGAATGTCATACTGAAGGTTAGAAAGCTGGTATGTACCGCCATTTTCCCAATACTGAAGGGTTCCTACGAGAGAAACACGGTTACCGATAGCAAATTTATCCATTATAGGACAACCGTTTCCTGCAAAAACCTGCATTCCAAAGTACATGTCATTTTGTGCATCATACTCCTCAACATAAAGAGTATAACCTGATTTTTTTGCCACAACTGCATCAAACTTAACGAGCATACCTTCATACTTCTGAGTGTTAGCCTTAAGCTCCTTAAGAGTAAGGTTTACAGCTTGTCCGTAATAGAAGTCAGGGTCCTTTACCTTTTTATTGAAAACATATAGCTTTAAGGCTGTTGATTGATAAAGGGCTGCTGTTGTGTACTCGCTGTATGTGTTAGATGTTGTATTAGAGCCAAAAGCAAGGCCTTGCTGAAGAATTTCGATGTTAAGGTTTCTGTACTCGCCATTTTCTGAGGTCTTGTACCAAATCCAAAGAAGATATCTTTCTCCTGTGGAGTCGAGATCCCAATTGGCAGTATCAGATTCAATGATAATACCGTTATTTATTGACTCTGCCTTTTTAAGCTGTGTCTTAGTATAATTAGATGCCTTTTTACCCCAAGGCTCAACGACACCTGTGGACTCGGGAGTATTAATGCCGAGATATCTTGCTTTAACATACCCCTCAGGAATTTGGCTCTTGTCAATGTAAAAATGAGTTGTGTCGCCATCAATATAAGATTTTACAGTAACATAAGACCATTTTTTACCTGAGTTTGGATTGAATTTAAGCTGAGAAGCATAGTCAACGAACTGAATTTCTTCCTCGCCACCGCCATTTTCCGTGCCGTTGTTTTCAGATCCGTTACCGCTTTCGCTACTACTTTCGGTGTCAGTATTTGGCTGATCGCAAGCTGTAAAGCAGCTCATAAGCATTATAATTGCGATAAGGATTACTAAAAGCTTTGTTAATTTGTTCATAATTTTTCCTCAAACAAACAATTAATTATTGCTGAGACATTCTGTAATAGCATCCTGGAATGCTTTTAAAATCATAGCATCAACATCGGTTGACGTATTAGTAAAGCAATACTGAATGAGTGCGCCTACCTGATCGCGAGCCTTGGTAGAGCCGTTAAATGCAGGGGAAACGAACGCAGCTTCTGCCTGTTCAAAAGCGAGATTGGCAACAGTTGCAACAAGGTTACCTGTGCTGTTAGCGTTTTGAAGCCAGTTAGCATACTGTCCCATTTCCTTAGCAGAATTGATAACAGGCATATAACCGGAGGTCATTGAGAATGCTGCCTGGAACTCAGGAGTTGTGCAAAGATATTTAACAAAAATCCATGAAGCAAGCACTTCCTGGCTATCTTCATATGCATCCTTATCGCCTGCTTGGCTAAAGATACAAAGTGAAGGACCCTGAGAGATTGCCTTCGGATTTTCAGGATTTACCTGTGGAATCGGTGCAACACCAACCTCAAATGGGAAGCTATCATCTTCACCGATTGGAATCTGGTTGCTTGCGCCGCCTGTAGAACCGATGCACATATAGCAAGAAGGCTTTGTAGGATCTGTATTAGTAAAGAGCTTTGATGTATATGCGCCGTAGAGCTCCTTAGTTGTTACATAGCCCTTTTGATACCATTCTCTAAACCATTTAACAAAATCACGGTTTGTCTTGTTATTGAACAAGAAGTGGTCATTCTTATCAGTAGAGGTGTATGGAGAGCCATACTGCTCTGTCATTGTTATAAACCAGTTTGCCTCAGAGTCATATCCAAGAGGGATGTCGGTATCATTTGCTGCTTTGTCATCTGCTGCGAGTATTTCCTTAATTTGCTTACACACAGCTTCCATTTCCTCCCAAGTGGTAGGAACGGTTAGATTATGAGCCTCAAAAAATGTCTTGTTGTAGAATAGTGCTTCAGTAGACTTTGAAAGAGGCATAGTATACATAGTTCCTGCGGCATCAAAAGCAGTACCTTCGTTATAGTAGGTCTGAATAAAATCTGCCTTTTGCTCATCGGTAAGACCGAGAATCATGGTTGTACCGTCCGCCTTCTGTACCTCAATGGTGCTTTCTATAAGATTATCAAGAGGTATAACCTTCTTGGTAACATTATAAAGAGCAACATGGTCAGGATAGCAGTAAGCAATATTAGGCTGATTGCCTGCTGTTAGCTGCTTGTTTGTTTGATCACGAACCTCATCGTAGCCACCGATTTGATAGTGCTCTACTGTGATGTTGGGGAAAATTTCGTTGAACTTTGCAATATATCTATCAAGTACAGTGCTAAGGTTCTTTCCCATTGTGTGTGAGAAGGTGATTGTTATTTCCTCTTCTGTATCAAAGCCTTCCACCGGAACCTCCCAGCGCACCTTTTCAGCGGTGGTATTATTTCCACCGTTATTATTGCCGGGGTTACTGGAAGGTTTGTTGCCACCGCAAGCTACCATACCGATAGCCATGGCAACAAGAAGAAGGACTGCTATAATCTTCTTCATTTTGTTTTCCATCCTTTTAAAATATTTTTTAAGACTTTCGTCATTAAAACTAAATTATCCCTTAATGCCGGATCTCGATACGCCCTTCATAATGTATTTACGAAGGAATATGAATACAAGAAACAGAGGAATTGATACCATTGTAACGGCCGCCATCTGCTGAGGAATGTTAGCAGTACCGGTGTTAGCATCCTGGAATGCAGTACGAAGTCCGTTAGTGATAAGATGATATTCCTTCGTGGTAACAAGTCGCGGCCACACATAAGAGTTCCACGCACCCATCATTTTGAGAATTGTAATAGATATAAGTGTTGGAAGGGCAAGCGGTATCATTACTTTCCAAAGATATTTTAAATCCTTAGTGCCGTCAATCTTTGCGGCAAGATAAAGCTCGTTAGGTATTTGCATAAAGTTCTGTTTCAAAAGATAAATGTAGAAAATACTAACAAGGAAAGGTACTATAAGTACGCCGTATCCCTCAAGCGGAGTAAGCTCATTGCCTACCCATCCCCATTTTGATACGGTGATATAGTTAGTAATGGTAAAAAGCTCGCCCGGAATCATCATTGTTGCAAGAAGAATTGCAAAGAGTGTATCACGTCCCTTGAATTCTAATCTTGCAAATACAAACGCACTTATAACCGTAATTACAAGCGATAGCAGTGTTGAAACAACTCCTACTATAACTGTGTTTTTGAATAAGTTGTAAAGATCCGCCGCCTGAATAGCCTCGGTATAGTTAGCCCACACTATTGTCTTTGGAAAAAGCGTAGGAATAGGAAGCTCATACTCAGCAACAGTTTTGAGTGACGAAATAATCATCCAATAGAATGGGAAAATTACAATAATAGCCATTACTCCAAGGAAAATGTAAAGTAGTACCTGTGTAATGATTTTCATCACCTTTTGTGTGGAGGTAACGTTCTTCAAATTTTTATCTTTCATTGTAACTATTGTTTCAGTTTTTACTTCAGACATATCAAAGAAAGCCTCCTTATTAATAGTGGGTTTTCTTCTTACTTACATAAAGGTTAATAAGAGTAACCGCAAAAATAAGCAAGAACAAAATAATGGCTGCCGCAGAAGCCGTGCCCTGCGAGTTAGTGCCTAACGCATCATAAATATAGCCAACCATAGTTTGAAGTCGAGGTGTGCCCGCACCTGCTCCGGGAGGCTGCATTCCCTCACCGAAGATACCGATGATGCTTGTATATTCCTTAAATCCGCCAATGAAGCCTGTTATAACGACATAAGCAATCATAGGAGAAAGAAGAGGAACAGTAATTCTTGTGAAAACTCGCCACGGTGGAGTGGAGTCAATCTTGGCTGCATCATAATACTGTTTATTTACACTTTGGAGTCCGCCCAAAAGAATAAGTATCTTAAACGGAAGCGCGTTCCAAGCAATATAAATAACCATTACTGCGATATTAGCCCAGTAGCTTGAGCCTTGGTTGATCCAGTTTACAGGGTCCATGCCTAAGACTCCCAGTACACTGTTTATAATACCCAAGGATCTACTCGCATCAAGATTATGCTCATTGACACCTACGATATTGAACATTGCTGCAAATACCATACCTATCGCAATTGAGTTAGTAACGTAAGGCATAAAGAATATGGTCTGCAAAAGCCTTCTGAGCGGCTTGATGGCATTAAGACACACCGCAATCAAGAGCGCAAGTAAGGTAGAAATCGGAACGGTCATAATACAAAGTATGACAGTATTCTTCATAATTTGTATGAAACCGTTATATTTAAGTACGGAGATAAAGTTGTTAAAACCAAATTCAAAATCAGTTTCTCCGGCTATGTCAAGCGCTATGTTGTAGCCCTTGTATTCACCATATCCTAAAACAACCTTTTTACCCGTTTCATCATCTGTCAAAATGTTTCCGCTTTCGTCATATTCATAGACGGGTGCTTCAGGATCCCAATATACGGTAAATGCCATACTAACGGTATTTATAATTGGACAAAAGGTAAATATAGCAAGCAAAACAATTGTGGGTAGCAGGTAAAGCCACGCCTTCCATTTGTCAAGCTTTATTTTGCGACAAAAAATGTCAAATTTCTCGCTAACCTTATCCCATATATGTTTTTTCTTAGCGACCGATTGATTAGTCATAATCAGTTCACCTCAAATTTAATTCTTTCTTCGGTTTTTTCGTCAAATAAGAAAACCTTATGCGGCTTAAGCGCAAATCTGATTGTAGTTGCACTCTTATCAATTTTATAGTCGGCGTCAATAATAGAACGAACAAAAGGATTAAGGGACGCTTCGTTAGTAGATACAACGCTTACATCACGACCCATTACCTCAACATTGCTAAGATTGCACTCAAATGAACCGTCAGCAGCAGGAATGAAGCCTTCGGGTCTGATACCAACGAATACCTCGCGGTCATCAATGCCGGGAACATCCATAACCTCAGCACCGTTAATGACAAGCTTACCGGACTTAACTGAACCCTTGAATACATTAATAGGCGGTGTGCCAAGGAATTTAGCAACAAACAAATTAATAGGATCGTCGTAAACATCCTGCGGTGCGCCAACCTGTTGAACAACACCGAGCTTCATAACCACTATAATGTCAGAAATTGACATTGCCTCTTCCTGGTCGTGAGTTACGAAAATAGTGGTAATGCCTGTTTCCTTTTGGATTCTTTTGATTTCCTCTCGAGTTTGAAGACGAAGACGTGCATCAAGATTGGAAAGAGGCTCATCAAGAAGAAGAACCTTAGGCATTTTTACAAGCGCACGCGCGATAGCAACTCTCTGCTGTTGACCGCCTGAAAGCTCACTTGGCTTACGCTCCATAAGCTCATCAATTTGAACGAGCTTAGCAGCATCATATGCTCTTTCAATCATTTGTTCCTTAGTTAGTCGGTCCTCGCCACGGAGATTCTGGAGTGGGAACAGAATATTCTGTTTTACTGTCATGTGAGGATAAAGTGCATAGTTTTGGAACACAAGACCTACGCCACGATTTTCAGGAGAAAGCTCTGTTACGTCATCCTCACCAAAAAAGATTTTACCGCCGGAGGGCGCTTGAAGTCCGCTGATCATGTAAAGAGTGGTACTCTTACCACAGCCGGAAGGACCAAGAAGTCCAACAAGCTTACCGTCTGGAATAGTAAATGTGAAGTTGTTGACAGCAATTGTCTCCTTGCCGCGCTTTTTATCACGGGGTGGGAAAATTTTGGTCAAATTCTGCAAAACAATTTTCATACCGTTTCGCCTTTCTGTTTCATAGTATTTATTTGTTAAATCAATTGTTATCTATGTATCAAGAGGTCTGCTCCTTGGTGTCATTAACCATCTCTTCATGGCATCTCTGCTTATAGGCTAAAAGCTCCTCAGGAGAATCAAATATCATTTGGCTTGCCATATCAACAGTGACAGTTCCTGACATTATATCGTGAATTGGGGTACGCTCCTTAGTAGCAATAAGAAGAACTATTTCCGATAAAATAATAGCCGCCAGAATAGCAATTCCAACTATTCCGGTAACTCCGAGAACTATCATAATTATTACAAATACCGGAACTAAGGTTTCTACTGTGCATTTTCCCATAATTGAGCGAAGAAACATTTGCAACGGTGTTACCTTTACTCCGTCAGAGCGCATAACTCCAATCCCAAATATTTTTTTGCCAAGGGTTTGTCCGTTTTTAAAGAAAAGAGGAACAATAAATTCCGTTAGTAAATATCCAAGCATTATACTAAAGGTCGTGATTAAAAGAACGAGATTTACAATTATGTCATAACGGGCGCGAATTTCAACATCATTTTGCATCTTCTCGCCCGCATCAAGATACTTTTGCTTCATCTCGTCGCTTAGCTCGTTATAATCCTCATTGGAAATATCAAGATCAATGCCATACTCGGATTCATATTTGTCGTAGCAGGACTCCAATCTTTCATAATGCGCATCGTACTTAAATGCGACAGAAAGTCCCCATGCAACGCCTACAATTACGATACCAATCATAATAAAATCAAACAGCCATGCAGAAATACGCTTCCACATATCTGCTTTTTGAAAATCGTACATTATATAACTCCTAAACAAATGCACATACGCATAGTGTTATAACATATTATAGCATACAAAATCAAATGTTTCAAGTGTTATGCGAAAAATTAGTCAAAAACGGTCTGTTTGGGTAGAAAAAAGAATTCTATTTTTAGCAAAACAAAGGGCAGAGCCTTGCGCTCTGCCCTTTGTTTTGCATTATGGCGAAATGATGCAAATAATTATTTAGGTTAATAATTATTCCTTGTTATTTTCCGTACTTTCCGCTTTGTACTTTGATGCTTGAAGATTAAACATTGATGCGTATTTTCCGTCTGCACGTATTAACTCATCGTGACTGCCGCTTTCTATGATTTTACCGTTTTCAAGCATATAAATCATATCGACATGACGTGTTGTAGAAAGGCGGTGTGTAATAAAGACAACTGTTTTGCCTTTGGCATTTTTATCAATACCTACATTTAAATTGTATTCTGCTATTGGGTCAAGTGCGCTTGACGGTTCATCCATTACAATAAGCTCGTTGTTATGAGCAAAAACTCTTGCTATTGCAATTTTTTGCGATTCTCCGCCTGACAGCTCCGTTCCCTCTTTGTAAAATTCTTTTGTAAGCTCAGTATCTATTCCGTTTGGTAATGCTTCAAGCTTTTCATCAAAGGTGCTGTCCTTTAACGCATCAAGTACAACCTGCTCCTTTTCGGGAGTATAAACGTCAGCAAGCACGTTTTCGGCAACGGTTGCCGCAAAAACCTTATAGTCTTGGAATACTGCTCCGATTTTTTCGCGAAGCATATCAAGCCTATACTCTTTGATATTTACACCGTTTATTAAAATCTCTCCGCTTGTTACATCATAAAGACGCATCATAAGCTTTGTTATAGTAGTTTTGCCTGCACCGTTATAGCCAACCAAAGCTATTCTGTCGCCCTTCTCAATTTTAAAGCTTACATCCTGAAGCGCATATACTGTTTTTGCTTCGCCGTCCTTCTCTTCCGTGACCTGATATGCAAATGTTACATTTTTAAATTCTATAGACTCAAACGTAGTTAATTCGCGTTCACCTGATATGATTTTGCTCTCTGTTTCAAGGAATTTTCTTACCTTGTCTGCAAAAACGGACTGCTTGTTTATTTGAGTAATTTGCCATTGAAGCTGCGAGAACATTCCACGCATTTTATTTGCCGATATTATAGCAATCGCAAATCCGCCTATAAGAATTTCTCCTGTAACCATCAAGTGATATGACATAAACAAGATGATGAACAGGTTTTCTGCCACATCAAGCAAAGAACCTATTATGTTGAGCGCCAAAAATTCTTTTTGACGCTTAATTATAAGCACGCGCTCCTCGGCTTTGTTCTTTTGCAGTTCATCCTTCATATTTTCGCCTATTTGGGTAAGACGAACCTCTTTTGCATAGTCGGCAAGTGAGAAAAATCTACTAATGTACCAGTCTTTTCCCCAAATTTTTGAAAAGGCTTTTTCGTATTTGTACCAAATTCCATTTTCTATGATATGTATAACCATTGCAAGAAGCGAAAAGCCAAGAATTACGACCGCAACAATCCAGTCTATGTTTACTACTACACTGAAAACAGAAACGGATGCAACTAAGCATCTTATGATTTCCGCAAGAGTATCAACCGAATTCATAATACTCTTATCACAGGTTTGCATTGAATAAACATAATCGTTGTAAAACTCAGGACTGTCATAGGATGACAAATCAATTTCCGAGGCTTTTATAAAAAACCTCTTATGCAAATCTCTTATAAAACGAAGCTTATGCTTTGGATTATATTGTTTCCAATGCCATGAATAAAACAGTTGATACACGGCGAAGTAAATTGCCATTATAGCAATTTTCCACAGAATCTGTTCAAAGCTCTCACGTCTGTCAAGAGCGTTAAGAATTTCACTTGTTAAAAAAACAGTAATACCGTGATTTAAACCGGTTATAAAGCCCATAACAAGACGCATTATGCAAAGTCCCGGAGCGGACTTAAATGCGGTTTTGAAAATAAATTTGTTATTTTTAAGCGACTGCTTAAATGTTACCTTATCCTTTTGATTACTCATTGTTGCCCTCCTCTCCGTCCTCTAAATCGACATAGTTTTGGGCTTGCTTTTTAAACATATCTGCATACTTGCCATTAAGCTTCATAAGCTCTGTATGTGTACCGCTTTCCACAATTTCACCATGCTCAAGCATATAAATTCTGTCAGCAGATACAGCACTTGACAAACGGTGAGATATGAAAATCATCGCCTTGCCCTCGCCCGCTCGCATCATATTGTTGTACATTTCATTTTCAGCAACGGGGTCAAGAGCGCTCGACGGCTCATCAAGAATTATAAACGGAGCATTTTTAACAAATGCATGGGCAATAGCCACCTTTTGAGCTTGTCCTACGGATAAAATAGCTCCATCCTTATCGAATTCCTTAGTAAGCATAGTTTCAATGCCCTTTGGAAGCTCCATTATACGCTCATACGCTCCACTATCCTTCAGCGCTTGAATGATTTTTTCTTCGTCGCCTTCTTTCCTCGGACGCATAAGGACATTTTCGGCCACAGGCAACGATATTGTTTTAAAATCTTGGAAAACAACACTGAACATAGCACGATATTCTTCTAATTTCAAGTCGTCAAGTGGCACACCGTCAATAGATATTTTCCCCTCTGTTGGGTCATATAAACGTAAAAGCAATTTAATAAGCGTGCTTTTGCCTGCGCCATTGTGTCCTACAAGAGCAATCTTTTCGGTTTTCCCAATTTCCATTGAGATATTTTTCAAAACAAGGTTTTCACTTCCGTCATACTTGAAAGATACATTTTCAAGCTTTATTGTTCCTGCTTTTGGAGAAATAGCATTTTCCTTGTCCTTCATTTTAGGCTCATATTCCATAAAGCCACGGAAATCCTCAAAGAACAATGCGTGTTCGTGGGCTTTGAAATATCTATCGGTTATTTGGGTAAATGTTCCTGTTAGGTTTGATACAGAGTTAATAACAACTGCACAGTCACCTATTCCAAGTGTTCCCGCCACTAATGTTCGGAAAATCGCGTAAGCTATTGCAAGAGGGTTTGTGATAATCGTTTGAAGTCCCGTATGAGCAAGCTCTAAAAACATTTCCTTCTTACCGTATTTTTGAACAACCTCAACTCTTCCGTCAGATGCCTGTTCATATCTTTCAAGCAAGAACTCTCTCGCATTACTTAAGCGAAGCTCCTTTGCGTATTCTCCTGAATAAAATACTCTTTGAGCATATTTAGCTCTACGGTGATATTCCTTATCCTCAGTGGTGTGCTTATGCCACAAAACATTTGCCTTCCTTTTAATGAATGTTCCAAATAAAGGCAAAATTGCGAAAATAATAAACACAAAGTCCATTGTAAACAAAAGTGAGCCATATAGGAACATTCCAAGAATTGCACTAAATAAATTAGCAACAGTCCAAGTTAAATTCCACATACGCCATGTAATTTCACTTGTTGCTTTTACATATTTATCGTAAAACTCAGGATTCTCAAAGCAAGCAAGCTCCACATCTGTGCATTTATCGTAGAGCTTACCCAAAACCTTTTTGTCCACCTTTACAAATGCTACGTCCTCCACCATAGTTATAAGCGGATTTATTAACAGCTGTAATCCAAGAGGTACAGCAATCATTACAATAGCGCTCAATGCCACTGTTTTAAAATTAAGTCCCGTTTCAAAGGAGTTAATTATGTACCTTACAACATAAGTTCCTACTATGAAGCTTGAAACAGTATTTATAGTTTCAAGCAAAAAACGGAGCAAAAATGCAATTGGAGATGTGCCAACTACCATTTTTATAGCGTAAGTACAATCTTTAACGACCCTTTTAAACGATAGCTTATTGTTGTCATTCTTTTTATTCTTTTTCTTCATTTTTTCTCCCTTCAATTAAAATAAAAAGTGCGTCCGTGAGGAACGCACCAAAAAATGCCTCCCTCAATTGTTGCTACACAAACTCTCAGTAATGGTACGAGAAAAGAGAGAAAACACTTTTTAACAAAGTATTTTCCCATTACTGAGAAAAATATGCAGTTTGTGTAGCAAATAAATTCTATCACAAAATACCTTCTGTGTCAATAATTAGTAAAAAATTTTTTGGTATTTTGTTGCTTTGTGACTTTGACACTATTTAATACAAAGTAATTGCGTTTTTCCGTTTTTTATGATACAATTAAATTACTATCAAGGGGGATTATTATGATTTACACTTTTTTAACCAAAAAAGCATTGCAGCTATGCTTCTCTGCGCACAAGGAACAGGTTGACAAAACAGGGCTTCCTTACGTTTTTCACCCATTTCACTTGGCTGAACAAATGGACGACGAGATATCAACTGTATGTGCCCTTTTGCACGATGTTGTGGAAGATACCGACATTACACTAAACGATATCAGAAAAATGGGGTTTACGGAGGAAGTCGTTCAGGTTTTAGCTTTATTGACACACGAAAATGATGTACCGTATATGGATTATATTAAGAGAATTTCTACCAATCCAATTGCCACAAAGGTTAAAATTGCCGATTTGTTGCACAACAGCGATACTACACGCTTAGATGTGGTTGACGAATTTGCTTTAAGAAGAGAGGAAAAATACAAGAAAGCTCTTGATTTTCTATACCAAAGCCAAGAAAACTAAATATTGTTTGAACTATAAAAGAACCAATTTGCGCTTACTGCACAGATTGGTTCTTGATATATTTATGAGTTTTTTGTAAAAAAGGCGGTAGATTCTAAGGTCTACCGTCTTTGTTTCATATTGAATTTGTTGCCAGCGCCTGTTCTTTTGCTTTTTGTTTCTTTATTGTCCTTTTTAAAACAATTACGTAATTGATGGTAAGTGCTATTATGGTAAGAACCCAGGTGATTGGGTGAACCAAATACAAGGTTGATAAGTCGTGGAACCTTTGGAAAACGGTATACACCCAAACTATTCTTATAACGCAAGTACCAAAGATAGTTATCAGTGATGGCGGCAAGCTTGAGCCGTGACCTCTTATAGCACCCGGCATTATGCCCATTATACCGGCCAAAAAGTATATTGGAAATGTGTATTTCAGCCTTTGATATCCATATGCAACCGCAACCGGATTATCCGTAATAAATATACCCATTATCCATTCCTTTGAGAAAAACATACCAAGTCCTAAAACTAATCCCAAGGTGCCAGTCATTATGAGTGTATATCTAAAGGTTTTACGCGCCCTGTCAATTTTTCCTGCTGCAACATTTTGGCTTGTAAAGGTTGTTGTTGCATTTTGGAAGGAATTAAGAGTTACCCACATAAGTCCCTCAACTGTTGAAACTGCTGTGCTTCCGGCAATTGCGTGGTCGCCAAAGGTATTAACACCTGACTGTAAAAATACATTTGACAAGCTAAAGGCGGCACTCTGCAGTCCTGCAGGGATTCCAATTGCTACAATTCTTTTTAGCTTATGCCAAGAGAACTGAATACATCTGAAGGAAAACGAAAACAATCCCTTATTAGTCAACAGGTTAATGAATATAAGTATTGCGGAAACCATTTGCGATACAACCGTTCCTACTGCAACACCTACCACACCCATATCAAACACTGCGCAAAGCAAAAGGTTTAACAGTACATTTAATAATCCTGAAATTACAAGATATATAAAAGGCTTTTTTGTTTCTCCTGCTGTTCTAAAAATTGCGGCGCAGAAGTTATATAGCATTGAAAACGGCACGCCTATCATAAGGACTTGCAAATACAGAGTTGCACCCTCTAAAACACCGCCTGCCGGAGTTTTCATAATTGTCAAAACGGGACCTGCTAAAGCAAAGCCCAATATTGAAACAATTACACCTAAAATCGGCGCTACGATAACCGCTGTATCAATAACCTTTTTAACGGATTTTTCATCCTTCATTCCGTAGTAAAATGACGAGATTACGTCAACACCTGCGGAAATGCCCATAAAAAGTCCCGTTAAAACATTGTATATGCTTGTAGTAGCACCTACCGCAGCAAGCTCGGTATCACCTGCGAACTGTCCTACAACCACAAGGTCGGCAGAATTATATATACTTTGCAGCAAGCCCTGCAGCATTATAGGAATTGTAAAGACGATTATCTTTTTGAACAATCCCCCGTTAATCATATCAACACTTCGTGTCATCTATATCTCCAAAAAGACAAAATTTTACTGTATTGCATTATATCACAGGCATTTTAAAATAACAATATATTTTCACAAAAAAAATGCGACAATTTTGCCGCATTTTACGTATAAAATTTGTATGAATTTATGAAAAAATCAAAATTCTCTTATATACCTCATCATATATGTAAAGAGTTGAGCTGATAAATGAAATAATCAACAGAATTTCCGTTACATAGTTGACAAGAATTAACCAGTCAGCATACGCTTTAAACATAACTGTTAAAACCGAAACAAGGGCAGCAATTACGGAAAATACTACTACCAAAGTAGTCTTTTTTCTTGTTCTCATATCGTATTCGCGTAGGTAATAATCTATGTCGCTTTCCGAAAATAGGCTTTTGTGCTTAAGTATGTTCAATTTTGCATTTTGCTTTAAAGCAAGCCACACAATAACACAGGATGCAATTAGCATTATAGCGGACAAAATAGCAGAAAGAACTACGTTTGCATACCAGCTTTCAGCCTCAGACACCTTCAAAACGCTTGCCAAATTGTATTTGCTGAAATATTTTACATTTGCTTTAATTTCAAAAATGTTTGCGGAAATTTGCAAAGCAAATGTAGCAATCAAAACCAAGAGCATTTTGCTCAGCTTGTATGATTTTTTCAGCATAAGAAACAAAAGTGTTGTAATTGTAACCGCCGGAAGCATAAAATCTTGAAAAATATCTGCATTTGTATATGCCCAGTTAAAGTCAAAAATGAATACGGATGCTACCGAAATTATAATTGTTGCTCTAATATTGTTCTTAGTTTCAAAAATTGACTGACTTTTTTTGATTTTTTCGCTATATTCATAATTCAGCTTAATATCAATATCTTTAGTTACTGCACATTTTAGATATGAAATAAATCTCACAAGCCAAATAACGCCTATTACCAGGGAAATAACAAAAGCAAATGCTATTAGCAAGGGTCTGAAGCGCATAAAGCTATAATCGGTTTCCAATGTAAATGCATCATTTAACGTAAGCGCTGTCAAATCGGGAAGTGTTGCAAAAACGTGCCTTGCAACAAATGTAATTATTGTAAATCTCTTTACGGATGCTTCCCTTTTCTGAGCATTAACGTTATCCGTAGGGGTTAAATGCAAAAGCGCGTAAAATATCTTTAAGAAGACAGGTATTCCGAAAATACACTCAACTATACCGAATGAAAAGGACAATAGCAAGGACATTGTCGGATCAAATGAAGAAACCATAAAGATTGATAATATCTTAACACCTGTGACAATACACATTTTTTTAGCGCTTACACAAACATCATCTGCATAATCATTAAGATATGATGCTTTTGAAAAAGCCTTCATTAACAGCAAATAGCCTATGAAATCGGGTAGAATATCAATGTTAGATATAAGGGGGTTGAACCAAAATACAGAAGCTAATATCAAATATTTGAGCATCTTATTTGTCCCCCTTATCCTTTGGAGAGTTATTCTTATTCTTGTTGGTTACTTTGTTGAAGATTTTGTTTAAAAAATCAAACACAGGCATTCCTGTTGTTTCCTTTTTCATATCCTTGTCGTCCTCATAACAAATTCGAGCATAGCAATTGAAAAGAATAACAAGCAATAATACGGTATACAGGATTTGCGCTACCAAGCATACAACGCCAAGCCTTACAAACACAGCGTTGCTTTTAATCATCATTGAAGATAAATCGCACACTAAATAAATGAATACAAATATACCGTCAACAATACACCAGCCCTGAATTTTTCTCAATTCAACCTCTTTTGCAAGCAAGTATATGGCAATAAGCATTAAGAAAACTAATGCTGCTGATGTATATGTTTGTACATTTACCATTATTCTGTAAAGCATATTATTAATTCCGAAAGCACTCATAATTACGGTTATAATGCTTACAAGCAGCAACAAAAATGCTCCGATTGCAGACAGAAGGAAAAACTTATTTTGGTCGTATAGCTTATACAATGCGTATAAAATCAATGCTGAGCCTATAACAAAGGTATAGGAAGCCAGAGGTGTAAGCTCACCGAAATAGGTTAAAAAGCAGGCGAAAAATAATATTCCAAAGCCCATTATGCTTCTCCACCTTGGTTGGCGCCGCAGCACTTCTTGTATTTTTTACCGCTTCCACAAGGGCATGGCTCGTTTCTGCCTATCTTTTGTTCGTTTCTTATAGGCTGTTGAACCTGCTTTACAGCCTTTTTAGCGTTTGATTGTCCAAAATTCATAAAGCCCTCTTCGGTTGGCTTAACAACCTGTACTCTTTGCATTGGCTTTTCTCTTGGAACAGCTGTCAATATTCCGCGAACTGTATCATCACGAATGTTAATAATCATATCATCAAAAAGGTCTGCTCCGAGAAGCTTATATTCATTAACAGGGTTTCTTTGTGCATAAGATTGCAAGCCAATACTGCCGCGCAAATCATCCATAGCCTCCAAGTGATCCATCCACTTTTCGTCTACATTGCGTAAAAGCACAACTCTTTCAAGCTCCCTTGCTCCCTCTTCGCCAAAGAGCTCATCCTTGCTTTTCCATATTTTCAAGGCGCGATTTGTAAGGTCTTCAAGAATTTGCTTAGCTGTTATATCATCGTCATTAAAATCCTCAGCTGTGCATAAAAGCTCCATATATTTATTTTTAAGCTCATCAAGCTCCCACGCATCTTTAGATGCTTGAAGATATGTTTCCACAGAATCGCGAATTGAGGATTTTATCATATTTTCAATTTTTGGCTTTAAGTCATTACCGTTAAGAACATCTGCACGCTGAGAGTATATAATATTTCTTTGCTGATTCATAACGTCATCATAAGAAAGCACATGCTTTCTTCTTGCAAAGTTTCTACCCTCTAAGCGCTTTTGTGCATTTTCAATTTGGTTAGATAAAAGTCCAACATCAATAGCGGTATCCTCATCAAGACCAAGTCTTGAAACAATACCGATAACCCTTTCGCCACCAAACAAACGCATTAAATCGTCCTCAAGTGAGATAAAGAATCTTGACTCACCGGGGTCGCCCTGACGTCCCGAACGGCCTCTTAGCTGATTGTCAATACGTCTGCTTTCGTGACGCTCAGTACCGATGATAAACAAGCCACCGGCTTCTCTTACCTTTTCAGCCTCCGGCTCTATTTCTATTTTGAACCTGTTATAAAGCTCGTTGAATACCTTACGGGCAGCAAAAATCTCCTCGCTGACAGACTGTGAGCTACCTGTTGCCAAAGCAATGGTTTCCTCATCATATCCGTCCTTTCTCATTTGAGTCTTTGCAAGATGCTCAGCATTACCGCCAAGCATAATATCTGTACCGCGTCCTGCCATATTTGTGGAAATGGTAACTGCGCCAAATTTACCTGCTTGGGAAACGATGTCCGCTTCTTTTTCGTGATATTTTGCGTTTAAAACCGTGTGAGGTATTCCGGCGCCTTTAAGCTTTTTGGAAAAAGCCTCGGATTTTTCAATTGAAACAGTTCCTATAAGCACAGGTTGTCCTTTCGCGTGACATTCCTTAATCTGTTCAATTACAGCCTTATCTCTGCCCTGACAGCTTCTATATACTCTATCGTTGTGGTCTATCCTAATCATTGGCTTGTTAGTAGGAACTACAACAACGTCAAGGTCATAGATTTCACGAAATTCCGATTCCTCAGAAAGAGCTGTTCCTGTCATACCGGACAGCTTTTTATACATTCTGAAATAGTTTTGGAAGGTAATCGTTGCAATTGTTCGATTTTCTCTTTGAATCTTAACCCTTTCCTTGGCTTCAATTGCTTGATGCAAGCCATCGGAATATCTTCTGCCCGGCATAAGTCTGCCGGTAAATGTATCAACGATTATTATTTGACCGTCGTGAATTACATAATCAGTATCACGGTGCATTATACCGTGTGCCTTTATTGCCTGTTGAATATGATGATATAGCTCAGAATTTTCGGGTGCTGACAAATTTTCAATCTCGAAAAATTGCTCTGCCTTTTCTATACCGTACTTTGTAAGAGTAGTGCTTCTTGCCTTCTCATCAACAATATAATCGGCAAGAATATCATCGTGCTCAACCTTTAAGTCAAGCTCCTTGATTACAAACTTCCTCAGCTTAGAAACAAACGCCTCCGCTCTGTCATAAAGGTCGGTTGATTTTTGACCTGCTCCCGAGATTATAAGTGGGGTTCTTGCTTCATCAATAAGAATAGAGTCAACCTCATCGACAATAGCAAATGAATGACCTCTTTGAGCCATGTCCTTTTTGTATATAACCATATTGTCACGAAGATAGTCAAAACCGAATTCGTTATTGGTACCATAAGTGATGTCGCAATTGTATGCCTTTATTTTTTCTTCCCTTGTTTGACCGTGAATTACAAGTCCTGTTGTAAGTCCTAAGAATTCATGTACACGACCCATTTCCTCACAGCCAAGACGAGCAAGATAATCATTAACTGTTACAACGTGAACGCCTTCACCCTTAAGAGCATTCAAATATGAGGGCATAACAGCAACGAGTGTTTTTCCTTCACCCGTTTTCATTTCTGCTATTCTGCCTTGGTGCAAAAGAATACCGCACATCAGCTGTACTCTAAAAGGACGCTTACCCAACACTCTGTCGGCTGCCTCACGAACTAACGCAAATGCTTCCGGCAAAATATCATCAAGTGTTTCCCCGTTGCTTAGCCTTTCCTTAAATTCATCAGTTTTAGCTCTCATTTCACTGTCTGACATTTTTGCAAATGTATCGGACAATGCTTCTATTTCATCTACAATTGGAGTTATTTTTTTAATTTGACGGTCACTGTAAGTACCGAATATTTTTGAAAAAATTCCCATTACTTTTTGCCATTTTGGCTTCCTTCCATAGTAATACAAGATACATTATACTATAATTTCTTTGAAATTTCCATAGATATTTTAAATTTTATCATTTCTTTTAAATTTAGCCATTGATTTTACTTGAAAACAGTAGTAAAATGTATTAAATCTCAAATTAGGGAGTTGTTATGTTAAATTTAGTTTTACTTGAGCCTGAAATACCGCAAAACACAGGCAATATTGCTCGCACATGCGCAGCTACCGGTGCCAGATTACATATGATAAAGCCATTTGGCTTTGAAATTAATAATGCAAAGCTTAAGCGCGCAGGCATGGATTATTGGTTCCATTTAGAAATTTTCTACTATGATAGCATAGACGATTTTTTCGATAAAAATCCAAATATTGAATTTTATCTTTTTACAAAAAAGGCATCAAAAAGACATACTGATGTATGCTATGGTGAAAACCCCTTCTTTTTCTTCGGCAGGGAAAGCTGTGGCTTGCCTGAGGATTTGCTTGAAAAGTACCAGGGTAATTGCATAAGAATTCCTATGAAGGAAGGGTTACGCTCGCTTAACCAATCCAATTCTGCCGCCATTGCCGCATATGAATACTTACGTCAAAAGAATTTTGAGGGATTGAGTGATATAGGCGGGAAATTTTAACATAAAAAGAGTGCTTGGTTATGCGCCAAAAATAATTTTTGGTTCATACTGCGGCACTCATTTTTGTTTTTATTCGACTTGTTTTTTCTTCGCAATTTTAAAAGATGCATAAAAGCTAACAAAAAGAATTGCGAACGCTATGACAAAGGTGAAAATGTAAATTATAGTGCAAAATAAAATTGCGCCTGCAAGACCGTATTCCCAAGAGCCTGTACAAAAACGGATTGTCCAAAGTCCTACCGAAATTACTCCACCTATAATTCCGGAAATTAAAGCATATCGTTTCTTTGGAAATTTGTCTAAATTCACATCAGAAATAAAGGGAGCTATGCCCTTACTTGCGAGAATAAAAATGTTTAAGTAAAATACCGTTACAAGCAACAGAGCTTCAATAAGAAAGGCTAAAGCTGTTTCCAATGTACTTTCGTTAAAGCTGTACAAATTAAACTTGATAATCAAATCAAAAAATATGCCTATACAAAGGACGTAAAAGCTAACCTTGTAAGCCTTTAAGCCTTCGCTTATGACTCTTTCATCCTGAATATTATTTTTCATTTTATGCCTCCCAAAATATATCGTTTAAGGTTTTGCCAAGTGCTTTACAAATCGCTGTGCAAAGCTTCAGGGTTGGATTATATTCACCTTTTTCTATTAATGATATTGTCTGTCTTGTAACGCCTATCTCTTCCGCTAAGTCGGTTTGACTCATTTGCATTTCAGCCCGTGCTACTATCAGTTTGATGTTTTTCATTTTCCACTCCTCCCGTTGCAATTGTAACATATATATTCCATTTTGTCAACTATTTTTAACAAAAAACAGACCTAATTTAAAGTTAGGTCTGTATTATGTCAAAATAATGGCGCAAACGCCGCTATAATTCTACGAAATATTTTTACAATAAATGGTACCTTGCAATCTTCAATCGTAATTTTTATGCTGTCCTTTAATAGCTCATTATAATCCTCGAGCATATCTAAAACAGTGTCTGTATTATACATCCAAACGCCACACTCAAAGCTCAAGAAAAAGCTTCTGTAATCAAAGTTTACGCTTCCCACGGTTGCTATTTTATCATCAGATATTACAATCTTTGAGTGGTTAAAGCCGCGCTTATATTCATACACCTTGACGCCTGCCTCTATTAGCTGTGTATAATACGATTTTGTAGCTTGATTTACTGTTTTTTTATCGGGAATATGAGGCACAACTATTCTAACATCAACGCCGCTTTTGGCAGCATTGGTTATAGTTTTGAGCATTTCATCATCCACTACGAAATAAGGTGTGCTTATATATACATAGCTTTGCGCTTGGGAAATTATGTTCATATACACATTGGCACCGACGTTTTCTTTATCAATCGGACTGTCTGTATATGGCTGATAAATCCCCTCATTAAGCTCTTCATATTGTGGCTTAGATAATTTCTGCTTTTCTTTTGTAATATATTCCCAAAGGGTAAGAAAAAATACCTCTAAGCTATATGCGCCCTCTCCGTAAAGTGCAATTCCTGAATCCTTCCAATGTCCGAAGCGTATTTCTTTATTGATATATTCATCAGCTAAATTTACCCCACCGCTGTATGCTATTTTAGTATCAATGGTGCAAATTTTTCTATGGTCACGATAATTCAGCAGTAAGCTGATAGCGGGCACAAAGGGATTGAAGCTCTTTATTTTAATGCCCATAGATTTTAAGCTTCTAATCTCCTTTTTGCTGATACGGTCTATGCTTCCGAAATCATCATAAATTACTCTTACATCAACGCCTTGGCTTGCTTTTTGAATAAGAATTTTCTTTATTTCATCCCACATATGACTTTCTTTTATGATGAAATACTCTAAATAAATTGATTTTTCTGCTTTGTTTAAGTCCTGTAGTAATGAATTAAAATATCCCTCTCCCGACTTAAAGTATTTGCTTCTTGTATTTTTTACAGGCGGTGAATACGCAAAATCTTCAATATATTTCGATTGCTTGTTAGCACTTGCAGAATCAAGCACTATATCATCATCCTTTGATAAGCCATCCTTAATTCGTTCAGTTATACTGAGCATTTTCTTTTTGGTCTGCTTGGTGTACCAGCTTCCCTCAAGCATTACGTACAAGGTTAAGCCAAACATAGGAAAGACAAGCAACATTAAAATCCAAGAAATTTTATAACCGGAATTTATATTTCTGTTTATGACCTCGATACAGCACAATACGGAAAGAATCAGTGAAACGGAATAATAGTATACAAAAACTCCGTCAAAATATACCAGCAGTACAATTATGATTGCAAGCTGTATTAAAATATCCAAAGCAGTAGCTATCATTCTACTGGTAAAAAACTTTCTAATTCTTTTCATTTTGTCTCCCGTTTAAATAAATAAGGGCTGTATTTGCTTTCCCTTCATAGCGCCTTCCAATGTTTTGTCAAGCAAGGAAAAGTCACATACTAAGGAATGCGGCTTTCCGTTTGGATCATCCTGCTTCATTGGAACAAAGAAAACATTCTTCCTTTCTAATAATATGCTTATATTTTGTAAATTTGCAGACAGTGCATCATTGGAGCAAAGAGCAAGCACGGTAGGTCTGTCCGACCTTAAGTGTGCCTTGGTTGCCATCGTAACCGATGTGTCTGTTATACCTCTTGCAATCTTAGCAAGCGAATTACCGGTACAGGGAGATACAATTAATGCATCGAGTGATATTTTCGGCCCTAACGGTTCGGCATCAACTATTGTGTGAACCACTTTGTTTTCAGTAATTTCTTCGACTGTTTTTATCAGCTCCTCAGCTGTGCCGAAGCGAGTATCTGTTTCAAACACATTGTTACTCATTATCGGTAAGATTTCATAACCCTTAGCTTTCAGTTTTTTCAGCTCTTCTACACTCTTTTTATGTGTACAAAAGGAGCCGCAAAAAGCATAACCTATCATATTTATTCCTTTCCCGTAGAGGAAAGTATGCTTAATATTGTATCAAAAACTGCCATTGCTGCACTTTTTGACAGCACTTTTCCCGGTAAGCCCGAAGCTGTGTGTACACGTTGCATATTTTCAAAGCCATAGGGGGAAGATGCCAAATCAATAATATAGGCATCATTAGGTATACGATCTATAAGCTCATTTTGGAAAATTATATTTGGAACAGTATTAATGATTATTTGATGATTTATACAATCTTCAAGGTTAACACTTAAATAGCCATCCGTTCTGACAAGCATTTTTGTTTCGTTACGCCTTGCATACACGCAAACATCTGCACCTAAGCCTGCTAATATCTTACTCAGGGCTTTTCCTATACGACCGTACCCTGAAATAAATATTCTCTTACCATTGATAGATTCCTGTGTCAAGCTATGCAGGTATGATACCGCAGCTTCGGCAGTAAGATAGGCATTTTTCATCAAAAAGCTTTCGTATAATGAATAGTCAATAACATTACCGCCAAAAAACTGTTTGATTCTCTGCGCGTTCCCACATAATACAACAGCTTTATTGCTTAAATGGGAAAACATGTTCTTAAGCTCTATGTCTGTTAACTCATCACGCACAGAAAGTATCAGCACATCACAGTGCGGGATTTCATCCTGTGCGCATAATGCAGAATCATATCCCTTTTCATATAATAGCTCATTAACCCTAATATATCTTTTATCTCTTGATACAATACAAATTTTCATCGCTTTTCCTTAACGCTAAAATTTGAGAATTTCTTCTCAATATTATTATATGGTTAAAGAATTTTGCGTGACTTTTTTATTTATTATTTTTTGCTATCAGCATGTTTATAGAAAAGCCCTTGGCGCTAAAATTGCGTTCATACTCTGTTTCTATATTTTCGCTGTTCATTTCCGAATTATGCAAGTCAAAGGTATGATATTCAAGTGTAAATGGAGACTTTTCGATTTCTTCCAATGAAAAATCGAACAAGGGTCTGTTGTCTGTTTTAAAATACAGCCTTCCGTTTGGCTTTAGCACTCTTGAATACATCTTTAAAAACTCGATATATGTCAGTCGTCTCTTTGTATGTCCCTTTTTGCTCCAAGGGTCGCAGAAATTTATATAAATCGAATCGACTGAATTATCAGGTAAGTATCTGATTAAATCCTTAGCATCTCCAACTGCAAAGCGTACATTTCCAAGCTCTTCATTTTCAAAATGAATGCTTTCGCTTCCCAAGGGGTGTACAACTCCATCACGGGTTTGCCAGCCGCCATTTGATGCTAAATCACCCATATTTCTTGATTTTGCATAGTTTTCTACCGCCAACACGCAGACATCAAGAATTTTTTCTATTGCAAGATAGCAATAATCCGGCTCTTTTACGGATTTTCCCTTGATAAAATCGCCTTTGCCACAGCCAATTTCAATTCTTAATGGAGCTATGCTATCATAAATATCGTCCCTGTCCTCTATAAATCCAATAAAGTCGGTGACCAAAAGCTCACCCAAAAGCTGCAATCTTTCATTTGCAAATTTCTTTTTTTTCATTCTCATATTGATATTTTCCTCTTTTTTTGTTAAAATATTGGTATGATTAGTATTTAATGTGTATTTTAGCACACTTTATACGAAAATTCTATACTTTTTTGTAAATAAAGGAGTTTTTATGGTTTACACTTACAAAACAAGAGGTGTTTGTGCTTCTACAATTAATTTTGAAATTGAAAACGGTATAGTTTCCAATGTTACATTTATGGGTGGCTGCAACGGAAATTTAAAGGCGATTTCCAGACTTGTTGAGGGTATGGAGGCAGAAAAGCTCATTTCCATACTTAAGGGAAATAAATGTGGATTTAAGCAGACCTCCTGTGCTGACCAGCTTGCTGTTGCAATAGAAAAAGCACTTAACGAACAGAGTGGTAATGAATAATGAAAAATTTATTGATTGTTGACGGAAACAGTATATTAAACCGTGCATATTACGGTATTCGTCCATTAACTACTAAGGAAGGCATACCTACAAATGCGGTTTTTGGCATGATGACCATTTTAAAAAAGCATCTTGACCACATAAAGCCCGATTACGCCGTTATTGCATTTGACCTAAAGGCAAAGACTTTCCGACATCGTGCTTGTGATTTCTACAAGGCTAACAGAAAGCCTATGCCTGAGGATTTAGCTCAACAGCTACCGTACGCAAAGGAATGTGTTAAGCTTCTCGGCTTTAATATTGTTGAGCTTGAGGGCTATGAGGCCGATGACGTAATAGGTACTGTCAGCCGTATGACAAATGACGACGTTCATTCATACATTTTAACCGGAGATAGGGACTCTTTACAGCTCATTAACGGTAACACATCTGTTGTCCTTGTTAAAACCAAGGAGGATATTGTATATAACGAGGAAAAATTCACTCAAGAATACGGTGTTACTCCTACTCAATATATCGATGTTAAGGCAATAATGGGCGATTCCTCCGATAATATTCCAGGTGTTAGCGGCATTGGGGAAAAGGGTGCTTTTAAGCTAATTTCGGAATTTGAAAGCCTTGAAAGGCTTTATAAGGAATACGAAGGCTCTTCCCTTTCACAGGGAATGAAAACCAAGCTTGAAAACGGTAAGGAAATGGCTTTTACATCCAAGTTTTTAGCTACAATTGTTCTCGATGCTCCTATTGAGAAAAGCTTAAGTGATTTTGAATACAAGGGAATTAATGCACAAAATCTTCGTGCTACCTTTGTTAAGCTTGAATTCGGCTCTTTGATTAAAAAATTTAATCTTGACACCTTGGAAGCACCTATTTTTGCTGTTCAAGATGAGCCTGCCACCTCCACAACAATGGAGTTTGTTGACAATTCTAAAAACGGACTTCCCGATGATGCAAGTAATGAGCCTTGTGCAGTGCATTTCTTTGATGACAAGCTCTATGTTTATACTTCAAGCGGCGAAAGCTTTGTTTGCGATACAAATGAAGCAAAAGAGTTTTTGAAGGACACACCTGTAATTTGTCATGACGTAAAAACACTTTTAAAGGATTTTGAAATTAAATGCGTGTTTGATACAATGCTTGCGGGTTATGTAATCTCTCCTTCTGATTCTACCTATGCTCTTTCTTATTTAGCAATAAACTATTTAGATGTTGCCTTTGAGGAAAAGCACGGAGCGCAGATAATATATTCTCTTTACAAGGTAATGAAGGAAAGGCTTGAAAGGGACAAGACTATACACATCTTGACAGATATCGAAATACCTCTTGCCTATGTTCTTTCATCTATGGAAAAAGAGGGCTTCAGAGTAGATGTTAGCGGCTTAAGCAGCTATTCTCAATATCTTAGCGAAATGGCAGAGGCGCTTAAGCAAAGAATCTATATGCTTTCGGGTGAAGAATTCAACATAAATTCTCCAAAGCAATTAGGAGAGGTTCTCTTTGAAAGGCTTGGCTTGCCACACGGAAAGAAAACAAAAACAGGATATTCCACAAGCATTGATGTGCTTGAGGATTTGGCTGACAAGTACGAGATTGTAAGTGAGGTATTGGAATACAGAAAGGTTGTTAAGCTCAATAATACCTACTGCGAGGGTCTTACCAAATTAGCTGATGAAAACGGACGAGTACACACTACCTTTAATCAAACTGTTGCTGTTACCGGCAGATTATCATCAACTGAGCCGAATTTACAAAACATTCCTATAAGAACCGATTTGGGTCGCGCGTTGAGAAAGTATTTCATTACCAAAAGTGACGAGTATGCTTTAATTGATGCCGACTACTCACAAATTGAGCTAAAGGTGCTTGCGCATATGTCTAAGGATGCAAACATGATACACGCCTTTCGCAGCGGTGCCGATATACACACAATGACCGCATCCCAAGTATTCGGTGTTTTGCCGGAAGATGTTTCAAGTGACTTAAGAAAAAGAGCCAAAGCTGTTAATTTCGGTATTGTTTACGGTATTGGTGCTTTCTCGTTATCTAAGGATTTACACGTTACAAACAAGGAAGCAAAGAGCTATATAGATTCTTACTTTTTGACCTATCCTGACGTTCATCGCTTTATTAATTCCTTAATTGAAGAAGCGAAAGCAGCCGGCTATGCCAAAACAATGTTTGGAAGAATCAGATACATTCCCGAGCTTGCCTCCAGCAATAAAAATATGCAAGCCTTTGGTGAAAGAGCCGCAATGAACAGTCCTATACAGGGAACTGCCGCAGACATTATAAAAATTGCTATGATTAATGTTCACAAGGCTTTAAAAGAGGCGCAAATTGATGCGAAATTGATTTTGCAGGTACATGACGAGCTGATAATTGAAGCTCACAAGAATTGCTGTGAGCAAGCATATAGCATATTAAAAACAGAAATGGAAAAAGCCATAGAGCTTTTAGTTCCGCTAACTGCCGATGTTGCAGTTGGCAACAACTGGTTTGATGCAAAATGAGTATGACATATAAAGCTTTGGCCTACGGTAAAATCAATCTGCACCTTGATGTGTTGAATCGTATGGAAAACGGTTATCATAACATTGAATCAATTATGCAAAGCGTTTCTTTAGCTGATGTAATTACCCTTGAAATCAGTGATATTGACACTGACGAAAATGTAATTAAAATTGTTTCAAGCGATAATTCTGTTCCAACAGACAAAACAAATTTGGTATATAAATGCGTTGACAGATTCTTGAAGCATACAAATACTTGCGGAAAAGAATGTATCTTCGCAATAGAAAAGAATATTCCTATTGCAGCCGGAATGGCAGGTGGCAGCAGTGACGGAGCAACCGCTCTTAAGCTGATAAACGAAGCGTGTGGCAATTTGCTTAATCTAAATGAATTGTGTAAGCTGGGCGCTGCTGTCGGTGCCGATATTCCCTTCTGTCTTACGGGAGGCACCTGCATTTGCAAGGGAATCGGCGAAGATATAACAAGGCTCAAGAGCCTTAAGAATGTCTATCTTGTTTCCGCAATTGATTATTCCTCGGTTTCTACACCGTTTGCATTTTCCTTACTTGACGAAAAATACGGAACAGATAATATAAATGCTAAAGGTCTTGGCGATATTATTGAAGCAATTGAGAGTGAAAGCATCGAGAATGTTGCATTGAACCTTTATAACAAATTTGAGGAAGTTATTATTCCAATAAACCCAAACGTACAAAAAATTAAAGATATCATGCTGCAATGCGGAGCATTGGGCACTCTTATGAGTGGAAGCGGTCCTTCTGTTTTTGGAATTTTTATAGATGAAAATTCACAAAAGAATGCTCTTGAAAAACTTAAAAATTGTTCAATTAATGCTTTTTTGTGTAAAACCGTTTAATTTGTCACATTTTTTGTTGACAAATTAAGAATTTTGGTCTATAATTATTAAAATAAATTTTGTTTTCAAAGGAGATTACATATGTCACAAGATTTATATGATTACAAGTTTGGCAGAGAGGGTATTACCTTTGATGATGTACTCTTAATCCCTGCTAAAAGTGAAGTAGTTCCAAAGATGATTAATCTTGAAACACACCTTACAAAAAAAATCAAGCTTAACATTCCGCTTATGAGTGCTGCTATGGATACTGTTACAGAGTCCGAGCTTGCAATTGCTATTGCTCGTGAGGGTGGTGTTGGCGTTATCCATAAGAATATGACCATCCAGAAGCAAGCGGAAGAGGTTGAGAGAGTAAAAAGAAGCGAAAACGGTGTTATAAGAGATCCATTCTATCTTGCTCCCGACAATACTGTTTTTGAAGCTGACCAGTTAATGGCACGCTACAGAATATCAGGTGTTCCGATTTGCGATGAAAACAAAAAGCTCGTTGGTATTATTACTAACAGAGATATGCGTTTCTTAACAGACCTTAATGTTCCGATTAAGGATTATATGACTAAGGACAACCTTATTACCCTTAAAGAGGGTGCTACTCTTGAGGATGCAAAGGCTCTTCTTTGCAAGCACAAGATCGAAAAGCTTCCTCTCGTTGATGATGAGTTCAAGCTAAAGGGTCTTATTACCACAAAGGACATAGAAAAGGCTAACAAGTATCCTAACACAGCAAGAGACGAGTTCGGCAGACTTCTCTGCGGTGCTGCTATCGGTGTTACAGACAATGTTGTTGAGCGTGCAGGCGCACTCTTAGCTGTTGGTGCTGACTTCCTTGTTCTTGACTCTGCTCACGGTCACTCTAAAAATATTGTTGAGTGCTTAAAGAAAATCAAAACAGCTTATCCTGATGCGCAAATTATTGCAGGTAACATTGCAACAGGCGCTGCTGCCCGCGACTTGATCGAGGCCGGCGCTGATGCAGTTAAGGTTGGTATCGGTCCCGGTTCAATTTGTACCACTCGTATTGTTGCAGGTATAGGTGTTCCTCAAGTAAGTGCCATTTTTGATGTCTATACTGTTGCTAAGGAATACGGTATTCCTGTAATTGCAGACGGTGGTATTAAGTATAGCGGTGACTTAGTTAAGGCTATTGCTGCCGGCGGTGATGTAATTATGGTTGGTTCCTTACTTGCAGGATGCGAGGAAAGCCCCGGAGATGAAGAAATTTATCAAGGTAGACGCTTCAAGGTTTATCGCGGTATGGGCTCACTTGCTTCTATGGAGAAGGGCTCAAAGGACCGTTATTTCCAAGAGGGTAACAAAAAGCTTGTTCCCGAAGGAGTTGAGGGCCGTGTTCCTTACAAGGGTCCGCTTTCCGATACTGTATATCAGTTAATGGGCGGTTTGCGCTCCGGTATGGGTTACTGCGGTACTCCAACTATTCCTGAGCTTAAGGAAAAGGGTCAATTTATTAAGATTTCCGGTGCTGGCTTGCGCGAGTCACATCCACACGATATTAACATCACTAAGGAAGCTCCTAACTACAGCACACAAATCGGCTAATTTTAAAATTTCAGAGCATATCAAGCCTTTTGATATGCTCTATTTTTTTACAAATTGATAAATATTTTATATTTTTTTGTTTTTTATATTGACTTAATGATTTTTTTGTTATAAAATTTATATACAGTTAAATTTGTCAGGAGCTACTCGATGTTTAAAAAATTCAAGAAAAATGACAATTATTTTGCTATTGCCATATATGCTTTCTTAGTAATTGCAGCTTCTATTGCTTTGATTTGGGTGCTTACCAATTTTGGGACAATATCAAGCTGGGTTAAGGGCGTAGTTACTGCTATGCTTCCTTTCGTTTATGGCTTTATCATAGCATATATTTGTAATCCGATTTATAAGAAGCTGCACAAATATGTTTTTAAATTTGTGGAAAAAAAGAAGGCTCGTCCAAAGTTAAGAAAGAGTCTTTCGGTAGTGCTTACCTATGTTATTTTCATTGCTATCATTTCTCTTTTGCTTCTTGCTATCATACCGAATATCGTTTCTAACATCAGAAACCTTATTGTTAACATTGACGACTACATTGCAGACTTTAATGTTTGGATTGATAATGTTTTAGAAAAGCTATCCAAAACTATACCTTCCATTAAGCCGGATGATATTATGGGCTCAATCTTTGATTTCTTATCTCCGACTGCAGGTGAAGGAGTACTCGGCTCTATTCTTTCTTTTGTTCTTGATAATCTTTTAAGCATCGGTACTGTTTTTGTTAACCAAATATTCTACATCATAGTTGGCTTTATTCTATCAATTTATTTTCTTCTTTACAAGGAAAACATTATTGCTAAATTAAAAAGAGTTTTATGTGCCTTCTTAAAGGAAGGCGGCTACAGAAAGGTTGTTGATTTTGGCAGATATACAGACAGAACCTTTGGTAGATATATGTTGGGTGCAATTGTGGATTCTACATTGGTTGGCATAATAATGTTTGTCATTTTAGCTATATTCAAGTACCCCTTTGCTCCGCTTATCGCTGTTACCTGCGGTGTTACCAACATAATTCCTTTCTTTGGACCGTTTATCGGTGCTGTTCCGTCTGCCTTGCTTATTTTAATTGCAACGGGTGATATATTCAAGGTAATTATTTTTACAGCAATTGTTCTTATTTTACAGCAGGTTGACGGTAACCTAATTGCTCCTCATATTCACGGAGCTTCAACAGGCTTGACTCCTATCGGAGTTATTGCAGCAGTTACATTTACTTCTCACGTATTCGGCTTTGTCGGAATGGTAATCGGTGTTCCGCTTTGTGCAGTTGTTTCTTATTACATTTCTCGCTATATTGAGAAAAACCTTAAGAAAAAGCACTTGCCTACCCAGCCTGAATATTATCGCATTAGTGATATATTCGATGATGAAAACTTTGCGAAAGCAAGATTCGCACTTGAAGCAGAGGAGCAAATTGACAACACCGAGGCGGCAATGGCTGCTACTGTTAAGGAAGAGGTTATACAGGAAATCAAGGAACAGGTTGTTGAAAAGGTGTTACACGAAGCCCTTGACGGTATCAACGAAGAGGTTGACGCAAAAAGTAAGGAAGGCGAGGTATAATGCCCTTTCCTTTAAGTCCCACTTAATAAAAATGAAATGAGCTGATTATTTTTATCGGCTCATTTTTGTTTATAATTCTCTTTTTTGTAAATACTAACAACAAATTTATTATAAGGAGAATATATGAAAGCAAGAATACATTCTGTTAAGGCAAGAGAAATTATTGATTCAAGAGGTATGCCGACGGTGGAGGCAACAGTTACACTGTGCGGAGGACATCGCGGCACTGCATCTGTTCCGTCAGGTGCTTCCACAGGCATTTTTGAGGCAATAGAGCTTCGTGACAAGGACAATAAAAGATTCTTTGGTAAGGGCGTTTTAAAGGCAGTTGAAAATGTCAATAAGATAATTGGTCCTGAGCTTGTCGGATGCAAAAGCGCAAGTGTTCGCGGCATTGATAAAAAGCTGTTATCATTAGATGGCACAGACAACAAGAAAAGCTTAGGCGCCAATTCCACATTGGCTGTTTCCTTGGCTTTGGCTAAGGCAAATGCAAAAGAGCTGGGATTACCGCTATACAGGTATCTCGGCGGTATCTACGCATCAAAAATGCCTATTCCTATGATGAATATTTTAAACGGTGGCGCTCACGCATCTAACAATATTGATATTCAAGAATTTATGATAGTTCCCTGTGGTTTTGAGATATTTGCCGATGCGCTACGCGCAGGATGCGAAATTTATAATGAGCTGAAAAATTTATTAAAGCGCAACGGATATTCTGTATCTGTTGGTGATGAGGGTGGTTTTGCCCCAAATTTAAGCAACGATGAGGAAGCAATTGAGTTAATAATTGAAGCTATCAAATCTGCCGGGTATAACACAAATCAGGTAAAAATTGCTCTTGATATTGCATCAAGTGAATGGTGGATAGGAAATCAAAAGTATAAGCTTCCAAAGGCTGATATGATATATACAACCGATGATTTGATAGATAAATGGTCTGTTTGGGTAAACAAATACCCAATTATATCAATTGAGGACCCATTAGGCGAGGAGGACTATGTCGGTTGGGAGGAAATCACTAAGAACCTTGGAAAAAGCGTTATGCTTGTAGGTGACGATTTATTTGTAACAAACAGTAAGAGGTTACAGCTTGGCTTTGACAGAAAAATGGGAAATTCAATTTTGATTAAGCCTAATCAAATCGGTACTTTAACGGAAACACTTGATGTTATCTTCAAGGCTAAAAGCAAGGGATATGCAACCGTTATTTCTCATCGCTCCGGAGAAACAGATGATGTTTCAATAGCTGATATTGCGGTAGCTACAAATGCAGGATTTATTAAGACAGGCGCGCCTTGCCGAATGGACAGAGTTGCAAAATATAACAGACTTTTGAAAATTGAGGATGATATTTATCATTTTTAAGGGAAGAGCCTCGACTCTTCCCTCCCAAATTTAATTAATGTAAAATAAATTAATAAGTTTTTTAATTCTTAACTTGACTTTGAATTACTTGTGTGGTATACTATTGCGTGTGTAATAACACAGAATATCAGACAATATAACAAGCTGTGATATAAGGTCATACTATCCGGGGCGGTAGCGGTGCCCTGTACCTGAAATCCGCTATAGCAGGGGAGAATTCCCATTTTGAGGGGTGTTCTTGTGTGGTCAGCACCTTTAACAGAAGCGTTGACAGATGAGTCTTGCGCAATTGTCGGCTGTGAACCGTGTCAGGTGGGGGACCAAGCAGCACTAAGCAGTTGTGATGATGTGCCGCAAGAGTGCTTGTCTCGAGCAGATGTTAAGGGAATGCGCATGGAAGGATATTTCGATCTTTGGGTGTATGATCTTACATGACAGCTTGTTTTTTACACAGTTATCAGAAAGGAGCTTTTTATGCATCAGGCTTTATACAGAAAATACAGACCTAATGTTTTTGACGACGTTTACGGACAGGAGCATATTACATCAATTTTAAGATATGAAGCTATGCGTGGCTCCGTTTCTCACGCGTACCTATTCTCCGGCTCAAGAGGAACCGGTAAGACTACCTGTGCAAAAATACTTGCTAAAAGTGTAAACTGCTTAAATCCCAAGGACGGAAATCCATGTAACGAGTGTGAAAATTGCAGGGCAATTGACACCGGCAGTACAACTGATGTTATTGAAATGGACGCAGCTACCAACACCGGTGTTGACTACATACGCGATTTACGTGAAAATGTTATGTACACTCCCGCTATGCTCAAAAAGCGCGTTTATATCATTGACGAGGCACATATGCTTTCCGACAGCGCTTTTAACGCTTTATTAAAGACTATAGAGGAGCCACCTGAGCACGTTTTATACATTTTTGCTACTACTGAGCAGCATAAAATTCCGGCTACTATTATTTCAAGATGTCAGCGCTTTGAATTCAGACGCATCACTATGAAATCCTTAGTTGAAAGATTGATGTACATTGCTAAAAACGAGAGCATTAATTTAACTGAGGATGGCGCAACGCTTATTGCCAAAACTGCTCAAGGCGGTATGCGAGATGCTATAAGCTTAATGGAGCTTTGCGCAGGCTCACATAAGGAAATAACCTCCAATCTTGTAAATGAGATTTTAGGAACAAGCTCATATGAAAAAATGTATAACGTGGCTAAAAGCATTGCCGAAAAGAACTATGCTAAGCTTTTTGAGGCAATAAACGAGGTTGTTATCTCCTCTAAGGATGTTTTAGTATTCTTTGCCGACTTAACTGCGTTTTACAGAGATATGATGGTGCAAAAATCCAATGTTGCCAAGGACTACTTAGAGCTTTTACCTTCTGAATATAAGCTTCTTGAGGACGCTTCCTCACTGTTTAGCATGGCAACCTTGATTTATCACGCTTCATTGCTTGACGATGCATATGCAAATATGATGAGAAACCCAACAGGAAAAAGACTGTGTGCTGAGATTACACTTATGAAAATGTGTGATCCAAGGCTTTCCGATTCAAGCGACGCGCTTCTCTCTCGCTTAAGTGTTTTAGAGGATAAAATCACTCTGATATCAAAAGGAATAACCGTTGATACCGCAGCTACCGTTGATGAAGGCAGTACTTCAGAAAGCGATGATGATATATTGGCTGCTGCAAGCGAAGCTCCGAACAGCACTGAAGCTAACGAGGAAAGCAAACAGCCTGAGGGCATTACAGAGCTTGAGTACTGGGACGAGATAATTAGCAAGGTTGTTGAGAAGGATGCTCCTACAGGTAGCTTTTTACGTGGCTCTTCCTGTTGTTATTCCCAAAAAAATCAAAGGTATTATTTGGTTGTACCTAATTCCTTTACTGAGCATTTATTAAATACCGATAAAAATAAAAAAAGTATATTTGACGCTATGCTATTGAGTGAAATTGATATTGCAAGCGTAAACCAATTAAAAATCGTTGTTAAAAAAGGAAAGGACATTTTGTCTGACCTTGATGAATTTGAATAAATAAGGTGGTGTAATTATGAAAGCAAACATTCCAAAGGGTCCCAGCATGAATGAAATGCTAAGACAGGCACAAAAAATGCAGGAGGACATGCAGGCAAAGCAGGCTGAGCTTGAGGAGCGTGAGTATGAGGTAAGCGCAGGCGGCGGTGTTGTCAAGGTTAAAATCAACGGTAAGCGTGAGGTTTTAAGCATAGATATTAAAGAAGAAATCGTTGATCCTGACGATATTGAAACCCTTTCCGATATTCTTGTTGCCGGCATTAACGAGGCGATTAAGAAGGTAGATTCTACTACTAATGAGGAAATGGGCAAAATTACCGGCGGCATGGGCGGCATGATGGGCATGCCCGGATTATTCTGATGGAAGAATTAGTTAAGCCGTTGCAGGAGCTTGTTGATAAGTTTAGAACTCTTGAGGGTGTTGGCAAAAAAAGCGCAATGAGAATGGCTTTTTCCATACTTGATATGCCCGATGCTGACGCCTTTGCCTTTGCGCAAGCTATTTTAGATGCTAAAACAAATATTGGGCGTTGCTCTGTTTGTCAAAATATTTCCTCTGATGAGGTTTGCCCCATATGCTCTTCATCAACACGTGACCATTCTGTAATTTGCGTGGTTGAGGATTATCAGGCAGTTTTGGCTATTGAAAAGGTAAAGGAATATAGCGGTGTTTATCACGTATTACACGGCACCATTTCTCCGATGAAGGGAATTGGCCCTGACCAACTCAAAATCAAGGAGCTTTTAGAAAGAATCAACAGCGAAAACGTGCAAGAAGTCATCATAGCTACCAATCCTACTGTTTCCGGTGAAGCGACAGCTATGTATCTTTCAAGACTTTTAAAGCCCTGCGGTGTAAAGGTAACAAGAATTGCAAACGGTTTGCCTGTTGGCGCTGACCTTGAATATGCAGATTCTGTTACATTATACAGAGCCATTATGGGCAGACACGATATATAATTTATAAGACAGGTTTATATGGAATATTTATTTTTCGACATTGAATGCGCTAACTGCTTTCACGGTCACGGTAAGATTTGTTCCTTCGGCTATGTAATAACTGACGAGAGCTTCAATATCATTTCAAAAAACGATATTCTTATGAATCCTCATTCAAGATTCCATTTATGCGGTCACGGTAACCACCCCGGTATTACTCTTGGCTATGATGAAAAAACCTTTAATGCTTCTCCTGATTTTCCACGTCATTACAATAAAATAAGAGAGCTGCTCACCAAGCCGGACAGACTGATTTTCGGTTTTTCTGTTATGTCCGATGCCGGTTATATAAAAAGCGAGTGTCAAAGATACCGTAAGGAAATATTTGATTACAGCTTTATTGATATTCAGCGTATATACACTGATTACAAGGAGCTTGTAAACACCCCTTCTCTTATTTATTGTGCTCACGAATACGGTGTTACCGAATCACAGGATGTACATAAGAGTGATGACGATTCATACTTTACAATGTGTGTGCTAAAGGGACTTTGCAAGGAAACGGGGCTTACGCCACGTGACTTGATTGAAAAATACCCACATTGTAAATGCTGGTGTAAAAACGGTGAAATTGGGTCTGAATTTTTAATGCACAAGGAAGCCTTGAAGGCTCAAAAGCTTTCGAAAATGGAGCGACTTGCAAACAGTCCTCGCTCTAACTGGATGCACACTACTGAAAGGGCTGCAAAAGAATTTGCGACCTATATCAAGCGTGTTTTCGTTAGCCGAGGTTCCTCTTCTCCTCTTTCGGGGAAAAAGGTTTGCATAAGTGCGTTATTTGAGGAGTATCATTTCAATGAAATGATGAACATTATTTCTCTCTTGGCAAGGGCCGGAGCGAAGTACACAAGGCATGCTTATTCCTGTGATATCTTTGTGGAATACAATATTGAAGATAAAAACGGAAAAAGCTACAAATGCTATCGACGTGAAAAAGCACAAATAATTAACGATACTGAACGGGAAATCGAGTTTATGACTCTTGACTCCCTGCTTGAGCTATTATGCACAAGTCTTAATGACATTTCAACTCTTAATAGGGCGACATTAGCACCGATTAAAAGAAGCGCTGATAAATTACCTAAGCACAGAAAAAAGGTTGAAAATGTTTAATACCAAATTTTAAACGGCGACATTAAAAGTCGCCGTTTTGGTTTATATTAAAAGGAGCAAACGGTTTTCGTTTGCTCCTTTTACTTATACAAATTCGTTTAAATCAAAATCAAGCATTTTGTTGCGATAAACAGTTGAAAATTCCTCTATTCCGTCGCTGTTCATTATATTTAAATTTTGCTTAATAGCTTCAATGAACAATTCGGGGTTTAAGTATCTTTCACTATCTGCACTAAGAATTGCGTGAATTTCTATATAACTCGCCTTATTCTTAGCCTCTGCAAGCTTAACATAATCGCTTATATTTATTTCCTTTTCACCGCTTTTGGTTTTCTTGATTATATTACATTCGCTTTTAAACAGCTTTTCTATTTTTCCGCACGTTTCTTCGCTTGAAGCATTTGTGTATAGTCTTATAGTATAATCAATAAAGCCGATGTTTTTAAATTTTTGTGTTGGGGAATATACATCTATGACCTTCATTTCACTTGGAAAGTTATTTTGTATTCTTTCCTTAATTTCTTCAAAAGGCATTGGCGAATTAATTTTTATATCCATAAGCTCACATTCGCTCTCAACGCCAACGGGGAGAGGAACTGCGAAAACTATTTTAGGCTGTGGATTAAATCCCTCGCTATACCAAATATCAATGCCTGCGCGAAGCATTATTCTTTGCATTGTGCGCGACAAATCCAAATGAGATATGTACATTAAATCTCCTGTTTTGGAAAATTTGATTCTTACAGGAGTTATTTCATTTTGGGGCACCATGTAAGCTCCTTTCCAAGCTTGTTAGCACCACAGCCTGAGCATTTTTCCTTACAGTTTGGTGTGGTTTTGCTTTCATATGCTTTTTTGTTTTCTGATATTAAGAAGCTTTTATTAACTCCTATGTCGATTACATCCCAAGGAAGTATTTCATCATAGCCTATACGGCGGTTTGCATAGAATGACGGATCAATTCCACATTCCTCAAACACTTCCATCCATTTGTCATAATCAAAATATTCGTCCCACGCATCAAAGTGTATTCCCTTACTAACTGCGTGAGCAATTGCCTTTGATAAGCGTCTGTCACCTTTGGAAAATACAGCCTCAAGCCTTGATACCTTTGCTTCGTGCCAGTTATACCTTACCTTGCGGTCAGTAATTTTTTCACCTAAGAACCTTTGCTTTTCAACCAAGCTTTCAAGGCTGTCCTGCGGCTCCCACTGGAAAGGTGTGTGAGGCTTAGGAACAAAGCAGGAAACGCTTACAGTTACCTGTACAGGCTTTTTTGGTCTTACAGGCATTTTATAAAACTCGTCTACCACATGCTTTGCAAGAACAGAAATGCCTTCAATATCCTCGTAGGTTTCAGTCGGCAAGCCATTCATAAAGTATAGCTTAACCTGACTTTTTCCTCCCTCAAACGCCAAACGGACAGCATTTAACAAATCCTCTTCATATAGGTTTTTGTTAATTGCATCCCTTAATCTTTGTGTACCTGCCTCAGGGGCAAAGGTTAAGCCGCTTGAACGAACTCCGCTCACCTTACGCATAAGCTCCTTTGTAAAGCTATCTGCTCTTAAAGACGGCAAGGAAAGATTGATTTTATTCTTGTTAGTCCACTCAAGAAGCTTATCGGTTGCATCGTTTAAGCACGAATAATCGCTAATTGACAATGAGGTTAAAGAAATTTCATTATAGCCTGTGTTTTTAAATATTTCCTGTGCCTGAGCATTCAAAACGTCGGCACTCTTTTCTCTTACAGGGCGGAAAACCATTCCTGCTTGGCAGAAGCGGCAGCCGCGAATACAGCCACGGAAGGTTTCAAGCATAATTCTGTCGTGAACCGTTTCAATATATGGCATAACGGGCTTTAAGGGGAAATATGAGGTGTTTAGATCCTCAACAACGCGCTTCTCTACCCTTTTGGGAACATCGTCAAATTTAGGCTCAAATAGCTTAATTGTGCCATCCTCATTATACTCAACGTTGTAAAGTGACGGTACGTAAAAGCCATTTAGGTGTGATGCTTCTCTTAAAAAAGCACTTTTGGTGTAAGTACCGTTATTTTTCATATCAATGTAAAGTTGAGAAAGCTCGCAAAGAGATTCCTCACCCTCGCCAATACTGAAAATATCAAAGAAATCTGCAACAGGCTCTGCGTTATATGCACAGGGACCTCCGCCTAAAACTACAGGCATGCTTTCATCTCTGTCCTTTGCATATATTGGCAGTCCTGCTAAATCAATCAGATTTATTGCAGTTGTATAGCACAGCTCGTATTGAAGAGAGATTGCCAATACATCGAAATCCTTTACGTTGTCCTTGCTTTCAAGAGCGAAAAGCGGAACGCTGTTTTTGCGCATTTGCTCTTCCATATCTGTCCAAGGCGCAAATACTCTTTCGCACCAGACGTCTTGCATTTCGTTTAATGCTCCGTAAAGTATTTTTACACCCAGGTTTGACATACCTATTTCATATGTATCCGGAAAGCAAAAGGCTATTCGCATTTTAACCTTGTCTTTGTCTTTTATAATCTGTCCAAATTCACCGCCTGTATATCTGCCGGGCTTTTGAACAGACTTCAAAATATTACTGATATTTTTTTGCATATTATTATATTTTTGGCATTGTCAAAAGGGATGCGAGTACCATTACGAATACAAAAATCAAATGATAGCCAACAATGTGCGAGGACAAGCTAAAGCTGAGCTTTCCGAATGTCCACAAGCCGAGCAAGACTGCACCGCCTATTGAAGTAATTATTTTTATTGCCTTAAGAACCTTTCTTGAGTAAAGAATTTTTTTGCATATCGGAATTGCTTTAATAAGGAACATAGAACGACCTTTGGAAACGATTTTTCCATCTCTTTCCGCGCTTGGTCTTGTTATTTCATTAATTGATGTCAGCTTGATTATTCTCAAATCTCTCTTTTTGAAGCTTGTTACCTTTTTTACAAGCTCGTTATTCAGATTCGGGTCAAATGATCTTATGCCTATTCCTGTTCCGTTTTTATTCAAAAGTCTTACTATTCTTATAAACTCGCTGTCTATTTCATATTTCAGGTGAAGCTTTGCGGCAATCACACCATCAACAGCTACATACATTGTACAAGAGTCGTCCTTGCTTTCAGCTTCGTTACCCACTGTAATCCCTTGAGAAGATAAGCCGTATTTATCACCAAAAACAACTGTTTCGCTATCAACCCTTACAGTAAGATGGCTTCTGCCCGAGCTTTTAAACTTGACTCTTTTACTCGGTGCAACTGCCTCGTTTGCGGCGGCATCAAATACCTCTGAAAGAGGACCGCCAACAATAGAAAAGCCATTTGACGCATAGTATAGAACCTTTTCAATGGTAAAATCGTTATATACGTGAAAATTTTGAAGCTTAACGTTTTGCGGCGGGAATGCTGTTGTATCATTAACAACCAAAACGTCTGTTGATGCAAATTCCGAAATTGCATCCTCGCCAATGATTGCCACTCCATCATCAAACAATCTTTTGTTACCAAGATAAAACGGTACGCTGTATGCGCACAACACCCCCACGGGAAGCATCAGCATAACGCCAACTCCCCAATAATGCGTCAAATTAACTGCGCTGCCGCTTCTTATTGCAGAAATTGTTGCAAATACAATTGGAAGTGTTAAGGCAATCAAGTAATAGATTTTTAAAAACTTTCTAATGTTTACGTTTGCATTTGAATTGTAAAAATAGTTCTTAACAAAGGCAGTTCTTTCTACCCTTGCTATTTGTCCGTTAAAGTCGCCGCTTGCCGTTGTTGTAAATGTGTCATATTCAGCCTCAGCATCGTTTTGTTTTACCCTTTCGAGAACAAATTTCATATCCTTTCCGGATATTACTCTAAAACCGTACTCTTCCCTTACTACGTTTACAAAAGAATATAAAATCGTTCCTACCAAAACGGCTGCCGGTACAAAGCTAAACATTCCCGAAGGAGAATATCCGCAGTACACAAGTATTATGGAAACGATATTATGAATAATTGCTACTGCAAATGCAATAACACCAACAGATTCAGGTAAATAGTCCTTTGATATTATTGACTTAAAGCCGTAATATATCTGCTCGTACGCACATATTGCACAAAGGATGAGCAAGCCTGTGGTGACTCCGTAATGCAAATACGGGTAGTTAATAATGCTTAAATAACCTGCGGGCTCTTTAACGAAAAGCGTAATATTTTCAAGCGCAAACAGCATAATTGCAAATATTACAGAAAGCAAAAGACGCACACCTATTCCCTTTATGGCATAGTTATACATATTTCTAATCTCTTGCTTTTGAAGTCTGTCTGTATATTCATAGCTTTCATTGTTTGCTACTACGTTTGATTCCTCAGGCTCATTTGACTGGGATTCCTTCTCTGTTGTTTTCACATTGCCAACAGTTTTAATGCCAAAGGCTTCCATAAACTGACGGTCGGCATGCGCTGTGCTTGCATACATTTCGTCTACTATAAAATTCTCATCGGAATCACCGCTGTCATCATGCCAATCATATGCGTCAAAGCCTTCTGCATCCTTTTGCTTTTCCTTTTTGGGAATGTCCTTGTTGACATTATCGGCAACCTTTGTAAATATCTCAGCATTTGGGGAAACAAGCGGAACATCGTCATCTGTCATTGGCGCTTCTTGTCTGTTTTCCACCATATCAATCGGAATCGTTTGAGGTTCATCAAAAACAGATATAGTTGATGGAATATTCTCTTCCTTGGTGTCAGTTTCTACCTTTTGGGAATGCTTTTTATTACCGTCTATATCTATCTTCATTTGAGTATATTTTTCTTCCATAAAGCTCCCTTCTTATTTACTTCTCTGCATTCTTGCTGCATGACAAAGAATAACAGAGGCAGCAGTTGATACATTCAGTGAATTTACCTTTCCATACATTGGAATTGACACAATAAAATCACTATTTTCCTTTACAATTCTTGAAACTCCATTTCCCTCTGAGCCAAGCACTATTGCACAGGCACAGTTAAAGTCAGTTTCGTAGTACGGTGTTCCCTCAGCCTCTGAGGTGAAAAGCCATACGCCCTTTTTCTTTAATGCTTCTATTGTAGATGAAATATTTGAAACCTTAGCAATCAGCATATGCTCGATTGCTCCTGCTGAGGACTTATAAACAGTAGGTGTGATGCCCACAGCTCTTCTCTTTGGAATAACAATTCCGTGCGCACCGGCACATTCCGCGCATCTTATAAGCGCTCCCAAATTATGCGGGTCCTCAATTGAGTCGGCAATTACAATTAGCGCCTTTTCCCCTCTTTCCTCTGCTAATGCAAGCATATCATCTATTGTTGAATATTCCTTCATCGCTGCTTGTGCAACTATACCTTGATGGTTAGCGCCCTGAGCAATATATTCAAGCTTTTGTGCTTCTACCTCCACGATAGGTATTCCCTTAGAAATAGCTTCTGAAATAAGAACTGTTATAGAGCCCTCATGTGTACCGCCCTTTTTTACATAAATTTTGTCTATTGGGCGTTGGCTCTTCAAAAGCTCTCTTACTGCATTTCTGCCGACAACCATTCCATTGTCTTCTTTTTCAGCATCATTATTGTAATCTTTTCTTTCAAAGCCATTTGATTTGAAACGAGCATTTTTATTGTTATAGCTGTTTTTTTGGTCTTTTCTTTTATTTTCCAAGGTAATAACTCCCCTTTGCACATTAATATTCAGTATATTATAACATATTTTTATTTATTTGTACAGTTCTTTGATAAAAATAATGAGCAAAATTTGTTTTGTGCATTTAGCTTAAATTTCTCTTAAGATGGCAAAAAAAGAACTCCCACAATTGTGAGAGCTCTTCGAAATCAAAATTAAATATTAGATGTAGATATTGAATTACTGATTTTTCATTTCAGCGAAGCATTCGCTGCAATATACCGGTCTGTCGTTGCTTGGTTGGAAAGGAACCTTTGCTTCCTTACCGCACTTTGCGCATACAGTTGTAAAGTATTCTCTTGGAGCTTTTGCAGCATTCTTCTTTGCGTCTCTGCAAGCCTTGCACCTCTGTGGCTCATTCTGGAAGCCCTTCTCAGCATAGAATTCCTGTTCACCGGCGGTGAAAACAAATTCTGCTCCGCAATCTTTACATGTTAGTGTCTTGTCCTCGTACATTTCCTTTTCTCTCCTATAGGTTTTATTTACATGGCTATGCCATTGTAAGTGTTAATTAACTGTCCTTTTTAGCTTTGACCTGATCCTGTAAATTGCATTATTTACGGACTTCTCACTTTTACCTAAAATAGAGGAAATTTCCTTAGCCCTTCTACCCTCCAAATAATATGAAAAAATCTTTTTTTCATATCCTGAAAGCGTACTTTCAGCAACAGATATAAGCTTTTCACCAAGTTCCCGCTGAACAACAGTATCCTGCAAAGACCACATATCCTGAGCCTGTGCATCTTCTTTACCTTTACGTCTTTTTTTCGACAAATTCTTACGTACGCAGGAAACAAGCCTGTTTCTAATACATACCTTAGCATAAGCTCCAAAGGTGACTTTTCCGTTACTGACATCATAGGCAAGCACAGCTTTGTAGAATGCCATTTTTGCTTCTTGAACAAAATCGTCTTTTGAGCTGAACTCATCAGAACACATCGCAGAATATTTGAAGGACATACTGTCGATAAGTGAACTGTATTGGTCGCAAAGCAAGGAAAACGCTTCATCGTTTCCGTCACGCGCTTGCAAAATAAGCTCAATAATATTTTCCATAATCCCTCAATTCCGACTACTTCAAATGCGTAAAAGACCTCATATTTAATGAAGTAATCTTAGTTTATCAAATTTTTTTAATTTTGTCAAGTATTTTTTCGCATTTTGGTTAAAATTTTAAAATATCATAGGGCGTTTTTGTGCATTTTGTCAAAAAATGGTTCAAAAACTATTATTCAAAAATGTAATTTCGGTCTCCGGAAAGTAACGCAAGAGCGCCTCTGAATACAATTTCGGGCTTTCTTGGGAAATTAAAAAGAATTTTGTCAGCTTCCTTTTCACTGTCAACATCCAAGGTGACATCAAATATCTTTTTGTCGCGCTCCAATATTTCGCAGTGAACGCTAAATTTACCGTTACCAAGCGCTGTTTTATAGCATTCTGTTTTTGCTCCTCTTTTGAAAAAGGAAAGGTTTCTGATAGCACTCCGATAGCTAACCTCCTTTATCCAGGGAGATATTGTGTCGTTTAATTCCGTTGCGATTTTTAATCCTGTCGGAGAAACTATGTAGGCTATATCCCCCGCTTCATCCTTTTCACCGGAGTCGACTATATGATTTGCATCCATTAATTCGGTAAAGCAATCTCCGCAATCGAAGTAGCTTGCAAGGTTTTCCTGATACAAAATTGAGCTTACATCCTTAAGGCTCAAGGGATACCCGATTCTCTCCATTAAGTAAAGTATGAAAATTTTAATTTCTTTTTTGTCATTCATTGCTTCCATAATAAAAACTCTCCTGCATTTTTTATATCAAGCTTATCATAACACATTTTTTACAATTTATCAACAAAAATCGCAGCGGTTTTTTTAATGCTTTTAAAATTGTTTCATTCATTTTATGCAAATCTCATGTTTTGTAATATTTTTCGAATCTTTAAAATACAATATTAAAAAACCGCAAGGAGCATAATATGGATGAAAATATGCCGATACGTGTAGATAAACAGGAAATTTCACTTCAAAGTCAGTCTTCATTTTTTGTTACCAAAGGCAAAAGAAGAAAAAGAAAAGGAAAAAGGTTAGTCGGCAGACTGTTTGCAATTATCATACTTGGAGTATGTATATACTTTTTTGTTACTAAATTCACGGTTATCAAGAATTTTGTTGCGAATACGTTTGAGCAATTTAATATTGTTGACAAGGACGAACCGAGCACTCCCAACGAAAACGAGGAAAATGACAGTACAAACGAAAATACAAAGGACGAAAGCAATGACAGCATTTCGGGTTTTATCGACACGTGTCCCGATAAATTTCAATTTGTTAACGAGCTTAACACGGAAATTATCATTGACGAAGCTTACAGCTTCTCTAAAGCAAAGGAGCTTTACGAAAAGTACTCTTATGATGCTCCTATTGTTCTGATTGTTAATTTTTCACCAACGGAAGCATACTGTGACGGTGATAGCTTTTACTCAAATGAGAAAAACGTTTGCTCCATTGGAAAGGAAATTTGCGACAGATTAAATAAAAACGGAATCAACTCGTTGCATTTATTTGATACAAGCAGTCCCTCTCTTTATGAAAGTAAAGCGATATATGAGCAAAAGATAACCGACACCTTAAAAATGTATCCAAGCATTTCTTACATATTTGATATTTCAAGGGCTATACATATTGATGAAAGCTTGAATATAGAAAATGAATATGTAACGGTTGATTCAAACAAGCTCCCAACCATTCAGCTATTATGCGGTACAAGCAACGGGGACTTAACTGTTGAACAGAAAAAAAGTATTTTTCTTGCAAATGAGCTATCAAAAACAGTTAATAAAAACGAAATCCCCCTAATTAGCAAAATAATTATCGCAAAATATAACCTTTCGCAAAAATTTCCGTGTAATACCCTAAGAGTAGATATCGGCTCATATGCTTGTAAGTATGAGGATGCGCTCCTTACAGCATATGCCTTTACTGACAGCATCATTGATTTTTTGAACGATTAACTGATACAAAAAAGTCCCTTTTGGGGACTTTTTTACATACTATAATAGGTTTGAAAGCTTTTTTACAGCATCTCTTTTACATATACACTTGCAATGCTCCTTTATTAATGAGCTTAAGCTTCCTCTTATGTACCTTGCGTATTCATTCATAAATGCATATCTTATGTCCTTTGAGGAAACGTCCTCCAGCAATATGTAATACTTATCCTTTTCCTCATCGTAGTACGCAGAGCTTGTGCCACTATATCGAATATTATGTAACCGATTTATTGCCATAAGCAATTTATCAACGTTGTCAAAGGAATATATCGTTGATAGCTGCTTCGGCTTTTTAACTGCTTCCTCAGTGGTTTTTTCCTTATACATCGACTCGGTCACCTCCACACGACTTACAAAAATTTCGCATCCTCCATCCTTGCCCGAGAAAATTTCTGCAACTATTTTTTCGCCAATTGCTTTGTAGCTAATGCTTTCTTTAACCTTTAGTAATAGCTTTAAAAAGCTGTTTTTCATAAGCTCGTTATCTATCTTGTCAAGCTTATATTCATTTGCTTCTTTTGTGCATAGACTGATTTTTAAGGAATCGCTTCCTATTTTGATTATTTCCATGCTATTCTCCTTTCTTTGTTAATAAACGGCTCCATCGGGACTACTCTACCTTAACATTATATTGATTTTATTCCTTTTTGTGCAAGTCATAATTAATGTTAAATAGGGATTTAAATGGAAGTGTTACGGCTTTTTTTCATTGAATTTACAAACCGGGTATTTTTTAGCCGATTCTTAAGTATAATTTAGTAAGAATGTTTTATGGGAGTCAATTTTTATGAAAAAATTTTTAATGTTTACTGCGATTTTAATTTTCGCCTTTACTCTTACAATTTGCGCGTCAAGCAAGCTTTCGCCAGCTATTGATGTAATTGCAGGAGAATACTCAATGGTTAAAGCATCTATGGTTAGTGACGGAGAAATGTTTTTTGATGTAAGTGATTTTGATGAAGCGTTAGGAGCAAATGTTCAATCAATTACTGTTTCTTCGTTACCTGATTCAAGCATTGGCAGGCTAATGCTTGATAATCTTTACATAGTGGAAAGTCAAGTGGTTTTACGAGATGATTTTTCCATGCTTAAATTTGTTAAGACATCAAGTGAAGATGTTGACGCTGTTTTTAAATTTAAGCCAAACGACAACGAATATGAGATTGAATGTACAATCAAAGCACTTCAAGGCGTTAATCTTTCGCCTATTGCCACAAACGGCGAAACGGTAAGCGCGTGGACAAATATGAACATTTCCTGCTTTGGTGCCTTGAACGGTTATGACCCTGACGGTGATTCTCTTCGTTACGAAATTGTTTCTTACCCCGAAAAGGGTCTGTTAATCATGACGAATACCGAAACCGGTGACTATAAATATACTCCATACGAAAATGCCAAGGGCACAGATGCCTTTTCATACAGAGTGAGAGATTCATTTGGAAATTATTCCGAAACCTGTACAGTCAAAATGAAAATTGAAAAGCTGAAAACAAGCCTTGTTTTTGGCGATTTAGAAGGAGACAGATGCTTAAATGCAGCCATTGTTGCCCACGAAAACGATTTGATGACATTTAAGCTAAACGGTAACGGTGCATTTGACTTCAGACCCAATGAGGAAGTAACAACCGAGGAATTTATAGTTCTTGTTATGAAGGCAATGGGCGCGTCAAATGCGCCTAACATTGATAAAACACGATTTGCTGATGACGGTGATATCTCCCCCGAATATAAGGGCTATTTGGAAAGTGCTTTTTCCTTGGGAATAATTTCGGGAACAAATGAAGCTGACGGAATACACATTAATCCCAAAAAGAGCATCACAACCGCAGAGGCTGCAAAAATTTTGTACAAAATTATAGGTTCAAAAATTCAAACTAGCTTAACTGTATTTGCTGATTCTGAGGAAATACCCGATGATGCACTTGAAGCAATTACTTCATTAACACAGGTTGGAATTTTAGAAAAGGTTAACGGTAAAATTTCGCCAAACACCCCACTTACAAGAGCTCAAACCGCACAAATTTTGATGTCCTTGCTTGAATATCAAGGAAAGCTTAATAAATAGAAAAATGCAAAGCGATTAAAGGGAGATATTCTTAGCGGAGAATTTACAAATCTGTTGATTATACGATTTATAAATTGATTCGCAGAAAACAAATAGATACCCCGACAGATTTTTGAAGGTCTGTCGGGGTTCGTTTGTTCTGCTCGATAAATTGGAATTTGTTTATCCTTTAGTCTGTCCTTTGTTTATCTGCAAAGTAGCTACAAATACACATAACAATCGGGAATAGGACGCCGCCTATTGCATAAACCAACCAAGAGATATGCCAATGGTTTGTAAGGAAACTCCAAGCAAGGTATATTGCCGTCAAAACGCCCCAATAGCAGAAACCAACGGCCTCTTTTACGCCAGTTCTCTTTTTCTCTTTGTCTGTAAATTCGCCTTCTTTAAGGAGCTTTTGCATACTTGCATTTTGCGTTCCTGCCACAATAAACATTCCCACGCCTATGCCTACAATAATCATAAGTAAAGCAAGAGCTACCGCAACAAGCACTTCATTTCCTGTAAAAGATAGTATTACCAATGGAACAACGGAGAAAATACACAGACATGTTGCGATGATATTGTATGCAATATAAGTTGGCCTGAATGCGTTTTTCTTTTCTGTTACCAATGCTTTCACTCCATATTCAAGTTCAAAAGGAATATTTTTATCAAGGAAAGCATAGGGCTGATTCTTGAACCCGCAATAAATGTAGATTGGAACGGCACAAAGAACAAGCGCAAAGAGAACAGTTAATCCCACCGAACCGGCCGTAGTTTCTGTTATAATCGGGTTTGACAATTCCGATAAGATGCTTAATACCATAATTGTAATTGGAGAAATAATACACAAAAACGTAGCAAGAGCGATGCGCCAAGAAGCGCGTTTTCTTTGTTCAAGATAAGTGTTTGCTTCATCGATGCTTATTCTCTTAACGGTATGCTCGGAAGCATCATCGGTAAATTCTTCATTCTCAATCTCATCTTTCAACAAATAGTCTGTCGTAACTCCGAACAGCGTACCAAGCTGTAATACCTTTTCCAAATCGGGAACCGTCTGAGCGCTTTCCCATTTTGAAACAGCTTGACGAGAAATGCTCATTTTGTCCGCAAGTTCCTCTTGTGACCAACCATTCTTTTTTCTCAACCTTATAATTTTGTCAGCTAAAATCATAAAAACACCTCGTTTGACAATTTCGTAAAGCTCTATGCTTTATCGTGCCTATATTGTAGCACAAACCGCGCTTGCATACCACCAACCGAGAGCTTTCAATGTGTCAACCGACGGTTGCTTTTTATTTTACGTATATAAAACCTCCCTCTCTGATGGAGGCTTAGATGGGCTTGCGTTAAGCTCGCCCGAATTTCTTGTGCCTGCTAATTCTCCGCTAAGGATGCAGAGAGAATCTCGCTTTGCATTTTTATTTGATTTGCATTTCTTTAATTTTCTTTTCGTTAGGAGTTACGTAAGCAGTCCAATTGACGTGGTAAATTACGTAGCCCGGCTTTGAGCCTGCCGGTTTTTTTACGTGCCTTGCGTTTGTGTAGTCAACTGCTATATTATTTCCTTCTGCCTTTGAGTAATAAGCGGCAATTTCAGCAGCCTCTGTAAAATCAATCTCGCCCGGTTCCTCCTTGCATTGCATAAGCACGTGAGAGCCGGGCATATTTTTTACGTGGAACCACCAATCCGTTTTTTCGGCAAGCTTTGTAGTGATATAATCATTTTGTGTATTGTTTTTGCCGCATAACACGGTATAGCCACCGCTTGTTTTAAACTTTAGGGGATGAGGCGACTGTGCTTTTACAACGTTATAATTCTTCATTCTTGAAGCATATCCGCTATGATATAGCTCATCACGTATCTGAGCAAGGTCACTTTCTCCCTCTGCCTTTGTCAAGGAATCAAAAACAGTAGCTATATATTCAAGCTCTTTTTTTCCGATTTCAATTTGCTTGGCAAGCTCCTGCTTGGCTTTTTTAAGCTTACTGTATTTCTTGTAATATCTTTGCGCATTTTGCGCCGGGGACAAGCGACTGTCAAGAGGAATTTCTATATTAGCGCAGCTCTCATCGTAATAGTTGACAAGACATACCCTTTCTTCACCGCGCTTTATGGCATAAAGATTTGATGTCAGCAAATCAGCCATTATGCGATACTCCTCTGCCTTGTCGCACATATTAAGCTCCTCTGCCTGTAAAGAAAGCTTTTTTACAATTCTTGCCTCTGCATTGGTTAAAAGCTTAAATATGTCTGTGGATTTTTGTCTGATTCTTTCGTTTTTACCCTTTTTTGTAAAATAAGCATCTATCAGTTGACCGAAGGATTCTTGCTCAATACAGCTATACCCCTTACCGTAGAATGTAAGAGGCATATATGAAAATTCAACAGGCTCTTCTCTTTCGTTGACAACGAGATAGGGCTTGGCGCTGTGACTAAGGACCTCTCCAACTGTTTCTAAAAAGGTTTTACACAAATAATCTACCTTTGCGTCCTCTAACAAAGCGTCAATGCTACCGCAGGATTTATACGCAATTTGTCTTGATGTTGAAAGAGCTATACCTGAAAAAGTATTACTGATAAACTTATCTATTTTCATACCTTTAGGCGCTTTATTGTAAGCATCAATAAAGTCCTGTCTTGTTACTTTACTTGTATCGAGCTTGTCTTGCTTGGGCGGAAGCTCATAGGTCATTCCCACCAAAAGCTGTCTTTCCATACTGACAGAAAAATCAATAGGCTTCAAAACCGCTAAGATTTTTTTGTTAGCATCGGTCAAAGCAATATTACTGTATTTGCCCATTATTTCACATATCAAATACTTTTTGGATTTGAAGCCCATTTCATCATAGGCATCAAACTCCAATTCGCACGCTCTTTCAAAGCCGAGGCAACGTACCGCGCACATTTTTGAGCCGCTTAAATGCTTTCTTAGGAGCATGCAAAGCATTGGCGCCTTTTGTGGGTTTTCCGATTGAGTTTCCGTTATATTTATGCGCGGGCAATTTGAGCCTGCGTTAATTAATAATCTTAAGTTTTTATCTCTTGTACGTAAAAGAAGTACAATTTCGTCATTGGCAGGCTGATAAATTTTATCAACTCTGCACTCTTTATACGATGCTATTTCGTTAATAATACAATTGAGCATTGCTGCGTCAAATGCCATATTTTTTCTCCTTGAGTATACTTTTTTATTAATTTTACTACAATTATGCAAATATGTCAAACAATTTTAAAATTTATTTTTCATTTTTTATAGCAATTTTGTTAATTGTGTGTTATAATATAAAATAAATATTTATGATTATTTTTTATTGTTCGTTTTGAAAGGATTACATATGGCAAAATACAATGAAATGTGCGAAAGCTTTTCAATGCCTTTAGTCCCTTTAATGGGCGCAGTTTTCGCATTTCCAAATATATCAATAACCGTGGATATTTCTAACCCTGTGCTGAAAAATGCTGTTGAGGTTGCTGAAAAAACTGACTCATTTGTTTTTCTTGTGTCACAGAAAAATCCATTTGCTGAAAAAATCGAGATTTCCAATCTGTTTAACGTTGGTGTAATTGCCAAGGTTAAGCAGGTGACTAAAAAGGGACCTAAGTCAATTCTTGCATCCTTCGAGGGTGTTTGCAGGGCTGAGCATACAAGTATTCATTCCTCCGGCACGTTTTATATGGCAAGCGTTGTTGCAAAGAGGCTTGAAATTACTGACTTTGACAAGGCTGAGCACGACGCATACTTAAGAGTTCTTTCCACAAAAGCCAAGGCTGCTATTTCTATGTTTGCCTCTCCGTCAAGCGATATGCTGATGCAATTTGATGTGATTGATGATTTAGATTTTCTTTCTGACCTTTGCGGCGCTTTAATACTTACACGCACAGAGGACAAGTACGCTATTTTGGCAGAGTATGATATGTTCAAGCGCACACAGCTTGCTATTGAGCTGATGGATAAGGAAATCAAGGTAGTTAAGCTTGAGGGTGCTATTAAAAGAAAGACTAATGCTAAAATTGACGAGAGTCAGCGTGAATATTATTTACGTGAGCAATTAAAAATTATTCAAGGTGAGCTTGGTAACGATGCGCAAAGCGAAAGCGAGGAGCTTTACGAGCAAATTATGAGCAAGCATTTCCCTAAGGCTGTTGAAGAAAAGCTTTTAAAGGAGCTTACAAAATTCAACAAGGCGCCGTTTGGCTCTCCCGAATCCGCTGTTTTGCGCACCTATATTGAAACCTGTCTTGAAATACCGTTTGAAAAATTCTCTAATGATGAAACAAGCGTCGCTAATGCTCGTAAGGTGCTTGAAAGAGACCATTACGGACTTGAAAAGGTAAAGGAGCGCATCCTTGAATTTATTGCTGTCAAGGAGATTAACCCTGAGGTTAAAAATCAAATTATTTGTCTTGTCGGCCCTCCCGGTGTTGGTAAGACCTCTCTTTGCGCATCTATTGCCAAGGCTTTAAAAAGAAAGTATGTTCGTGTGTCCTTAGGCGGCATACGTGACGAGGCTGATATCAGGGGACACAGAAAGACCTATGTCGGTGCTATGCCGGGCAGAATTATTAATGCTCTTTGCGAGTGCAAGACTGCAAACCCGGTTATGGTTCTTGACGAGATTGACAAAATGACCTCCGACTCACGCGGGGACCCTGCCTCTGCTATGCTTGAGGTTCTTGATAGCGAGCAAAACAAGTCCTTCAGAGACCATTTTGTTGAGATGAGTATTGATTTATCCCGTTGTATGTTTATTGCAACCGCTAACACTCTTGATTCTATACCTGCGCCGCTTATTGACCGTATGGAAATAATAGAGCTTTCCTCATACACAAGAAACGAAAAGCTACATATTGCTAAAAATCATTTGCTTGGTAAGCAATTAAAGCTACACGGTCTTAACAAGCGTATGCTCAAGCTTAGCGATGATGCGATTTACAAAATAATTGATTCCTATACTGCCGAGGCAGGTGTGCGCGGACTTGAAAGGGTTATCGCTTCTCTTTGCAGAAAATGCGCTAAGGAAATAATAGAAAATAAGGTTAAATCTGTTTCTATTGATGCATTAACACTTCAAAAATATCTTGGAGTTGAAAAATACGAAAGCGAGAAAATCGACCCTGATAATCAAATCGGTGTCGTAAACGGTATGGCTTATACCTCTATTGGCGGTGATTTACTTAAAATTGAAGCTACTGTTATGAAGGGTAACGGAAAGCTGCAATTAACCGGTAAGCTTGGTGAGGTTATGAGGGAATCCTGTGAGATTGCTGTTAGCTTTATTCGTGAAAATGCGGAAGCTTTGGGAATCGACCCTGATTTTTATGCTAATTCCGATATACACATTCACGTGCCCGAGGGAGCTGTTCCAAAGGACGGACCAAGTGCGGGTGTTACTATTACTACCGCTCTTGTAAGTATTCTTTCAAACAGACCCGTTAAGCGTGATATTGCAATGACAGGTGAAATTACCTTGCGCGGTAAGGTTTTACCCATTGGCGGCTTGAAGGAAAAGACATTAGCTGCTTACTCCGGCGGAGTTACCAATATCATTATACCTAAAAAGAACGAAAAGGACCTTGAGGACATTGATAAAACAGTGCGGGAAAATGTACATTTTATTCCTTGCTCCAGCATATTTGAGGTGCTTGATGCTGCCTTTGCTGACGAGGAGGTAATTGCTATTTTCAGCAACAATGTTCCAAGCTTGGTAGGAAATGAAAATAAATGTAAACAATGTGGCGCTAAAAATTAGTGCCGGCACGCCAAATCAATTCGTGCGTGCGCCTTTACCTCAAATTGCCTTTTCCGGAAGATCCAACGTTGGAAAAAGCTCTTTGATTAACACACTTTTAAACAGAAAGTCTATGGCTCGTGTAAGCTCTGCTCCCGGAAAGACAATTACTGTCAACTTTTATGATGTTGATAAAAAGCTTTTCTTGGTTGACTTACCCGGCTATGGCTATGCTAAAAGAACTAAGGAGGACCAGCTTAAATGGTCTACCTTGGTTGATGGCTATTTTACAAACAATCCAAACATTGATCTTTTGCGTCTTGTTGTTCAGCTTGTTGACTCAAGAATCGGTCTTACAAAGGACGATCGAGATATGGTAGAATTTTTAAATCAGGTTGGACTGCCATATATTATCGTGGCTACAAAAACAGACAAGCTTAATAAAACAGAACGCGAAAGGGCTGTTAATTCCTTAGTAACTGACCGTTCAATTTTACCCGGTACTCAAATTATTCTCTTTTCCTCTCAATCAAAGGAAGGAAAAAATGATGTTTGGGATGCGATTTTAGGATACGCTGAGGAAGCATAATTTTAGATATAAGGGTATATAATGGATTTTTTAATAGATTTTTTAATTGAGCTTATAATTATTTTTCCTATCGTGCTCATTGCACTAACATTTCACGAGTGTGCGCATGGATTTATTGCACACAAATTAGGCGACCCTACTGCAAAATATATGGGTAGACTAACCTTAAATCCGTTCAAGCATATTGACCCGATAGGTGCTGTATGTATGTTACTTGTACATTTTGGATGGGCGAAGCCTGTTCCTATTGATATAACTAACTTTAAGAATTCTAAAAGGGATATGGCTCTTTCCGCTCTTGCCGGTCCCTGTGCTAATATTGCACTTGGTTTTGTCGGTTGCTTTTTATACGTTTTAACCCTTAACCTTTTACCTGACCAGTTTGCAAACGAGTTTACCTTTAATTTAGCTCGAGTGTTGGTTACATTTTTATATTATTTCGGTTGGTTAAATATTTCTCTTGCCTTATTTAACCTTTTACCTGTTCCACCTCTTGACGGCTCTAAAATTCTTTATGCCTTTTTGCCACCTAAGGCAAGCAACTGGTGTAAATTGCACGAAAGAGAGATAAGTGCTGTATTCTTCCTTATTTTGATTTTTGATTCGCGCTTATTCGGTGGATATATTACCGGCTTTTTATCCCTTTGCGTTAGTGGAGTATTTAACTTATTTACAAGCTTATTTAATCTAATTTTCTAAGGATTTTTATGGAACAAATAATTTACAAGATTGAACAATTTGAGGGCCCTCTTGACTTGCTTTTAAGCTTACTGGCAAAAAACAAAATGAGCATTGAGGATATCCAAATAGCTGTTATTTGCGACCAATATATTGAATATATAGAAACAGTACAGTCATATAATATCGAATTGTCTGCCGAGTTTTTAGTTATGGCTTCACAGCTTATGCTCATTAAGAGCAGAAAGCTGCTTCCCCGCGCTGACGAAAATGAGAAGGATGATGACGAGGAGCAATTGAAGCTTGCGCTTTTGGAATACGAAAGGGCTAAGGAGGCTTCGTCCAAATTAGGAACGCTTTATTCTCTTTACAACGGCCGTATGGAAAAGGATACCGATGAAATCCCCGCTGACCGTTCATATGTCGCTGAGCACAATGTTAATTTGCTGTCAAGCGCTCTTATGAGAATTATTAGTACTATTGAGGTAACCGATGAGGTTGCAAGTGAAAAAATCAAGCCGCTTATCAGCACCAAAACGGTTTCTGTAAGTGAGAGAGTATTTTTTGTTCTAAGAACACTGATTAACAACAACAAAAGAGCCGATGTTATGCTGTGCTTCAGCGATGTAACAACGAAGCATAAGGCTGTTGCTACCTTTATGGCTCTTTTAGAGATGCTGAAGGCGGGCAGAATTTATATTGAAGAGCAAGAATACGCTATTGAGGATGAAGACGGAGTTATTAACCTTGATAAGGGTGTATTTATTTGCTTATACACCGGAAAATTAAGTAATCAAAGGGAGGGCTGAAATGGATAACGGACAAAATATTGATATTAAAAATACCGAGGCTGCCATTGAGGCTATTCTCTTTGCCGCGGGACACCCAATTACATATGAAAAAATAGCTGAGGTTTTAGACCTTTTTGAGAGTCAGGTAAGGGAAAAGGTTTTTGCCTTTGCTGAGGAATATAACAAGGACGAGAAAAAGGGCATTATGCTTCTTACCTTTGAGGATAGGTGTCAGCTTTGCACCAAGGAGCAATATTTACCCTGTATCAAGGATGCCTTGGGAATAAGAAAGGGCGGAAATCTATCTGCTTCATCTCTTGAGGTTTTGGCTATAATAGCTTATAACCAGGCTATTCGACCTGTAACAAGAGCTTTTGTTGATATGGTAAGAAAGGTAGATAGCGCTTATATTGTTGCGAGCCTTTGCGAGAAAAACTTAATTGAGCCCTGCGGACGTCTTGATGCTCCCGGCAGGCCCCACGTTTACAGGACAACCTCAACATTTTTGCGTTGCTTCGGAATTGAATCTCTTGAGCAGCTTCCATACGTGGAGCTTCCTATGGCACAAAATGAGGGCGAGGTTATACCGCTTGATATTGAAATTCCCGAGCCGCGAAACGAGAACGAGGGTGACTCCTTAGGCGGCGAAAACGCTGACGAAAACACAGCTACCGATGCAATTGGCGAAACAGCTGATGAAGCGGTTGACGAAATGACAGATGAAGCGGTTGATACTGACACAAGCGATGATTTTGATGACGAGGAGTCAGATGAGGATTTAGACTGATTTTGCAAATTTAAAGGAGGGAGATTATGCCTGTATACGGTTATATTTTAATAGGTGTTGCTCTGCTTCTGTTTCTTTTGCTTATTTCTAAGATTAAGGTGTTTTTGAGCTATGATGAAAGCTTGAGGATTTATGCTCAATTTTTGTTTTTCAAAATCAGCATTATTCCATCCGGGTCTAAAAAGAAAAAGGGCAACAAGAAAAAAGCGGCCAATAAAGCGGTCGCTAAAAAGAATGATGATAAAAAGGCTGTCAGCAATGATACAAAGCCAAAGGAAAAATCAATTGTGCAAGGTCTTTTTGAAATAAGGGAATCGTTACTGACACTTATAAAAAGATTTTTGGGCAAGCTACATTTCAAGTTTATTGTGCTTAAAGTCAAGGTAGCTGCCAACAATGCGGCAACTACCGCGCTTTTATACGGCGCTGTAAACCAAGGAGTCAGCTATCTTTTGGAAACGCTTAAATCTATTTCAAATGTTGATATGACAGATAATTCCGATATTTCTGTCAGCGCTGACTTTCTTTCTCAAAAATCCGATTTTAAAGCAAAAATTGTGCTTTACCTTCATTTTGCGTCACTCGTTTATGTAGGTATTCACGCTATGATAACATATTTTAAATTAAAATCCACTAAGGAGGATAAACATGGAACAGACAAAGCAGAGTGAAATAATCAAGGCCGCACTTGACAATGTTAGAAGTATGGTGGACGCTAACACCGTTACCGGCACACCTATTACCACTGATAGCGGAACTGTAATTATTCCTATTTCTAAGGTTTTTGTTGGAATTGCGACCGGTGGTATAGACTATTTTGGCAAAAAAAGCGATGTTACACAGAATTTCGGCGGTGGTGGAGGTACCGGTGTTACGGTTTCTCCTGTTGGCTTTTTGGTTGTTGAGCCAAACGGTAAGGTTGATTTATTAAATATCAATTATGAACCTAAGGATCCAATTTCTCAAATTGTTGGATTTATCGAAAATTCTCCTGAGCTTATTGAAAAATTTAAAAATTTATTTGCCGGCAAAAAGGAAGCTCAACAGGAAGAATAAGTTCTTTTTAAATTGTTTTTTTAGCGCATAATAAGTATAAACGAATTACAAGGAGCTTATTATGCACAAAAAAATTTATGTTCTTTTATTGCTTTTTGCTTCTCTTCTTATGCTTTCATTTTCTGCAAACGCTCTTGACATTTCTGCCAAGGGCGCTGTATTGCTTGAAATGCAAAGCGGAGATGTAGTCTATGGCAAAAATGCCGATGCTCGTTTACCTATGGCAAGCACAACTAAAATAATGACTGCAATTGTTGTTATTGAAAACGCTGAGCTTGATGACACTGTTGTTATTGAGCCTTGTATGACTAATGTTGAGGGCTCTTCTATTTACTTGCACGAGGGTGAGTGCCTTAAAATATCGGACCTTTTATATGCTCTTTTACTTGAGAGTGCTAATGATGCTTCTGTGGCGCTTGCATACACGGTGGGCGGCAGCATTGAGGGCTTTGCTCAAATGATGAATGATAAAGCCGCAGAGCTTGGTCTTTCAAACACACACTTTACCAATCCTCACGGGCTTGACGATTGCGAGCATTATACTACACCGTATGAGCTTGGACTAATTAGCGTTTATGCTATGAAAAATCCTGTTTTTGCCGAAATTGTTTCTACCTACAAAAAGGAAATTCCATTAAACAACGGTGAAGGATCACGTGTTTTGGTAAATCACAACAAGCTTTTACGCTCCTATGACGGCGCAATCGGTATAAAAACCGGATTTACCAAGAAATGCGGCAGGTGCTTGGTTTCCTGTGCTGAGCGTGACGGCGTTATGCTTGTTTGCGTTACACTGAATGCGCCAAATGACTGGAACGACCATAAAAATATGCTCGATTTGGGATTTAACAAATATACAAGCATTAATCTTACAGAGAATTACGATTACACTGTAAGATTAAATTCTATCGGTGGAAATAAGGAAAGCTTTTTAGCAAAAAGTGATGGAAAGCTAAGTATTACTCTTGAAAAGAACAATGTTAATATTTCGGCTGTTTTTGAGGCTAACAGGCTAATTTCTGCTCCTGTTTCTGTCGGTGATGTTGTTGGCAGAATTGTTTTCTACAATAACGGTACGGAAATCGGCTCCCTACCTGTAAAAGCAATCGAGAATGTTAAAGCAATTAATTATAAAAAATCATTTTTCGAAAGATTATTTAAATAATGGAAAAAATCAGACTACAAAAGTTTTTTACTGACAATAAAATTATGTCAAGACGAAGCGCTGAGCGTGTTATCGAGGCAGGAAATGTTAAAGTAAACGGTATTACTGCCAAGGTCGGAGATAAGGTTGACCCTGAAAACGACGTTGTTACCTATAACGGTAAGATTATTAAAAATAACGTATCAAGCAAACGGTACATTATGTTAAACAAGCCACTTGGCTATGTTACCACCACCTCCGATGAAAAGGGACGTGAAACGGTTCTTTCCCTTGTTAGCGATGTTGGAGAAAGAATTTACCCTGTCGGCAGGCTTGACATGTACTCTGAGGGCTTGCTCCTTTTGACAAATGACGGAGAATTAACGAACCGTTTAACCCATCCAAAGCATAATATGCCAAAAACCTATAGCGTAATTATTAAGGGAGATATTTCTCCCGATACGCTACATAAGCTAAATTCTCCTATGGAAATTGACGGTTACAAGCTAAAGCCTGTTAAGGTTAGAATTATTTCTCAAAAGAACGGTAATACTAACACCCTTTTTACCTTAAATGAGGGCAGAAACAGGCAAATACGCAAAATGTGTGATACCTGCGGTCTTACTATTATGCGTTTGACACGCATTTCTATCGGTAAGCTTAAGCTGGGAGAGCTTGAACGCGGTAAATGGAGAGAGCTAACTCAAAATGAGGTTGACTACCTTTTGGGTAAAAGTGATAATATTTGATTAAGGAGTTTTTATGTTAACGGTAATACCTATTCAAACAAAAGATGAACAAAAAGATCTTTGTACTAAATGTAATGTAGAATTTATTGAAAACGCCTTTGCGTATAAGGCAGATGACAACGGATTTATCGGCATTTGTCAATTCACCTTTGAAAATGATTGCGGTTACATAAAAAATCTTTCATATGCGCCTAATGTAGAAGATAATGAAGCTATGATAATTATGTTAAGAGCAGCTATGAGCTTTATGTTCAGATGCGGCATAACAAGCTCATATATGGATGAAAATGCTACTACTGATGTGCTTTTAAGAGTTAGTGGATACAAGCTGAATGACGAGGGCAAGTATTTCCTTGACCTTGATAAATTCTATAATACTCCTTGCTCAAAAAGATAATTACCTGTAATTAAAGCCATAAGCGTGAAAAAATCCCGAATTTATCGGGATTTTTATTATATACAATATATGCTCATTTGTTTATATGTTCAATCATAGATTATTTCTTAGGCTGTTTAATATAGAAAGAAACTCTTTTTCTGTTAAAATTGTTTTTCTTGGGTCATGCTTTCCTATTTTGTGTGATAATTCATAACCCTTGCTATCTATTAGTGCCTTTTTAAAGCTCTCATTCTTTAGCATT